>NZ_JBQWEL010000020.1:0-99705 GCF_052658925.1 Microvirga medicaginis | reverse complement strand
CCGGAGATCTGGTCGAGCAACGCCTCGATCTGCGAGCCATCTTCGACATCATGGGCCGTCAGCTCTGAGGCGAGCATCTGCCCAGTGCTTGCATCGATCCCGATGTGCAGCTTGCGCCAAGATCGGCGTCTGCGGGTGCCATGCTTCTCGACCAGCCATTCGCCGGATCCACACAGCCGCAGCCCTGTGCTGTCCACCAACAGATGCATCGGCCCGGTGCGTGAGATTGATCTTGGCACCTCGAGGGTCTCGGCGCGACGGCTGAGGGTCGAATGATCCGGCACCGCCAGATCCAGACCGAGGAGCTGAAGGATCGAGCCAATCAGGCCTTCCGTCTGACGCAGCGCCAACCGGAACACTGCCCGGAGCGTCAGGGCTGTCCTGATCGCCAGTGCCGAATAATGCGGCTGACCGCCCCGTGTGGTGCGGGGCTCCGCGCGCCAGTCGGCGATCGCTTCCTCAGAAAACCAAACGGTGAGACTGCCCCTCTGACGCAGGCTGGCGTCGTACTCCGCCCAATTTGTCACCCGGTGCCGCTGCTTAGGGATACGGTGACGGCGAGCGGCATTGGCTTTGAACGGCACGGCAGAAATCCGACTGAAAGGGCGCAGGCCTCCTATGTCACCCCGTGCCGGTTACCAACTCGCTCATCCGTGCAACAAAGCCTTCCTGACAGGGCAGCCCTCAGGATCGCGCGACTTGTCAGGACAACGAGCGACGCCAATTCCTTTGATCGCGCTGCTTCAAGCGATGGACTGGCTTTGGCGCGGCGTCTGTTCTTCTTGGCGCTGTAATTCCACAGACCTGCACACCCCTAGACGATGCCCCGGGCGCGGTAACGGGTGCGGCCGGTGAGTTCGCGTGGCAGCGCGCCGCCGAGCTGGGCCAGCATCAGATCGATCGCCTTGGGCGTGACCTGCAAGAGCTTGGCGCCAAGCGGCACCGTCACCAGCGGGCGCGACAGGAACAGCTCGACCAGCTCCGGCAGCCTGGAGCTGCTGCGGCACTTGTCCGTCACGCGCCTCATCAGCTCACGAGCAAGGATCAGCCGGTCGAGATCCCGGTTGGCGATGGCAAGCGCTTCCTCAAGCACCTGGCAGAAGCCCTCCAGCTTCTCGCGCGCGCCTTCCCGGCCCTGCGGCCTCAACTTCGATTGCTTGAAGCCAGCGGCGAGCGGCAGCAGATGGGAGGTCAGGCCGCGCGCCCGCAGGATGGCGGCGGCCATGATCAGGCCGAGCCACGGCAGGCGGGTGTAGAGGTTGAGATCGAGCCAGGCATTCCACGCCACCGCCGCGGCGGCGATCGCGGGCCAGTGCGAGGTCCTCTTTACCACATCGAGCCACAGGTCCTCGGCCTCGGCCTCATCCTGATCGGGGTCATAGACCAGATGCGAGCGGCGTTTCGGCAGCGGGGTTTCGCCGGCGAGCACCTGGCTGGTGCGCTCGAGCAGAGCGTCGATCTCGGCAAAATGCGCCCGCCATGGGTCGGCATCATTGGCGAAGGGCGGATAGGCCTCGTCATCTTCCGGATCCGGCTTGCCCCTTGTTGGCTTGTGAGCGCCCTCCCCGCGCACGGGGCCGATGCCGCGCAGAGCCGCAAGACCATCGATCGAGAGCGGCCACGGGGCCGGTCGGGCCAGGGCGGTGCGCCGGGCCCGCAGGGCGGCGGCGGCGCGGGTGAGCTCGCGGGTGGGATGGCGCACGTCCATGCCGGCATCGTGCAGCACCAGGTCGCCGACATCGACCAAGTGGCCGTCGAGGATCAGCGCCCGCACAGCCTCGGTCATGTCGCAGCGGGACTGCCAGCCGGCGGCCAGGCCGGAGGCTTCCAGCCGGGCATCGAAGCGCAGGACGCTGATCGTGATCTGCTCGAGCTGGCCGGCGACAGCCTCCCACGGCAGCTCCGGCAGGTCATAGGGGGCGGAACAAGATCTGTGCCTATTGATACGCTAAGGTAGAACGGATCAGGAATTCGCCTTTCCGCTCCTTGACGATCCATCGTCCGGCGCCGAGCGCACTTACTGGGAGGTAGCAGCCCGGCGCTCTCAGCGATTAGCCGGAACCCTGCTGGTAACGATACCCAGAACGTAGCGTGTGGATACGCAGGGTAGCAGCAGTACGGGGTTCGTGGATCTCGCACCAATATCCGGCTCCTCAGGAGCGATTGAGCCAATAATTGGTCTTGTGCTGACCCCAACCCGGGACGCTAAAGATCAAATTCGGTGCAGGTCAGCTTGAGAGTGGCTTGGCGAGGGTTGCCCGCACCAGCTTGTCTAGCTCCTCAACCCGCTGCGTCTGATCGTGAAGCAAGCCTTCGAGATGCTCGACGCGAATGCGGTCAAGCTTGTCGTGGAGGGCCATGATCTCAACCTCGGCCTTCAGGTTAACCTCATAATCCAGGCTCGCGGCCAACCGGTCCCTGGCGGCCTGGCGGTTCTGAGACATCAGGATTACAGGGGCTTGGAGCGCGGCGACCATTGACAGGATCAAGTTCAGGAAAATGTAAGGGTATGGATCAAAGCCTCCGCCGAGGCGGGCCAAGGCAAGGCTGTTCACGACAACCCATGCGATGAGCATCCCCGTGAAGATCGTGATGAAGGTCCAGGAGCCGCCAAATTGAGCGACCCGATCCGCGAGGCGTTCGCCCAAGGTCTGCTGTTCTTCGAGAACACTGTTTACATTTCGGGCTATATGCGAACGCTTGGCAATATGGAGGATTACCCGCTGCTCGCGTTCAGACAGCCGTGTTACCCCGCTGTCGAGCAATTGGCGAGCGAGTTGCGTTACCTCGTCCATCAGCGCCCTCCGCTGTCACTCTGGTTAGAGACTTGCAGTCTACTCTAGCCATAAGCGCTGGAGGAGGCTTGCCATTCGAGTCTATGGCACATCCCAGGGCGATCGCCCCCTATTGAACACCGAGACCCGTGCCTCTCATCAACACATCGGGTCAACACATCGGGCGGCTGCTGCCTGCTTGCCAGGTGCATCAATCGGACCCGCTGGACACATCATCTATGCAAGAGCCAAGAGATCAGGGAAGGATAGCCACCTGTTTCCCATGTTTCCGACCGTTTAGGTCAGATGCAAAACCCGCGCAATCGCTCCAATCATGCTGAAGTAGACCTGTTTTGAGATAGTCATATATTTTTGTCTACTAAGCGCGTATACTTCGATAAAACTAGGAGGGCAGCATGATTCAGAGAATCAGGTCCTAAATTTCTTATGAAAACGAAGCGATCCTCGTTGCGGCTCTGGCCTTCCTGTTCTGCGGAGCCGTGATCTTGGGATTCATGTGATGCTTTCCCAGGCGCTGATTTCACTCCTTCTGATCGCTGGCATTCTCGCCGTCTTCACGCTGGCGCTCCGCTCCCATGGGTGAGAGAACCCTGATCGCGAACGCGGGTCCGTGCAATATCGCTGGTGCCGCCTGTCTGTCAGGAACGACACTCAGTCCTGGCCGATTATCCTGTAGACCGCGAAGGCTCTACCGACACGACATGGGCCTGGGCAGGCCCATGAAGAGTGGTGTCCGACAATGAACAAGCGCGCATCAATCATGCAACGCCGCCTCGCCGCGATCCTCTACGCTGACGTGGCAGGCTACGTGCGCCTGATGAATGCGGATGAGACAGGAACTTTGGCCCTGCTCGACTCTCGCCGCGAGATCATGGATCGGTACATCACCCAACACGGCGGTCGAACGGCCAACACCGCAGGCGACAGTATTCTCGCTGAGTTCCCAAGCGTCGTCGATGCAGTCCAATGTGCGGTTGGCATTCAGGAAAGGATCGCCGCGGCAAACGAGGAAACACCCAAGGAACGTCGCCTCACCTTCCGGATCGGCGTCCATGTTGGAGAAGTCATGGTTCGAGACGGCGACATGTTTGGTGATGGGGTGAACATTGCCGCCCGCATGGAGAAGCTGGCACAACCGGGATTGGTCTGCCTCTCAGGAACGGCGTATGACTACGTGTCCAGGGTGCTGCCGCTGGCCTTCGACGACCTTGGGACGCAACTGGTGAAAAACCTGGATGCGCCCATCCGGGCCTATTTGGCCCATCCGTCGGATCATCCGCTATCCCGGGCGCTGCCACCGGTTCACCGCCGCAGTGAGTTCAACCTGGCGCGACGCTTCCATACCATCCTGAACCATGCTCTCGTGGACGTGACCAAGCCCGAGGGCCTGACACTGGTCGAGCCTGCGGTGCTGGCCTCCCTCCACGATGCGCCTAACATCGACGAGCGGCGACTGGCCGAGCGGATCGGTATCGACCTCGCCAGTGCCCAGCGGATGGTCCGGCACCTGGAGCTTCTCGGGTTCGTCGCCCGAACATCGGGGAAACACGGACGCGACACGCGTCTCCTCAGCCTCTCGCCAGAAGGACACGAACTCTATGCACGGTTATACCCGGCGATCCTTGCTGTGCGGGATCGGGTGATGGCTGCCCTGTCGGAGCGCGAGCGGGAGACCCTGCAAGATCTCTTGGCGCGGGTGATCAACGCCAATGAACTCACGGGCAATCGCCGCTCGGGCTGATCCTGGCGAGACCACGCGGCTGAACCGAGGGGCATCCCTCAGAGCGCTATGACGGATTGCTCCAGTGTGCTGTGATAGCGCGAGCCTTCAGGGAGATATCCCATGGCCTTTGTCATGTTTCAGTATGACCGCCCGACCGACTCGCATCGCTGGAACGATTATAACCAGCGGGTCCGGGACTGGATTGCCGAGCTTCTTCAAATCCCTGGAGCGGTGTCCTTTATGGCCTATCGCACTGCTGACGGAGCCAGCCCCGACACGATCACCCTGCTGGAGTTCCATACTGTGGAGGATGCTCGCAAGGCGCAAGCATCCGAGCAGATGCAGAGAGTTCTCGAAGGTCTCCAGTCAGTCGGCGTGGCGGCCAAGATTCTGCTGGTGGAGCGCTCCCCATTCACGCCCGAGCCATTTCACGCGTGAGACCAGAGCCGTGTGGGAGGCAAGTGAGCCGACGAAGAGTCAACCAACGGCGCAAATTGCGCCGTCAGCCGGAGCACCGAGAATTGGAATCCGACCCAGAATCCGTCGACACTGATCAGGGAAGAGCCGAAGCGGGAATCAATACTGTTCAGCATCGCGGCGGCCCGTTCGTCGCCGCAGTCGAGGCCACCCGCATGCCGATGGTGGTGACCGACCCCAGCATTGACGGCAATCCCATTGTCTATGTGAACCAATCCTTCATCGACCTGTTCGGCTACACCCGTGAGGAGGTTCTGGGCCAGAACTACTTCTTTCTGACCGGTCCCGATACCGACCCTGAGGTGGAACGGCACATCCGGGCTGCCATGCAAGCCGACGAACCTCTCACCCTTGAGGTGGCGCTTCGCGCCAAAGATGGCCGCGAGGTCTGGGCGGCACAGTTCGTCAGCCCCGTCCATGATGAGCAAGGCCGCGTTATCCAGCACTTCGCGTCGTTTTGGGACATCACCCGCCGTGTCAGAGCCGAGCGTCACACCCAGCGCCTGAACGAGGTTCTGGAGACAAGGGTCAAGGAGCGGACCCAAACGCTCCAGAATGAAGTCGACCGCAGGCGGGCTCTGGAAGCGATTTTGACGGAAAGCATCCGCGAGAAGGATCAGCTTCTGAGCCAAAGGAGCGTGTTGCTGCATGAGGTCAACCATCGGGCCAAGAACAGCATCGCCATGGCGATCTCGATGCTGCGCCTTCAGATCGGACGACAGGACAATCCCGAGGTCTCGGAAGCCTTGGAGAATGCCATCCAGCGCCTGGATCACCTCGCCCGCATTCACGAGCTTCTCTACCGGCAGGACAGCAACGACGTGCAGGCAGTCGATATGGCAGGCTACCTGACGGAGCTATGCCGGAACTTCGGCCATCTCCGGAGCCCGCAGGATCAGCGCATAGACCTCACGAGCGACGCCGATGAGATCACGTTGGATGTTGATCGCGCCATCAACGTGGCGTTGATCGCGGGGGAGGCAATCACCAACGCGCTCAAGCACGCCTTCCCCGACAAGCGGCGCGGCACCATTCGGGTCGGGCTGCACCGCCAGGGAGAGGATGTGCTCCTCTTCATTGAGGATAGCGGTGTGGGTCTTCCCGCCACACGGCGCACAGGGTCATTGGGCATGCGCCTGATCGAAGGTATGGCTCGTAGTCTTAACGGCACCCTGGCGATCGAGGGGGATCGGAGGACACGGATTCAAGTGCGGTTTCCGCTCACGTCTGAGCGCAACGATCCTGCTGGCTAGGTCAGCGGCCACACGAGCAGGATGAGCGGCACGCCGATTAGAATGACAATGACGGAGAGTGGTAACCCCAGTTTCCAGTAGTCGCCGAAGCGATAGCCGCCCGGCCCCATCACGAGTGTGTTGCACTGGTGTCCTATGGGCGTGAGGAAGTCGCAGGCTGCACCGACCGCAACCGCCATGAGAAAGGCGTCAGGTTTATAGCCAAGTTGTCCGGCAAAAGTCACCGCGATGGGAGCCATCACCAGCACCGTGGCCGCATTGTTCAGGAACGGCGTCACGGCCATGGCCGCCATCATGATCAGCGCGAGCGCTCCATAGGATGGCAGGGTGCTGGCAAGCAGCGAGAGCCATCCGGCCACGAGATCGGCCCCACCGGTCGTACGGATCCCGTCGCTGACCGGGATCAGCGCCCCGAGCATCACCAGAATGGGCCAATCGATCGCTTCGTAAGCCTCCCGGAGCGAGAGTGCCCCAAGCAAGACCACCAGGGCGGCGGCGGTGAAGAAGGCGGTGGCGACGGGCAGCACGCCAAAGGCCGTGAGCCCCATGGCGCTCGCCAGGACCACCACCGGGGCGAGACCCTGCCGGACATTGCCCAGGCGGATTTCGCGCTCGGCCAGCGGCAGACAGCCGAGTTCCTTCAGCTTGTCCGGAAGCCGGGTGAGATCGCCCTTCAGCACGAGAACGTCGCCGGTCTGCAAGGTGATGTCGCGCAGGCGCTCGGTGAATCGCTCGCCGCTGCGACTGACGGCCAGGAGATTGATGTTGAAGCGCTCGTGCAACGCCATGCGTTTAGCCGTCTGACCGATCAGCGCCGAGCTCGGCCCAACGACGGCCTCGATTCCTCCGATCTCTTCGCCTGCCCCCTTGCCTTGCGTGGGGCGGTCGTCCCCTTCGAGCTCCAGGTGAGCGCGGGCGACCGCCCGCTCAAGCGCTTCCGGATCGCCCTCAAGGAGAACAATATCGCCCTTGCGAAGGACAGCATCCGGCAGGGGTGCCATGTGCTCGGTTTTGTTCCGAACGATCCCAGTGACCAGGACCTCGTTGTCACATGCGTTTGCCAAGTCGCTGACCGTCTTCCCGATCATCGGCGAATTCGCCGCAACGCGCGCTTCCGTCATGTAGTCGGTGAGGTTGATTGCCTCGTCCATGGTCCCCGCGGCTTTGCGACCGCCTGGCAGAAGCCGGTAGCCGAAGGCGAGGAACGCCACGCCGGCCGCCGCAAGGCCGAGACCGACGGGGGCGAAATCGAACATGCCGAAAGGCTGCCCCGTCAGGTCCTCACGTACGCGAGAGACGATGATGTTGGGTGACGTGCCGACAAGGGTGATCAGACCGCCGAGCAGAGACCCGAAGGCCATCGGCATGAGAAAGCACGAGGGGGAGGCATTGGAGCGACGCGCCATCTGGAATGCCACCGGGATCATCATCGCGAGCGCGCCGATGTTCTTGACGAAAGCGGACAGAATCGTGACCACCGCCACGAGAACCACGATTTGGCCCTGCACCGAGGTGATGTAAGGCGAGACCCGATGGAGGGCCGCCCCCATCACGCCAGAGCGTGCGACGGCCGCGCTGACGACGAGCGCACTCGCGACAATGATGACGATGTCGTCCCCAAAGCCGGAGAAGGCCGCCTTTTGTGGGACAATGCCGCTGAACACCGCGGCCAGGAGAGCCAAAACAGCGACAAGGTCGTAGCGCAGCCGTCCCCAAATGAACAGAGCCATCATTCCGGCCAGTATGGCGAAGGCGAAGGTCTGGTCCTGCGTCATCGTTCTGCCTTAGACCGCGCTGCGGAGAAGGAGCCCGCGCGATTTCCTGATCCGATCCGTCCTGCTGTCCTGTTTACACCGTGCAGGGTCTCGAATCTCATCCGACCGATGCCGACGCCACAATCCCATCGTGATCGCCTATCACCGCTCATGGAGCTTTGTCCTACAGCATCTGTTGTCTTTAAATCCGCCCAAGGATCTCATATTGCTCAAAGGAAGAATGCAGAGGCATGTTCAAGCTCAGTAGAAGAGTAGTCCCATTCAATCTGGGAATTCGTGCCGCTGCCCTGTTCTCCTTCACCGAAGGCTTCAGCGGCGAAGCCATCGGTGCGCCTGTTGGCGCTCTTAGGGCCACAGTCCTGCTCCCTCTTCTGGTTGGCACCGTGTTCGCGGCGGGCCACTGTGCCGAGAGGCGTCGTGTTGGAGCGGCGAGGTGCTTCCGAACCTGATATTCTGCCGAAACCGGATCAAAAAACCATGGCTCCGATGAATGAACAGGCAGAGGATTGGCGCTCCAGCGTCGGCGAGGAGGCGGCCCGCGGCGATCCATCGGACGATCGGGCCCGCGCCCGTGAGCCTGGCCGGGGACGCGACGCCAACACCCCTGGGGAGATCCCGGCGCGGGGCTGGAAGGACATCCTCTGGCGCATGGTGCGGTCGATCCCGGAGAACCGGATCCTGTCCACGTCAGGTGGGGTCGCATTCTTTGCCCTGCTGGCGGTGTTCCCGGCAGTCGCCACAATCGTGTCGCTCTACGGGCTCTTTGCCGATACCAGCACGATCAGGGGTCACCTGTCGCTTCTCACCGGGATACTGCCCGGCGGCGTGCTGGAACTCATCGGCGAGCAGATCGGCCTCATCATCGCCCAGGACAGCGACACGCTCAGCCTTGCCTTCGTGGTGGGTTTTCTGGTGGCGCTCTGGAGCGCGAACTCGGGCGTTGCGGCCCTCTTCGATGCGCTCAATGTAGTCTATGGCGAGAAGGAGAAGCGCAGCTTGCTGCGCTTCTACGCCACGACCTTCCTGCTCACGCTTGGCATGATTGGCGTCGTGATCCTGGCCATCTGCGCGGTGGTGGTGACCCCCGTCGTGCTTACCTTCATGGGCATCGTGACCCCGGCCGGACGGCTCCTGAGCATTCTGCGCTGGCCTGCCCTGTTCGTTATCGTCTTTGCCTGGCTTGCCGTCGTCTACCGCTACGGTCCTAGCCGCCGCGATCCGAAGTGGCGCTGGGTGACCTGGGGCAGCGCCATGGCGGCCGTCCTCTGGCTGGCGGCGTCGATGCTGTTCTCCTGGTACGTCGCCAATTTCGACAGCTACAACAAGACTTATGGCTCACTCGGCGCCGGCGTTGGCTTCATGATGTGGATCTGGCTGTCGGTGGTGATCGTCCTTCTCGGGGCCGCGCTCAATGCCGAGATGGAACACCAGACTGCTAAAGACAGCACGGAAGGCCCATCCAAGCCGCTCGGATCCCGCGGCGCCAACATGGCGGATCACGTCGGCGCGTCACACGCCTGACCAACTCGCCCTGAGATCGCGTCCGGAGACAACGCTCATCCGCAGGACCCGCAAACGTCGTCGGAGGGCCGTGCCTGGATCGAGGCTGCGGGAGGATCGCGCCTGCGCTATCATGATCATGATGACCCGGTCTCGCGCTTCACTCGGTACAGATGGCGCTGGCAACTCAGCGCGGCTATTGGCGGCAGAGGTTTCTAGGCTTCAACCCACGTCGGAGTTTATCGGAAGAGCCGAGAACAGGCACGAGCTCTCTCATGTGCAGACCACCAGCGATGTCGAGTTCCTGGTGCTGGCTCAGCAGGACTGGGATCCTTGTCGGATCAGGAACCGTTCTTGGCAGGCTTTTCGGGTTTTGGCGGCCTGCCACCCTGCTTCCGTGACCGGTCGCCACTCGAAGGAGCGCCTCCCTCGTTGTCCCATTGTGAGATACCATCGTTGGGCTTGCGCTTAGGCGGGCTTGGGCGAGGTTTCGTGGTCATTGGGATGTCCCTTCTAAAGGAACGCTCTTCGTCGGGGGCTGTTAGCGCGGCTCCGGTGGCGCTCGTGCGACATGGAAACCTTGTTCAGAAAGCGCGGTTAAGATTGCTCCTGCGACAGCCACCCGCTCCTCGGTCGATAGGACAACGCCAGGATTATCGGAAGCCTTCTGCGTGTGCTGGAGGGCAAATTGGATGGCGTTGACGATGATAGAGAGCACCATGTCTTGGTCCTTCATATCAACCTCCAAGGCTGCCCTGAGAGTAACACCAGCGGTCTCCCCCTGTTCCGAAAACCGCATCTCCAGACCAGGAACGCTGAAGTTGAAGCCAAGGTCAGGGAAAGGTCCGCCGTTCAGACAATGGGAGCGCCTGATGTCGACAGCGAACGCTGTGCTCTCAGACCTCAGTCGGGCAGTTTGATGCTGTCGTCTCCGTAGCCTCGCCTTCCGTTGAGCTGCGGTCGTGGTTGCACGGCGGGAGCTGGGGCAGGCGCCAACGCACCCCAAAACTTGCGGATGATGGATTTCGTCAAACTGAGGATGTCCTGGGTCATATCTCGCTCACTTTCCTTCGTGAAGCCACGGCTCGGCTTCGTCATGCTTCCGGCAGCTTGGTGCAGGTTCCTGCCCGAACCAGGGAACCCGGAGAGGAGCCTTAACGGCCACGAGCGCGGGCGCCCAGGTCCTCGCGGAGTTCGTGCTCACGCACGATCCGGTCGTAGGACTGATCTGCGCTTCTGATCGCGTATTGCGGTTCGTCGCGCGGATCATCGAGCCTGACGATCTCATAGCCGCCTTTCCAGACCTCGGGCCGGCCGTCCTCCGCGTAAGAGACGGCCTGTCCCACAGCAAAACGGTGCAGACCCCGGAGGGGCGTTGATGAGCTCTCCTCCGGGTGCTCGGCCGGCATGAGAGGCGCTGGGCGCGGTTCTTTACCGGCAGCCTTAGCCGGAACAGGTCTGGGTGAATAGGTCACCGGCTGCGCAATCTCTACCGGCACTGTCCAATCGAGCAGCGTGCGGCCACCATCGTCCATCACACGCAGAGCATCGGTCCGCACTGGCCAGCGCCTCATTCCGGCGGGGCTCCGGGCGAATGCCAAAGCGGCGGCACCATCGGCAGCAGTAATAGGCAGAGTTCCGATGACCTCGGGAACACCGCGTCGAAACCGTTTGAACTGGATCAGGAATCTCATGGCGACCTCCTTGATGCAGAGTTGCCTCAATGAACGCCCTCGGCCAAGCTCAACCGAAGCTGCAATGCCCGTGCGGCGGCGAGTGTCTGCGGTATACGGACATGCACGTCGATCCTTAGTAAGATATGGAACTCTGCCGCCTGAATAAACAGGGCCACAAGGCGAAATAAAAACCAAATAAGCTACTTGTTTGTGTTATGCTGATTTGTGAGAATGCATAGACTTCTGATTAATTCGCGCCAAGAAAACACTATGCAGACCCCAGAGTGGCTGAGGCCTGGACTCTACGGCGCCGCCTGTGCGCTGCCGCTCTTGCACCGTCGGGTTCTCCTGGGGCGGTTGGGTGACCAGCGGAACCGTCCGCACGATAGCCTCTGATCAGTGAAAAACCGCTGTGGTCACGGCTTTGTCCCTGATCTGCGTCGATCAATCAAAGCGCGATCCCCAGCTTGCCGAGCGCATTGCTGCAATCAAGGCGCCTTGTCCTGGAGCAGAGGCGATATGGTCTTGAAGAACGGGGGCTGACGATGCCAGGCACCACGGAAGGCGCGAGCCAGGTTGCCAAAGATTGCACCGAGATGATCGCGGCTTAGGAGCAACTCATGCGTACGACACGAAAAACCATTAGTTTCGATCACCCGTTCTCACTGATGGCTGTTGATGGCTTACAGCCCGCCGGCGCATACACGATCGACATTGACGAGGAACTGATCGAGGGACTGTCGTTCCTGGCCTACCGGCGAGTTGCGACCACCATTTACCTGCCATTTCGTCAAGGGGACCACGCCTCGGTGCAGGCGGTCAGGGTCGATCCTCGGGAGTTGACAGCAGCTCACGAAGAGCCGCCCACTGGAGGCGGGGATCAGCCGCCTCTGTGGTGAACGGCCTCGCCGATTGAACCCTCATCAGCAGCCGCGAGCACCAATGCATCCGCTGGTGAGTGGCTGAGGTCATGCAAATATCAATAGCTGAGGACCCGCAGCACGGCTTGGCTTATTTACTTCCAGGAAGAAAACGAATGAAGGAAACGCAAATGGAGCCGAGCACCAATTTCACCGAGGACCAAGTAAGACAGCGCGCCTTCGAGCTTTGGAAAAAACGCGGTTGCCCAGAAGGTCACGAGGCGGAGTTTTGGCGTCAAGCCGAGCGTGAGCTGAAGGGTGAAGGAAGCGCTAGCGACATCAGTAAAAGCGTCAGCGCCAATGCTGCTTCCGCGAAGAGCGGCTCCGGATCGGACGGCCCAGGTTAGAGATCGATTTCAGAGCCATGCAGACAGGCGGTTCTGGCGGGAAAGACCGCTGCCGCAAAGTCGGCTGACGATGCCTCGATCAAAGTGAAGCCTTCCAACTTCAGCACGTTCACGCCGACTGATCGCACGCACGGATCGATCCTATTCCGATCGACGGCACATTCGATCGAGCCGGAGCATTGCTCGGCGGGCGGGTGCGCGCTGAAAGTCGTCGGGCTCGCACCTTGGGAATAGCTTTTCTAGCAAGGGTCGACGAAACCGGGTATGGTCCACTGTGGACACAGGGACATGCTCACACTCCAGAAGGGAGAAAGGCCATGGTTCCGGTCTCAACGCCACCGCAGCGCCCCCCGTTGGCACCCGTCCAGGATGATCAGCCGCCGGAACCGAATGCCGTGTCGATGGAGACCTCCGACGAGGCAGAGATGCCGCTGCCATCAAGTCCGCAGACATTCTATCTCGGTGGACTTTTCGCATTGGCCTTCCTGGCGGCGCTCTACGTGGCAAGCGCGATCGTCCTCCCTGTCGTGCTCGCCTTCGTGTTGAAGCTGCTTTTGCAACCCGCTGTGCGCCTCCTGGAGCGTATGCGTTTCCCCCGGGCCGTTGGAGCGCTCGTAGCCATCCTGCTGGTGACCGGAACGATCGTGGGTGCTGTAGCGGCCTTGTCAATCCCCGCCGCGACTTGGGCGGAAAGGTTGCCGCAGGGCATACCGCGCCTCGAAGCCCACCTGGTTGTTCTCAAGGGGCCGATCCAAGCGGTGCAGAAAGTTATCGAGCAGACCGAGCAGGCCGCCAACGCTTCCGGACCAAAGGGGGCCACCATTGCGGTTCGCCGCGATCTTGGCCTGACAAGTGCACTGTTCGCGGGAACGCGGTCCATCCTCGATGGCCTGTTTACGACCATTCTGGTGCTCTACTTTCTAATGGTATCGGGCGATCTCTTCCTTCGGCGCATGGTCGAAATCCTGCCGAAGTTCAGCGACAAGCGGCAAGCTGTCGACATCTCCCAGCAGATCGAGGAAGACATATCCGCCTATCTCGTGACGATCACGGCCATGAATGCGGCGGTGGGAGTCGCAACCGCGACCGTGATGTATCTTTGCGGGCTGGGAGATCCTCTCTTGTGGGGGGCCACAGCCTTCCTGCTCAACTATATTCCGATCTTGGGGCCGCTGTTTGGGATCGGCATCTTTCTTCTCGCCGGAATGCTGAGCTTCGACAGCTTATGGTGGGCCCTGCTGCCGCCGGCCCTCTATCTCGGCATTCACCTCGTCGAGGGCGAAACTCTGACACCCATGCTGCTGGCGCGGCGCTTCACGTTGAACCCCGTGCTGGTGATCCTGTCGCTGGTGTTCTGGTTCTGGATGTGGGGCGTGCCCGGCGCGATCTTGGCCGTTCCGATGCTGGCGATCCTGAAGATCGTCTGTGATCGGGTGCGCCCGCTGAAGGTCCTGGGACACTTCCTGGAGGGATCATAGCGGTATCGCCTTCCGCTCGCACCTCCTCCTGAGCGCCGGTGGGAGACAATTCTCCTCAATAGGTCCACGTCCTTGTCGCCGATTACAGGCCTGAGCGAGCGATACTCGCCGTTGCGCGAGCCAGCCAAAATCAATTGGACGCGGGCGTGATCGAAGTACGATGCTCCGCTTGCCACGCATGGGAGGTACTTATTGTGACGGCTTGGGTGATCTTGAAATGTGAGGGAGCCTTGGCTGGCTATCCAGCCCTATTTATGATCGCCGAACTTTCAACTGCACCCAAGCCGCCTCAGGAAATGAGAACCACAGCCTTCACGGTATTTGCGCGGAGCGCCAGGGCAAGCAAGCTCATCGGCAGCACGGTCTACACGGGTGACACATCCATCGGCCAGATCGAAGATGTGCTGGTTGATCTTGACCATGAAACCCTAGCGACAGTGATCCTCTCGGTGGGGGCTTCCTCGGCATTGGCAATAAACTCGTTGCCGTGCCGGTGCGGCCAAGTATGGAAAATCGGCCCCATCGAGGAACGATGATGGGGCTTTTGTGAGACTACGCTGAGCTTGGTTTACTTCTTGAGCGCATCTTTGACGCTGCCTACGGCATTTTGGATCTTACCCTTGGCCTGATCCATCTTGCCTTCGCTTTGGAGCTTGGAGTCGCCCGTCAGATCGCCGGCAGCCTGTTTGATCTTGCCGCCTGTGCGTGTCGCTGAGCCTTTGATGCGATTTTTGTCCATGATTCTCTCCTGAGGGCTGACGTGTATTGACGTCACCAGAAGCAAGCATTTGGAGCCGATGATCGTTCCTGTGGCATGAGCGCACCCCATGAGCCTGAAACCCAATTGAGGGAAGCCACTGCGGATGATCCTCCTAAAACGGCCACTATCCTGAACGAGACTGACGCTGGGCGCCGTTTCAAGGATGAATACGATGCACTGTTCAGCTCCTATGGTTCTCATCGCCGCCCTCGGTTTTGGAAGCATGGCTCAGGCTCAGAGCACTCCCGCCGCGTCCAGTGCGCCTCAGTTCATCACGGTCAATAACAATGCCATTCTCAGCTCAAGGCTGATCGGATTGGATGTCCAAAATGCCAGTGGCAAGGAGATGGGTAAGATCGAGGACATCGCCTTTGAAGGCGGCCAGATCTCCGGCATCGTGCTGTCAGTCGGCGAGGCCTTGGGCGTCGGCCAAAGATATGTGGCCGTGGATCCCTCATCGATCTCGATCCGGTATATGGAGGGCGAGAATAAGTGGCATGCGGCGATGAACGCCGACCTCAATCAGCTCAAGTCGGCCCCGGAGTTTCGTTACGAGGGCAAGTGGACACGTTAATCTTCCATCGGTCACCATCTCGCCTTAAGTCGCGAGCCATATGGCCGAATGACAATGAATGTTGAAGCACCGGCCCGGCTTATCTTCTGGCATGATTATGATGGGGCGATAAGAGGCCAGGATTTCCCGACACTCGGCGGAGCCCTTGCGGCAGTGCTGCGAGATCGGATGCCTCGGGTTCATTGGATTGTGACCAACAGCGGGAACATCATTTGACCTTGGCATATTGCTTCCCTGCTGATGCGTCACCGTAATCGGATTTGCCTGTCCAATCGGGAGGGTCGGAGCCATGAGCCATCCTGACCTCAGTCGACCGGCCCAGGTCGTCTGGTCCGCCCCTGACGAGCCGACCCGGCAGCAGACGGGAGATCCGGGGACTGTCAAGCAGTTCAGCTGTCTAAAAGACGCCGTGGTCTTTACATTGGAAGGTCTGCCGGAACGATACCGTGAAAGCGCTCGCATCACTGTCGTGGATGGGGGCTCATTGGATTTCGATCAGATCAAATGCATCTACGCCGACATCATCAGATCCTGACATGCCGAATGCTAGAGGCAGTCTTCTCCACTGGATCTATCTAAGGTTTCGCAACTTGCGCTTCGCAAAGCTCTGTCAGGCGCTGTCGTTGATCCGGCTGTATCCGGCGATCTGCTCAAGATTCTCGATCAGAACGTGATCCATCTTCTTATGCAAAGCCATGATCTCGATTTCGGCCTTGAGGTTGATCTCATAATCGAGGCCAGCAGCAATGCGATCCCGGGCCGCCTACCGATTCTGTGACATCAGAACGAGCGGAGCCTGCACGGCAGCGATCATCGAGAGAACCAGATTGAGAAGGATATAAGGGTAGGGATCGAACGCCCCATTGGCCCGCTACAGCGGAATCGTATTGAGACGGGTCCGGACAAGGAGGCTGCTCAGGAAGGTCGCGATAAAGGCCCATGGCCCTCCGAACCCGGCGACGCGGTCAGCCCAACGGTCTCCCCGCGCTTCTTCCTGTTGGAGTGCGTGGTTGACTTTCGGGTCACATGGCGGCGGGCTGCAATTTGCGTCAGAAGCGGCATTCCCGTTCGGAGAACCGGTCAAAGCCGCTCTCCCGAAGTTGCTGGGCCAATTGTCGGATCTGATCGGGCTCACCCGCATCGTCCTCTCGCGCCGAGATCCTCCTGGAGCTGGGATTCCCCAACGACCCGATCATACGTCTGATCATCGCTGCGGATCTGGTACTGTGGCTCCCGGTCTCCGGCAGAGAGAAGGAAGACGATCTCGTAACGCCCGCTCCAGACATCATGGGGTGGATAGGCCTCGGCATAGCTCGTGCGGGCCGACGGCGTAGCGATGCGTTCTCATGACACAATTCTTTCCGGTCCTGGGGCAACGTCGCCAATCCTGCTCGTCTGTCACCAAGACCAGCCGCGCACGACGATGAAGTACACGGCAATCGACGCCGCGATTACAACGATGACGAGCGTCAGGTTCAGTGGATCATTGATCCAGGGCAGGCGATTTTTATCGAACATCTTGTCCTCCTTTACCGCAGGGTTTGGTAATGCTTGACCGTTCTTTCTCGAGTGCCCGCTTCGTAGAGGAGGAGGCACCCGGCAATGAGCAGAACCGAGACTACCGCTTGTCTAACATTGTTCTGCTCCTTGAATGAGGAATGAGCCATGTCGAATTTTCTAAGTAAATAATCCTTATATCGGTTTGATTTATTATTTCCCAGCATATTCTCTTGTCTGCATCTTAGATATAGAAATCGTATTTACTTGATATTTATTTTGTGAACCACCTGTAATTGCAACTCACGCCCACCATATTAATTTAAGATTAACTTTGTTCTTACTTTGCGATGGCCAAGATTCTTATATGAGAGGGGGAGGTTCCCCATGTGCCCGAACAGCCGCTTCATGTTCGATCTTCAGCACTATCGAACGCACGACGGCCCCGGACTGACGCTTCACGCCCTGTCGACGATGCAAGCCATGTGGGATCGATTGACGGCGCTAGAGGTGTCGGGGATCCGGACCCCATCGGAACTCATCGAGAAAGTCGAAGAGAGCTACAGTCTCTCCCACGAGCAGGCGACCAGAGATGTCGAGTTCTGGGCCCTGGATAAGCAGCTTTGAGCTGGTCGCTGTATGACGAGACCAGCCCCAACGATGGAGGCTACAATGTTTGGCTATCAAGGCGGCGAAAGCCAGGAGACCGTACGCGTAAGACCGGGTATCGGAATGACGCGAAGCGTCAGTGGGGCTGCCTAACCACCATAGACTTGTCCCAGATCAAGAACGCGGAGCAACTGATTGCGCTGGTGAAGGTCCGTTACAGCCTGCCCTACGAGACGGCCAAGGCCGATGTCGAAAGCTGGATGGCAGGCAAGCAGTTCTAACACCCCTTACCGGACTGAAGGGCAGTGGCGATGCCCTCGAGGGCAAGCAGGCGGACCTGTGCCTCAAAGGAGTGTGCCATGACGCGCGAAGTCTACGTCGTTCAGCATCACGGAGCCTGGCGGACCAGGATCGAGGGCAAGCATTGCGGCGAGTATCCGTCGCGAGAAGCTGCCGTCCGCCGCGCCGTCGCCAGGGCTGAGGAGACCGGACAGGACACCCGCGTCTTCAGCCAAGGCATACTCTGCCAGTTTCGCCTCGAGTGGCATTCTGGCGGTCAGCCTGACACCCCGTCCGTTTAGCATGCCATTCGGGGACCGAAAGTTCGTTGGCCCCGATACTTCTGCAACGTGATCGTACTGGCGCGATCCCCTGTTTGGAGAAATCACATGGCCTGGATCAACTTGACTGACACCAATGGCAGCAGCGTCTTCGTGAATACCGACAACGTGCTCTGGTTCAGCGCCTCGGGCGAGGATGGGCATGCCTGGCTGATCACCACAGCCAGCGAGAGAGACAGAGCTCTTTCCCTTCATGTAAAACAGTCTCCAGCTGAGGTTGTCGCGCTCTTGAGATCTGCCAGGCAAGAAGTCGCTGACGGACGTGCCTAACTCGCATTGAACAGCCCTCCGTGCTCGGGACACAACGTGAGGCGTCAACGCGAATACAAATGACGTCTCGGGACGGGCTCTCTCCGCCAATCCTAGCAATCAATCCGGTTCACAGGAGACCATCATGGCCAAAGGGCAAAAACGCAGTAATCGGGAGATCCGAAAGCCCAAAGCGAAGAAGCAGCCGACGGCCGAGGCGACACCAGCCGTGTTGACGAAAGGAATGCTGTCCCCGATCAGTCCTCCCAAGAAAAAGAGATGAGGTGCTCATCATGACGATCCGAACCACGGAGACGACTGTCACTTTCAGGTGCCCGTTCACGTTGACCTCTCTTGATAGCCCTCAGCCAGCAGGAACCTACCGGCTTGTGACTGATGAGGAGGAGATCCTCGGTCTTTCATTCCTGGCCTTCCAACGCACAGCCACGATGCTGTACGTCCCGGCGATCTCGACCTCGGGCAGCCCTACCCAGGTTTTCCATGTCAACCCGGCTGAACTCACAGCCACCCTGGAGGCTGATGGACAAGCGCAGCCCCAGATTCGATAGCTCACAGGAGACGGTTATGCACTATCTCGGCAAGATCTCAGGGTATGGCGTACTGCAGTGCAGCGGCGAACCCATCGCGCGTGCATCCTATGATTTCGATGGCTTCTTCAGGGAGCCGGTCGGTGTCACATGCTGTGGCGAGATCCAGCTCTCTGCCGCCGCTCTCAGCGGCGTGTTCGGCCGCAGGGACGTTCAGCTCCTCACGGACGAGGGCCGCCTCCTCGATCTCAGGTTCTCCGAGAGGGCACTGGTTTCGGCAAGCGACGTTGCCCACGTCGACGTCACAGGAGAGTTGCCGACCACACCACTAAGCTGGCGCAACTGACCACCCCTCGGCAATCGGCGCTTTGTTTAAGCCATGCCCTCATCAACAGCCCCTGGCACTCGTACTACGTAGAAGTGTGGAGAATGCTTGGATGTCATTGTGACTCCAACAGACGGCAAGGGATGAAGCCCGGCAGATCGACTTGGCTGCCCCCGTGCCTTTTATCAGAGCGTTGAGCCCTTGCGTGACTTCTCCTGTTGCACCAGTTCCTGCAGAAGCTGGTGGGCAAGGGTCTCGTGCGCCACCTTGGGGGCAATCTCGGCGGACTTCCTGCCGTAGCTTGTTGTGACAGTCAGGATCTTTCGGTCGACGTTGTAGGTCCCGGAATAGGTTCGTCCATCAACCTTGATGTGGATTGCGTGCCCTGACATGGGGATCTCCTCCTTGATGAGAACTCGCCCCCGCCTCAGCAAGAACATACCTTCGCAACGGCCAGGAGACCACATCAATGAGCCGCGCCAGAGCAGGCGGATCTAAAAGCCTGATCAGTGGACAGTTGGTCTGTCCCAAGCCCACGTTGGGTCGCTTCGATCAAGGGCTGAGACTATGTGAAGGTGCGCTTGCCGCCCAAACACGAAACTCAGGCTAAGGTCTGTCTCGTGTCATGAACTGACCTTCCGACCGGTAAATATGGTATTGAAGTCGCAGAGAAACTCTGCCAGCAGCGGTTGCATGGGCCCCGTCGCGCAGATCTGATGCCCAGTAGAACCGCGTTGGTCTTTGTGGGACACGACGACAGCGATGCAGCACGTCACGGTCTTCGGCGGGACGGGCTTTATCGGCCAGCATCTGGTCGAGCATCTCGCCAGGGCGGGAGCATCCGTACGGGTCGCGACGCGCCATCCGCTCACAACAGCAGAGCCTCCAAGGATGGCCCGGATCCAACACGTCGCGGCCGACCTTCTTAATGATGCGGCTGTCCAAGCGGCCGTCCAGGGAGCCGACACGGTCATCAATCTGGTTGGCATCCTCTCGCAGGCGCAACGGCAAACCTTCACAGCCATCCATGAAGACGGGGCTCGTCGGGTGGCAACCAGCGCCAGACGCTTGGGTGTCAGGCAACTCGTTCACGTCTCGGCGCTTGGGGCCAGCCGCACGGCACCCGCGCTGGCGGACCGCTCCAAAGCGGCCGGCGAAGCGGCGGTACGCGCCGCCTTCCCCGAGGCAACGATTATCCGCCCCAGCTTGGTTTACGGGCCAGACGATCACTTCTTCAACGGCTTTGCCACGCGGGCGCGCCGGCTGCCGGCGCTGCCGCTGATTGGCGGCGGGCAAACGAGGTTTCAGCCCGTCTATGTGGAGGATGTGGTGGCAGGAGTCGCCGCCATCCTTGCGGACCCGACCAGCCGCGGCCAGACCTACGAATTCGGAGGCCTGCGGGTCTATACCTTCAAGGAGCTGATCGAGTTCGTCTGTGCGACGATCGACGCCCGACCATTGCTGGTGCCTCTGCCGTTCTGGGCGGCCGAGGTGTTAGGCGGGGTGCTGCAGGTGTTCCCCAATGCGCCGCTCACCCGCGATCAGGTCCGGCTGCTGAAAACGGACAAAGTGGTCAGCGGCTCTGAGCCAACCCTCGCCGATGCTGGGGTTGAAGCCAAAGCCCTTGAGACCATCGTCCCTGAGTATCTGGAAATGTATCGACGGCGGGCCTGACGTCTGCGGCGCCTGTCCCGACGAGCATGAAAGCTGTAGCGCCTTTCCGCCATTAGCACAGGTTAACATCCTGTCTAGACGGCAAGATTCCACTCAACAAAACCAAGAATGTCAGAGGGGACGCCAGCCGTATGTGTACCTACCGAACGAGTTGCGGATGCAGCGGCCTCACCAATCCTTCGTAGCCTGACTGTGCTGACGCGGCGTCTCGGGCCTGAGACCGCGAATGGTCGAGACGCTCGTCAATGGAACAGAACCAAGCCGTGGGGCTGGGGCATTGATCAATGCCTTGCCGGTCTGACAACGTTAATCGACCTTGTGCCGGACAAGGAAAGGCACGGGGCCAAACGGGCGGAAGGAGCGTCCCTGTGATCACTCGCCTGCTCCACAAGCCGGAACGGCGCGACGTCCTCTCGGACGGGGAGAAGCAGGTTCTCGAAAGCGCAGTGGGAAGGGTCAAAGAGGTCCGCATGGATAAGGACTTCGTCCGCGAGGGGGGACCGTCCATCTGAGTGCACTCTTCTGCTCGAAGGCTTCGCCGTCCGCTATAAGTTGCTGCGGAACGGCCGGTGCCAGTTCACCGCCCTGCACATCCCGGGCGACTTCGTCGACCTGCACAGCTTAGTTCGCCACCGCAGCTGATCACCAGAGCGGCAGTTCGATTGTCGCTGGCGAGCCAGAGGCGTATACTATGTAAATACTAAGCAGCCGCGCCACGGGGCGCCAGTCGATCAGGACATGCCTTGTGACGCAGGGAACCCCTTGCCTCATGGGAGGCACGTCGTGGCGATCGCACCCACACTCCAAAAGTACATGGACGAGCGAGGGATCCGGTACGATCATGGTCCCGCATGAACGGACCCTGTCGGCCCTTGGGTCCGCCCACGCGGGTCACATCCCGAGTGACAGGCTGGCCAAAGCCGTCGTGCTCAGCGATGGTGGCCGCTACACGCTCGCTGTTCTCCCCGCCTCGCATCATCTCCGGCTGTCCGACCTCAGGATGGAGATCGGTCATGAGGTTCACTTGGCCACTGAGCCGGAAGCCGCGGAGGTCTTCCGCGACTGTGCGCTCGGTGCGGTTCCAGCGGTGGGCGCCTGCTATGGGCTGGATGTCATCATCGACAACAGCATCGATCCGCAGCAAGAGCTGTACTTTGAGGGCGGAGATCACGCGGCTTTGATTAATGTGAACCGGACCGAGTTTGCCCGGCTCAATCCTCAGGCCCAGCACGGCTCCTTCAGCGCCTATGATTGATGGCGTGGCTTGGGCGGTAGGAGTTGAGCATGGAGCCCGACGGGGTGCGGCTCAAACGAAGGGAGAAAGATCATGAAAGCAGCTCTGGTGTTTGCCGGCAGCGGACCGATCGTAATCCTGACGTCGTATCCGTCCTTGTCCGACGCGGGCCTGTTGCGTGCCCTGAAGGCGCACGGGGTTGGCAAGTTTATCGCTTACGAGCTTCCGCTTGATCTCGTAGCGGCCCGCTATGGCGGCCATTTCCAGGTTGTGATGAACGACGCTCGTGACAGCGATGACCTGCGGGTGCTGGACGTCAACGGCGACCGGGCCTTCCGGCTCTTCCGCTTCTCCGAGCTGGGTCCGCCGCTCATGCATGACGACGAGCACTCAGGCCAGGCAGAGACGGCAGCCTGAAGGGCTGTGTTGCAGTAACTCGGATAGCGCACATCGGGCCTAACCCAATAGGCCGCTCAGGCAGCAAAGCCGAACGGCTGGCTGACGAGACGGATTTCGGCTGTCGCTTCTGGCGCCCGCACGATGCGGTGGCTCCCGCGGGCCGTGCGCATGACCTCGAGCCCCTTGATCGTTGCTGAGACCGTTTGCATTCTCTGGAAGACGCGCATCGGCCGGATCATGCTCTTGAGGGCACCGTGATCCGCCCGGGCAGGAAGTTCGGACCTGATGATGCTTGGCGCCTTCGTCGCATGCCCCCACGCTCGACTGACGTTTGGCAGCTGAGGATTTTCAGTCCACGATTTCCTGCGGCGTGGCTATGGCGTCGTCCAGAACAATAGAGGTCAAGCGCCGTGCGTCTGAAACATTGCCTCAATTTTCATGATTTCCGCCAACTGGCCAAAAAGCGCCTGCCCGGTCCGATCTTCAACTACATTGACGGCGCTGCCGATGACGAAGTCACCTACCGGCGCAACACGGCCGCTTTCGACACGTGCGACCTCGTCCCCAACGTGCTGCGTGGTGTCACCGAGGTCGACCTTTCGGTAACCGTCATGGGCCAGAAGCTGGCACTGCCGGTGTATTGCTCGCCGACCGCCCTCCAGCGGCTGTTTCATCACCAGGGCGAACGAGCCGTCGCCGCAGCCGCGGCAAGATTCGGTACGCTATTTGGTGTGTCTTCACTGGGCACGACAAGCCTGGAGGAAGCGCGCCGGATCAGCGCGACGCCTCAGGTTTATCAATTCTACTTCCACAAAGATCGCGACCTTAACCGGGAGATGATGACACGGGCCAAAAAGGCTGGTGTCGAGGTGATGATGCTGACCGTCGACAGCATCACAGGGGGCAACCGGGAGCGTGACAAGCGCACCGGCTTTTCGATCCCGTTCAAGCTCAATCTCGCCGGGATCACGCAGTTTGCCATCCGCCCGGCGTGGGCGTTCAACTATTTAACACACGAGCCGTTCAAGCTGCCACAACTCGACGGTCATGTGGACATGGGCCGTGGGACCATGTCGATCAGCCGCTACTTTACCGACATGCTTGATCCGTCGATGTCATGGCAGGATGTCGCTCAGATGGTCGGAGAATGGGACGGTCAGTTCTGTCTCAAGGGTGTGATGTCGGTTGAAGACGCCAAGCGGGCGGTCGAGATCGGGTGCACCGGGATTGTACTGTCAAATCATGGGGGACGGCAGCTCGACGGCTCCCGCACCGCCTTTGAACAGCTTGCAGAAGTCGTTGATGCCGTCGGCGACCGCATCGACGTCCTTATGGATGGCGGGGTGCAGCGCGGCAGTCACGTCCTGAAGGCGCTTTCGCTCGGGGCGAAGGCCGTAGGCCTTGGTCGATACTATCTGTTCCCGCTGGCGGTTGCCGGTCAGGCAGGAGTCGAACGTGCGCTCGAGCTGATGCGTTCAGAGCTGGAGCGCGATATGAAGCTTATGGGCTGCACCTCAATCGATCAACTCAGCCGTGCCAATATACGCTTCCGCTGATTCTTGTTATGTCATTTTAGGAAAACCCGGATGTTTGTGGTTTCACAGGCCCCCGGTTCCATCCCAAACTCGATCAGGGACGAAAGTAGCAGGTGCTTCGTGACACGACCATGGTTCGCGGAGGGCTCTGCTGCAACAACTCGGTCGGGCACAATCCGTAGTTGGCTTTCAGGGGTCAGCACAAGATCTGTTCCTGATTATACGCTAAGCTAGAACCAACAAGGAACGACCTCTATCGACAGGCTATGCGGCGTGGGCCAAAGCCTTTGGCAGTCGCAGGGGACGAAAGCCGTCCACGAGCACAGGATGCTCGCCCCAGGCGTAGGTGCCGGTGAGGTTGATATGCTCCCAGCTCAGAGGCGAGACGTGTTTGAGCACCTCAGGCCGAACGATCCGTCCCTGGCGGCGGAGATGATCCACAGCGCGTCCAAGATAGACCGTGTTCCAATGGATGATGGCGCTCACGACCAGGTTCAGCCCGGATGCTCGGAAGGCTTGGCTCTCGAACGAGCGATCGCGGATTTCGCCGCGCTCATGGAAGAACACCGCGCGTTTGAGCTTGTGGGCTGCCTCGCCCTTGTTCAAACCAGCCTGGCAGCGCCGCCGCAGAGCAGGGTCCGAATACCACTCGATCATGAACAGCGTGCGCTCGAGACGACCGAGTTCGCGCAGAGCGCGGGCCAATTGACTGGGATTACGAGAGGCGGCCAGCCGCTTGAGGATCGTCGAGGGAGCGACCGTGCGTGTCTGGATCGAGGCCGCCAGATGAAGCAGATCGTCCCAGTATTCCATGATCAGACTGGTGTTGATCGGCACGCCGATATGCTTTTGCAGCGCAGGATAGGTCTCCGGTTTCTCGAAGGTATGGAGCTTCCGGTCTTTGAGGTTGCGCAGCCGCGGAGCAAATCTCCGGCCCGTCAAAGCGAAGAGGCCAAACACGTGATCGCTGGCGCCGCCGGTGTCGGTGAAGTGCTCCTGGATATCGAGTTCCGTCTCGTGATCAAACAGGCCATCTAGCACGTAGGGAGCCTCGCTCTCGGTAGCGCTGATCGGCAGGATGCTGAAGTAGCCGTACTGGTCGGATAAGTGGCTGTAGAACTTCGAACCGGGTTCGCTACCGTAATGCAGGTTGATGTCTCCACGCTTCCCGGCACGGTCACTGGCTTGGAAGAACTGCCCGTCAGAGGAAGCCGTGGACCCGTCGCCCCATAAAGCGGAATGAGGGTGCTGAGCGTGCCCGTCGGTGATGCAGGCCTGCGCCTGCTTGTACGTCTCCGGTCGCGTATGGAAGATCCGCTTCCAGGTAATCTCCTGCGGGCTCACTCCTTTCGACGCTGCTGCCATGCGCTTGGCGCCGAGATTGGTCGCATCAGCCAGAACACCGGCCAGCATGGCCGGTATGCTGCGTGGCGGCTCCTGCGTACGGATATGCGTGAACCGATCGGCGAACCCGGTCCAGTTATGAACCTCCATCAGGAGATCAGGTACCTCGACCATCGGGTACATGTCGCCAAGTTCCCATTTCAGCTCTTCGGCGGCGGCCGGCACGTCGCCGGGCAAAGGAGTAACGATGAGCTGTCCGGCCTCAAGCCGGACGCCCTCGAGCTTGCCGTTGCGGGCGCGGTAGGCCAGCCGCTTCAGGTTGAAGTCGACCGTTTGTCGCGCCTCGCTCAGATAGCTGATGACATCCTGTGGCACACCGAGCCCGAGATCGTCCGATGCTTTCAGGGCAGTGAAGGCAGGCTTCGGCATCAGCTGTTCGTCCATGGGCCGGAAGGCGCGGCTGCCCTCAACCCAGATGTCGCCGGAGCGCAGCCCATCCCGTAAGACGGCCAATGTCGCGATCTCGTACAGGCGACGATCTGGCCCAGCATCTCCAAAGATCAATTTACGACTCTTGATGCTGAGATGGCCGACCGGCACGCGCTCGGGCAGAGTGCGCCGGTTCGCGGCCTGCAAAGTCTTGAGTGTACCAATCGCAGCCAACAACGAGTCATGTTTGCGTGACGAGCAGAACGTAAAGGTCTCCAGGAACCGCACTGCGTACTTACGGATGGTGCTGTAGCGCTCTGCTGCCAGGAGAAGCGGATCAGGGTCGGCATCCCGCACCATGGCTTCGACTTCCGGTTGGGCCTGCAGCAGGCGGTGCCAGCCGACTTCATCATCGAGAACATCGATGGCATTCCGGCCCGTGTCGCTGGCGACAACGAGAGCTCGCAGGGTGTCTCGGAACAGGCGCAGCACCTTGGTCGTATCTTGTTGAGCCTCAACATACCGCTTCTTGCGCCGAGTATTGGCTCGGGCGAAGAGCCGTCCGATCAGCTTGTTGAACATCGTGACTGCCGCGTCCGTCAGCGTCTGCTCGAGCGTGATGGCTTGAGCCACAAGCGTGGCTCGTCTCCTGCGAGCGCCGAAGTCGGCAACCAACCACGCGGGTGTTACATCGCCTTCTCGCACAATCTGGGTCCATCGCTCAGGATGGATCCGGGCCTGTCGCCGGGGATCGATCGCCAGAGTACGTACAAACGTGAGACGGTCTATGAGGCCGATGAGGTTATCGGCGCTGGGGGCATCTGGAGCCGATCGTAGCCATGCGAGCCGGGTCTGCTGGACAGCCGGGTCGACCAAGAGGAGGGCTTCGAGCTGCTCTATCTGGTCTACCGAGAGGCCATCCAGAAGAGCGGCTTCGGCCCGTTGTCGGGCAATGGCACGTCCGGCGATGCCAATCTTCTCGAGCGCCGCATCCGGCAAGAGAAGGGCTCCGCGTCGGCGCAACTCGTTCACGACCGCGGTCATGATGGGCAGACCGCTTTCGGTCGCGCTGGCGGCCTCGGCAGCTGCGAGAAGGGCTGCTCGACGATCGTCTCGCGTTGCGGTCCGGACGCCGAGGTATTTCGCCAAGCGGTGACTGTGCTCAAAGCGTGTCGGGATGCGCCGCGCATAGGACGCGAAGGCACCAGGAGTGATCCCCAGTTGCTCGGCCACATAGGAGACCACTGCAGCGGGCGGATCCTCACTCATGCCTAAGACCCGGCCGGGATAGCGCATGATGCAGAGCTGGACTGCATAACCGAGCTGATTGTGAGGTCGCCGGCGGACTTCGGCTTGCAGGCGATCCTGCGGAGACAGAGTGTAGTGCCGGATCAGGCTTTCCTCATCGTCTGGAATACCGAGCAGGGCCTGGCGTTCGTCAGGGGTTAAGAGTTTCCGGCGCGCCATCGATCACCTCGCAGAATGTCGGCTCAATCGCTCCTGAGGAGCCGGACATTGGTGCGAGATCTACGAACCCCGTACAGCTGCCACCCTGCGTATCCACACGTTACGTTGTGGGTATCGTTACCAGCAGGGTTCCGGCGAATCGCCGAGAGCGCCGGGCTGCTCCTCCCAGCAAGTGCGCTCGTCGTCGGACGCTAAATCGTCAAGAAAAGCTGAGTTCCTGATCTGTTCTACCTTAGCGTATAATCAGGAACAGATCTTGCGCTGGCCCCACATACGGCCAGCCGTCGTGGTGGTGGAGATCGGACATAACCCAAAGACGCACAGAATCCTCCTGTGATGAGGATGATGATGGGAATGGAGCAAGGATCGAGAGATCAGGCGTGCTTATCGCAGGCGGTGTAGTAGTAGCCCTGCGCGGTTTTCCGTACCGTGCCAGGCTCTCCGTATTGCCCGCAGATGCCGTACGACACAGTCTCGCATGCAGCTATCACACCACGTACGCGGATGATCTGAGCATGAGACATGCCGAGGCCACACGAGTACGCCCGCAGTCCGGCGAGTTTCTCTTTGACCTGGCTGAACTTGAATCTCGGCGGCACGCCGATCTCGTGGACCCACTCAGCCATCGCCTGAATGAGGTCTGCCCACCCGACATCGCACTCGAATTCCAGATCAAACCAGCGCGGGAAATAGCGCCTAAGCTCTGCCGCCCAACCAGCCGACGGAGGGAGCGTTCTGCCCGTCTCTCGGTTGACGCGCCTGGAATAGGCGCAGGCTGTCCGAGCGATTGCCTCGACAACGAGGGCACGGTCCACGGCATAACTGATGACCTGCTCCGGCCATGTCGACGTCCGAGGCCCTGTCGGCGGGTGCTCGTAGTCGACAGTCGCCTCGGCAAGATCGTAGTCGTACGTCACACCAAAGACGCGAAAGGGCCGCTCGATCGGTCCGACGATTTCACGGACAACGCGGTCGAAGAAGAAGCCGGTTGGATTGCAGACTGTTGCCGGCCCGCGAAGGTAATATGTGTCATCTGTCATGATCCGCCCTTCTCAATGCCTGGGCGCGAAGGCCATCCGGCCGGCAAGGATCGTCTCAATCATCCTCCGCAACGGCCGCAGAGATCCGCCGCGCCATTGCCGAGCCAAGAGATTGAGCTCGCCGCAGTTGAGTTCCGGACACCAAACTTCGTCCTCGTTCCTCTGCTGCCGGATCTCGACAAGAATCGTCCGGACGACGATCAGCAGGTCTTGCTTCCGTGGCTGCGGGATCTCAAGCACGCGGAGGCGGTCGAGCAACGGTCCACTCAGGCGAAAAGATGTATTCGCCGTCGCGATGTATGAAACCGCCGACAGATCGACGGAGCACTCGAGATAAGGATCGTGGTACCGCCGCGAGCTCTCGATCTCGAGAAATGGGATCAAGACGTCGGTCAAACGGCCGTTGTGATCGCTGGTTCCTGCCTTCTCGAGCTCGTCGATAATGAGCATTGGGTTTGCGATGCCAGTCCGCTTGATCGCTTGCAGTGGCGTTGACGCCCGGCCAGTCGACCACTGCCGATTTGTGCCTCCAAAGCTAGCGTCGGCAGCCCCTGCCGCGGGAACGACCGTCGGCTGCAGGCGGAGGACCTCGCCGAGGCGACGAGCAAGACGAGTCTTCCCGCAGCCGGGCCGGCCGACAAGCAATGTGTTCCTGATGCGAGATGCCGGCGATCCGACAGAGTCCATTAGCAGCGTTGAGATTATATCAGTCGCCCACGGCATCTCCGCCGTCAGCTCCCTTGAAATCGCCTGCAGATCTGGCGTCTCGGCGAGAGGCATCTCAACGCCGCAAATGCTTGCAAACTCAAGCCTTGGATTCGGCTGGCTCGATGACTTGGTCTCGGGCAGGTGACTGAGCGTCCGCAGGACAACCAGTGTCGACGGCACGGACGCGGGAATAGGCGGAGTCGGATCTGCTACGGTGAGCAATGCGTCCAGATCGACTTGCAGATCGATATTGTCAGTGGGTGCGTTCGGCAGGTCGGACAGCATGTCTTCGATCTTATCCGCCTCGGCCGCTCTCTTTTGCTGTGCACGTCTGTGCTCAATAAGTGAGTCAGACGCAATTTCCAGCCGACGCAATGCCTCCTTGAACCACAACCCACTCGTCATCTCGATAATCCGACGCTCGGTCAGCGCTGTGTCTGCGAGACGGTACGCACGGTCGAGCAGAGAGAGGGCTATAGCGGTATACCGAGCGTGCAGAATACTATTCATCTGCACTCTTGCACGGCTGTAGGCGTGTGTTGCCGCCCTCTCGCAAGCGTGCGACTTGCCGAGCGCTGCATTGTACAGATCAGCTCGCTGCAATGTGTCGACGACTGCGGACTCATCGCCCTTCGATGATTTCCGACTCTCGACCGTCAGCAGCCACATTTGACACTGCTGTCCGAGCTGACGGATGCTCTCTCTAGTCGGCTGGCTCATGACCGTCGATGCAGCGAGACGGAGTCTGTCGCCGGGCAAATGATTGATGACATCTGCGGCGTACAATCGAGCGTCAGTCAAGACATCGCCGTTAGCAAAAGCCAGCGTTGCGTACAGTGCGTTCGTGTCGAGAACCCACCCCTCACGAGCGAGACGGGCGAACTCAGTTAACTGGGTTAGTGTATCGTTCTCGCTACTAGAACTGGAGATTGGACCGCACACACGCGGCCGGCCGGCATTATCGGCGGACATTTTTCGCTCCATCGCGTCGTCAGGAGCGCGAACGCGCTCTCTGCATGTCCAACCTTGTACTATATTCCTTTAGGGATTGTTATCCTGATCCTTGATTTTCTCCACAGCCTCATCAAGAAAATGCAGCAGGATCGGTCTTTTAATGCCAGCGCGGTCGGATTCATCGATCAAGCGCTGGATGCTGCCCTGGAGATCAAATTCTTCGACGGCTTCGATCTGATCTTCAACGAGATCAATAATGTGGTCCGGGGTCGGATCGCGACCTGAAAGCCAATACTGAACTTGCCGTTGATTTACGCCCACAAGGAAAGAGAGCCTCGTCGACGGAGGAGGCTCCTTCTTGAATAACCGGATTGCGAGGTATCGAAGCGTTTTCACGCCCGCGACCTTAGAGCCTGAGGCCCACCGTCCGCAAGAAGGAAGCGAAAGCTTTAGGCTGACGATTCTCATTTAGGCCTGCACCTCAGCTGAGCCGCAGGATTTTTGCATCGGATCGAAGTATCCTGTTCGCGGAGAGGGATGACATGGCACAGAAATGGCGTCAGGTTGGCAAACACTACAACAGATTAATGGGCCGGGTCGTGCCGACGCTCGAGCACTACTGGGAGCTCACGCCGGAAGAGGAATCACATATCCAGGAGGTCACTGCCCGCTCAGGCTATAAGGCCCCGCCTCCAGAGCTGGAGCCCGAAGGAGTTCTGGGTGAGGATGGCCGCTGGGATTATCTATGGGATTGGTTTCATGAACACACGGGCAGTGGTCATGATGCTTTTCTGGTGTATCTGTGCCGCCGGTATCCCGGTCGATCGATTGCTGACGTATACGCGGGCACGGATTCCTGGGTCAAAAGCAAATTGGGGCTCAGAGGATACAACTGAAAAGCTGATTGCTTTCAACCCAATGAATACTGTCGACCTTGGAGAGCTCTCGTCGTGATCTTGCCTTCCGAATTAGATGTCGGGAATAGGGTCGGGGTGCGTGGCCCTTGCCAAAAACTATAAACGACATTGAGCGTTCTTTTTATTAGGTATCAGCTTTACTGTTTACCGCTTCATGAGGCTGCCCCTCCCATTTTCTATCGTATGACAGCGATCGAAATCACACTCGCTAGTGTTTTAAGGCGGGCTTGCTCCGTGAAGAATCCTTTCGACGATCTAGTGAAAGTGCCGCGTCTTGAACCGCAACCCGACGTCATCTCTCGAATGAGCGATATCAACCGGGGCTTTCGGGACTTCTTTCGCGCCCTCGCGTAGTTGGTCACGCGTCCCGATCTTCGCCTCGTCGCCGCGCCCATGCCGCATGGAAAAGCTGTCGCGCTCGCTGACGCTCCGCAGAAGATCCGAGAGATCAACGAGGTTTTCAGCAATCAGGTGCGTCACCCCACCTTCTCGCTGGTGACGTCCTCTGATGCCGATCATACTTGAGGACAGGATCAAGCGCCGATGTTTCTCGAACAGGTTTGGCCAGACAATGACGTTGGCCACATCGGTCTCATCCTCGATCGTCATGAACATCACGCCTTTCGCCGAGCCCGGTTTCTGCCGCACCAGAACAAGGCCTGCCACGGCCACCCTGCGGCCGTCCCGGACCTGTCTCAGGTCAGCGCAGCTGCGAATTTTTCGGGCCGTTAGCTCAGCCCGTAGGAACGCCAGCGGATGTTGCCGGAGCGTCAGCCCCTTCGAACGGTAATCCTCCACGACCTCCCGGCCTTCGGTCATTGGCGTTAGGTCGACCTTTGGCTCGTGCCCTTCCGGCCGGATCTGGTTGTCGCGTTCGTCTGCCGCTGCAAAAAGTGGCAACGGCTCATCGGACAATCCCTTTATTTCCCAAAGAGCGTCTCGTCGGCTGATCTGCAGCGATCCGAACGCATCGGCGTCCGCCAGGCGCTCAAGGGAAGAGACGGATATTCCGGCTCTGCGCCAGAGGTCCTCGATTGACGTGTAAGGATCATCCCCTCGGGCGATCGGGATCATGCCGCCGTGGGCATTCGCAAGGCCTCTCACCAAACAAAATCCCAGCCGAACGGCAAAGCGGCGTGGGTTACCCATCGGCTCCAGAGTGCACTCCCATCGTGAAAGGTTGATGTCGACAGGCCTTACCTCGATCCCATGATTGCGGGCGTCCCGCACCAGCTGAGCGGGCGCATAGAAACCCATCGGCTGTGCGTTCAGGATGGCACAGCAGAACACGTCCGGATGGTGGCACTTCATCCAGGACGAGGCGTAGGCGATCTTAGCGAATGACGCTGCATGGCTTTCCGGGAAGCCATAGGAGCCAAAGCCCTCGAGCTGCTTGAATGTCCTCTCTGCGAACTCGGCGTCATAGCCCCGGGCTGTCATACCCCGGACGAGCTTGTCCCGGAACTTGGTCACGCCGGCGGTCAGCTTAAAGGTCGCCATGGCGCGCCTGAGCTGGTCGGCCTCGGATGGTGTGAACCCGGCGCATTCGATGGCCACCCGCATCGCCTGCTCCTGGAACAGCGGTACGCCAAGTGTTTTTTCCAAAACCCGCTTGAGCTCGGGTCGGGGGTACTCCGGCGCCTCGCGTTTCTCCCTCCGGCGCAGATAAGGGTGCACCATGTCGCCCTGGATCGGGCCTGGCCTGACAATCGCCACCTGAATGACGAGGTCATAGAACTTTTCCGGCTTGATCCGCGGCAGCATGGCCATCTGGGCCCGGCTTTCGATCTGGAACACGCCGACGGTATCCGCCCGCTGGATCATGGCGTAGGTTTTCCGGTCATCCATCGGGATTGTCGCGATGTCCCGGTTTTCGCCCTTGTGATCACGCAGGAGGTCAAAGGCGCGACGCATGCAGCCGAGCATGCCGAGGCCCAGCACATCGACCTTCATGAATTTCAGGGTGTCGATGTCGTTCTTGTCCCACTCGATCACCTGCCGGTTTTCCATCGCCGCGGGCTCGATCGGCACCAGGTCATCAAGACGCTCACGGGTTAGAACGAACCCGCCCGGATGTTGGGAGAGATGCCGGGGTGCTCCGATCAGCTCCGAGGCCAGTTCGAGGGTCATCCGGAGCCGCGGATCGCTGAGATTGAGGTTGAGCTCCTGCGCCTCTTTCTCTGATACGCCGTCCCTGCCCCATCCCCAGACAAGACCGGCGAGGCTCGAGGTCACGTCCTCGGGCAGGCCCATGACCTTGCCGACCTCACGCACGGCGCCTCGGGCACGATAGCAGATCACCACCCCGGTCAGGGCAGCCCTGTGACGGCCATAGGTGTCATAGATCCATTGGATCACCTCCTCACGCCGCTCGTGTTCGAAGTCGACGTCGATGTCTGGCGGCTCACGCCGTTCTTGGGAGACGAAACGCTCGAAGAGGAGGTCGTGCTCGACAGGATTGATCGAGGTGATGCCGAGGACATAGCAAACGGCAGAATTGGCGGCCGAGCCCCGCCCCTGACACAGGATGCCCCGGCTTCGGGCAAATTGGACGATTGCATTGACGGTCAGGAAGTACGGTGCGTACCCCAGCTCCTCGATCAGATAAAGTTCATGTCGAATTGTCCCAGCGACCCCATCGGGAATGCCGTCGGGGTAGCGGCGGTTGCCTCCATCCCAAGTCAGGCGCTCCAATTTCTCCTGGGCGGTTTCACCGGGACACGTTTCGGTGGGGTATTGATACCGCAACTCGTCGAGAGAAAACCTGCAACGATCCAGCACCTCCTGGATCCGGCGGAAAGCCTCCGGATGCCGCTCGAAGAGACGCCGCATCTCGGCGGGATCCTTGAGGTGCCGGTCCGAATTCCGTTCCAGGCGATAGCCGGCCGTGTCGATCGTGCAGCCTTCCCGGATGCAGGTGACCACGTCCTGGAGCCGACGCCGGTCGGGATGGTGGTAGAGGATGTCGCCGAGCGCCACCGTCGGTACACCTGCAGCCCTTGCGGCTTCCTCCACGTGATAGAGACGCAGGTGCTCGTTTGGAGCAAAGCGCCGGATCAGAGCCATATAGGCGCGATTGCCGAAGGTCGTCTTGAGGCGGGTGAGGTTCACTGTGAGGGTGTCATTGGCCTCATCCCCCAGCAGGATCGCGAGAAGGCCATCGTTCCATCGGGCGACATCGTCCCAGGTGAGAAAGCACTTCCCCTTCCCGCCTCTGCTTTTCCCGATGCTCAGCAGCCGGCACAGGCGCGAATAGGCCGGGCGGTCCATGGGGTAGACGAGGAGCGATGTGCCGTCGGTGAGATCGAGGCGGCAACCGACGACCAGGCGCACGCCTGTTTCCTGCGAGGCCTCATAGGCGCGAACGATCCCGGCCAACGAATTGCGGTCGGTGATGCCCAAAGCCGTGATCCCGAGCGATTTGGCCTGCTCGAACAATTCAGCCGGGCTCGACGCTCCGCGCAGGAACGAAAAATGGGTCGTGACCTGCAGGTCGGCATACACGCTCATGCGAAGAACCCGTGCATCCACCAGCGGCCGCCCTCGCTCAAAGGCGCGTCACGGAACACCCAGAACCGGGCGCCCTTGTCGGTCTCGAGCCGGTAGTAATCCCGGATCGTCCTGTGCTGGTCGCCCAGCCACCATTCGGATGTAATGCGCTCCGGTCCATCGGCCTTGATCACCTTGTACCGCACCCGCCGCCAGATGAAGGCGGCCGGCGGATAGTCGGGCAGCAAGGCCGTCGTGATGATCCCTTCCGGTGGATCGAGCAGGCGCGTGGGCCGCGGCAGACCGTCCGGCCAGGCCGATCGCGCTGGCGGAGACAGCGCCGGCACCTTCGCGGCCATTCGCTCCGGAACAAGGGTTTCGACGGGGGCCAGACGGTACACCCGGTCCACCCCCACTCTGGCGGTCAGCCGGTCGACCAGGCGGCTGATATCGGCCTCCTCTTCCGCCTCGTCCAGGCCGCAGGCAACAATCTGTGTTGCATCGAGAGGTTCTGTCCGGCTGGCGATCAGCACCACTTCCTCGATGCCGAAGCCCGGATCGATCGTCTCGAGCCTGTCGTCGAACAGCTTCGCCAGATGGGCATGATCTCGCGTGGCTCTGGCGGTGCCGGCCCGAAGGGCAGCACCCTTCTCGTCGACACGGCGGAAGACGATGTCCAGGCGCCTGACCCCTTGCCCTTTCTTGACGAGCGTCCGGCAGACCTCCTCAGATAACTGGCGCACCACGAGCTTGAGGTCTTCCAAGCGGGCGATGGGGTCTGCGAAGATGCAGGTGGCCACCGTTGTCTCGTCCGGAATGATCGGGCTGATCGGCTCGGCCGCATGGCCCAACGCCTGATCGAGCCGCAGGCTGGCCTCCCGCCCAAACCGGCGCACCATCGGAGCTCGCGGCATCGCCGCAAGCTGCCCGATCCTCTCGACTCCGAGACGATGCATGGCGCCGATCGTAGGTGGCGAAAGCCGGAGTGCCTGCACCGGTAGGCAAGAGACTGCATCGACAGCTCGACCCGGTGGGATGATCCCACCCTTCCCGTATCGTGCTACGGCCCATGCGGCTCCTGGCACATCGGCAATGGCAGCACAGGCCCGAATACCGTTGCTCTCTAATCGTGCGATCAGTGTCTTGAGCAATGCCTCTTCGCCGCCGAACAGGTGCTCGACGCCGGCGATGTCGATCCAGATGCCGTCTGGAGAATCGAGCGCGACAACGGGCGAGAAGCGGATCGCCCACTTGGCGAGCTCCAGCAGGGACTTCGATTCACCCTCCGGATCCGCATCCATGACGTGCAGATCCGGAACCAGAGCTTGTGCCTGGGCGACGGGCATTCCCTCAACCAACCCGCATTGCCGCGCGGCTTGGCAGGCGGAGGCAATGATCCGGCGAGACCCCGTCGTACGGACGGTGACGAGCGGCTTATCCGGCGGCGGGCTTTCGAACTTGCGCCGGATGCGGTCCGTGGGCCAGGTCGGAAGGTAAAGCGAGACGACCCTGCGCATCGCAGGCCTCCACAATCCAGGAACAGGGTTCAGCACCGCGGCAACGCATCAGACCGACCTGCCAGCGGGCACGCCCGAGACCATCGGCAGGCATGCTCTCAGACACTGCAGGGGTGATGCGCCATCGCGTCAGGGCGGCTGTCGGAAGGTGCGTCAGGTCCTTTTGCGCGAGGGTCCACCAGCGTCGGATCAACAAGGCTGTGACGCCTGAGGCCTCGGCGGCGAGTTGCAAGCGCCGGGATGCCGTCAGGCCAAGCTTTGTGACCTCCCCGACGACAGCGCCGAGGCCCTTCTCATGCAGACCCTCCTCAATCAGGGGCAGGACATCGGCGTCGCGATGGGTTTCGACGAAGATCACCCGGTTTGGGTGAAGGCCCACCTGCATGAGACCGGGGGCAAACAGATCCCGGCGGGTTAGACACCAGAGAACCGGACCTTTGAGGCGGGCGAGAATGCCGGCCGTGAACAAGGTGGCGGTCCCCGCGAATTCCGCGGCCGGACCATGCTCGATCACCTCGTGCAGGGCGCCTAACGCCAGTCCCTTGGCAGGCAAATGGCGGTCGATCGGGGCGATGCCGAAGGGGAGCGATTTGCGCGAGGGCGAGCCTCCATGAAACCGGTCGATCCGACGCCGCAAGTCCTCGATGACCTCGCGACTGGCACGCATGATCCATGTTGACCCCTCTACGACAAAATAGAACAAAGCAGGAACATAAGCCAACGCAGAGAGTCAATGACAGTTGCCGGATCCGGTCTGTGGATAGCGGGGAGGAACGGGACTTGGAACCATTCATCCGCGGCTCGGCGACAGATTCCCGCTTGTGGGGCGCCCGAGTGATGGCCTTTGAGGGCCTGACCATGGCAATCAATATGAGGCGGTCACGCATCTGGAGGCGATCTGCGTTTGCCTGTCACCGATCGTCCTCCTTCTCCATCGTAGCTCATCCTAAAGATGCCTTGATCCGAAGGCAGATGTGACGACACTGCCGCGCATATCGATGCTCATCGAGAACTGGCCACGGACACGACATTGGGCGGGCAGACACCAAACAGATTTCAGGGACCCGAGATGGCGCGTGGGACATCGATCTGGGCAACCTAACTAAAAAAACAAACAGGATGGCGGCCATGCTCTCGCGCGGCTCGGCTTGCCTTGGGGGACACTAACATCATGAAAATTGCGGATCTCGTCGCGCCTGACCGGGTCATCCCAAGCCTTCCCGGTACGAACAAGCACGCCGTCCTGAAGGAGCTGGCCCGTATCGGGGCCGCTGTGGTCAATCTCGACCCCGGCAAGGTGTTCGATGCCCTTCTCGAGCGACAGGACAGCACGACAATCGGCCTCGGTCGTGGGATGGCAATCCCGCACGCGACAATAGAGGGAGTCGATGCTCCCATAGGGTTTTTCGTGCGGCTTCAGCCGTCTGTTGACTTCGGAGCCGTCGACGGCGTACCCGCCGATCTCGTCGTGATGATCCTCGCCCCCGAAGATGACCACAGGACACTCCTGCGGGCGCTCTCCTGTGTGGCGCGACGCCTTCGGGAGGGCGATGTCGCCGCACGCCTTCGGTCAGCAAGCGATACCGAGACGCTCTACGCCGTGCTCGTCAGCGATGTTCGGAGCGATGCGGGCGTTGCCGAAAGGGACATGAGATCCTCCGGAACCTGACGAGGTAGCGCGAGATTGGCCGGTTCCCCTTACAGGTTGCCGGAAAGGCTCTCCATTTCCGGATGGCGAGTAATGGGAGCCGATGGTGACAATGGAGGACGATATGGTGGCTGAAATGGACAGTGACATGGCGAGGCGCGGGGAATGGATCTCCATCACGGACCATTTCGGCTACCATAATTCTCCATCTCACCACCATTCTTGGATCCATGCCCCAAATGGGAAGAATGGACGGATGGCATTCCTCCCAATTGGGGGAAATGGCGTGGAGCAGGCTGCGGTTTCGCGGTGATCCGCTTGAGACGGTCTCAAACTGAGGAGCCGGTGAGATCGTTGTCAGCGATAAAGGTCGGTCTGGGAAAATGCCGACCTATTTAGAGCCACCAGGACAGGACTAACTTGGGGTCGCCTGATAATTCCCTACCTGGACCACAAAGTGGCTCAACGCTGCTATAAGCGCGTTCACGCTGAGATATTGCAACTAGATATCAGATTGTGGTGCCGAACACCGAGGGCGAGCCCAAGAAGTAGGCCTTCTTGGAGAGCATAGTTCGTCAGGGTACGGAGCATTCTGGTCGTTCTTCCCCCATGCCGGGCAGCTTGCCGTCGATCCAGGAGATGGAGCCACGTCGGCGACGGCACCTGAAACCATTTGTTTCAGCGACGGGCCGGTTCACTCCTGAAACTCCTTCGCCATGAACTCGCGCTCAGCCGTCATCGGATTTCCGAGCTCCACGATCCGGCCTACTGTCTCCGCTGCCTTCACCATCGCCACGGCTCGCAATCCATCAGCTGTGATCAAGAACGTAAGGTAGTTGTCGGCGCAGTCATGCGGCTTACAGATCCCGCCTGCAAAGTACGCCTTGCCGTCGACCGTCACCCGCTTAACCGGCATGCCGGTTCCATCAAAGCGGCCGAACCAGGCTGTGCGCTTCAACCCGGCTGGCAGGATTTTCAGATAGGCCTGGTAGTGGACCGGCATCTTCTTGCGCAGGTCCCATGGGTAAGCAGGCAGGCCAGGCGAGGCAGCCTGCACGGAGATCTCTGCGCACAGAAGCGACCCGGCGACCAGAAGGCTGACGCCAAGAGCGTGCCCGAGAAACCGAAGTGCCATTGCCGCCCCTCCCGATCCCGTGCCGGCGTATTGGCCGTGGCACGGATCGACCAGGACTTTATCCAGGCCGCGGGCTCAGTCTACGCTGCAGTCCAGATCCACCGAACCAAGCTTTCGATAGAGTAAATGCCGATGTCGATGATACTGTTCGAGTTCACCGCCCGCCGTTTATGCGCTGTCCTTCTGACGAGCCCGATGATGGCGATGGCCGCCTCTGACGTTTACGCCCAGGCCGTTCCAAAAGTCGGCACCTGTCCCTCAGGTTATCACTCAAGCGGCGGCGCCTGTCTGCCGTATTCGAGAAACCCGCGGCCGGCTCTGCCAAAAGTCGGCGCATGCCCGTCCGGCTATCACAGCTCGAGCGATTATTGCCTCGGCTACACGAATGCGAAACACGCGATCCCGAAAACCGGCTCCTGTCCGAGCGGGTACCACTCGAGCGGCGCTTACTGTCTGTCCTATCGATGAGACTGCGATCGAAGACAGGCACGCGCGCATGCGTGTCATTCCGTGCAAACCGATAAATCCAGCAGAGATCCTATGCTGGCGTCCCAGGATGACGGTCATAAGAACGTCTCGTTGAGCACATCGGATCTTGTTCAGACATCGGGCCGATAGGGAAATGTGCCGTTTTCAGGTGACTGCAACGGAGCTGATCAATGACGGTTCGGTCGCGGCCGCCAATCACAATCCGATATGTCACAAACCCGCTCGAGTCGCGTCAGCGCTTATTCAGGAGGACCACGTTGGATCCAGCGGTGTTGGTGTCGTTGGCCGGCTTGACCCTGCGGAGGACGGCGGGCGAGACGTTCCACCTCTGCCCGGTATCGGTGATCACCGTCACGGTCTTCTTGTTGTAGCGCGTCAGCATGCCCTCAAGCTGCCCCTGGCCGGGCGGCTGGAAGGTGACCCGGTCACCGATCTTGAACTCCAGCATCTCCACATGGGCACGCATCTGGTCGAGAAAGCGCAGGCGTTCGACGATGCGGTGGTTGAGATCGATGAGCTCGACCTCGGTCAGCTGGTCAATGTCGATCGTCATAGCAGTGCCCTCGATGCAAGCCGGGCTGGGATGATCGAGCGAATGTCTGGCCAGCCTACCTGCGTGTCAAGAGGACGGCTCAGGCTCTGAAAGCCCCCTGCCCTACGCGAATGTCCGTTATCGCCGGACGAGCGGAACAACGCGCTTCTTCTGAGGAGTGCCAATATGCGACATTTCCAGTTCCGGCGTGATATGGGGATACGGCATAGCTGAGCCCTCCTCCTAATCCAGTGACATCCGGTTTAGGTTGACTGGTATTTCCATGACCTCCCTCAGGCTAAAAAGTCATACTTCAGGGAGGATCACTGTTCAGGAGGCAGGCCAGACTGGCCGGAGGCTGCCGAGAAGGCGCGCTATCTGCTGGGTCTGCTCGCGCGGAATTTGGATGCGCCCGACCTGCGTCGCCGCAGACTGATCGACCGGGTGCTGGCCGACTTCGATCATCTGCTCGACAGGTTACCCCACGGCTGAGACAAGTTTTCCAGAACCTGACTGACAACGGAGGTACCCCAAGGTCAGAGGCGAAAAGCGCGGCAACCGTGAAGCAAAGAAGCCGAAGCAGGACAAGCCCAAGAACCCGAGCCCGGCCTCTTCCTTCGTGAACCAAGGCAAGGGCAGCATTCCGGCGAAACCGGCCGGTGGCAAGCGGGTATCCTAGCTGAGCCGCAATGGGAACGAGATCAATCGAAGCTTGCTTCAATACCCGCTGACATCTTTCGGTGACGAGCGGAAGATCGAGTCGAAGCGTTTCAGCATGTTGGCGGCTCGTTCGTCGCTACGATCGAGGCCGTCCGCATGCCTATGGTGGTCATCGGCACCACGACCGTCCAAAATGGCGGATCAGGAAGTGAACTCGGCGGGCACACCTGTGCGCCAACGCGCATTCTCGCGGAGACCGCTGACTGAGCCCCGGTGAGGCGCTGGCCGATCCAAAGCAGGGCTGCATCTAAATCGGCAAAGGTCGGATGGTTGAGCCCATCCAGCCGACCGAAGCGTGCCTCCAGCTATCACTGCCCCGGAGCCATGTCGCTCTCGTCCGAAATGCGGGTCAACACCGCCAACAGTCGCTGCTCCTCATCGCGGACCAGCATGCCGTCCTCGCCAGAGCCGGTCGCCACGCGGACGGGCTGAAGGATGATGCTCATGCGGCGGCCTGATCGCTCTCCAGGTGCAGGATCAAGGTTGAGATCGAAAACCGGCCGGAAGATTGCCGGTCAACGGCGTGTCACCCGGCGCAGCACCCGGGACAGCTCCTCAGCCGCATAAGGCTTGTGCAAGAGCTCGAAGCCATGACGGCCTTCCTCAGCCAGCACATGGCTGTAGCCGGACGTCAGGATCACGGGCAAGCCAGGGCGCCGGCGGCGGATCTCCTCGCCGAGCTCCACGCCGCCCATGCCAGGCATCACCACGTCCGAGAACACCACGTCGAAGCCATCGACCTCGCCCAGGAGTTCGAGCGCCTCGCGCGCATTGGCCGCCCAGGTCGTCTCATAGCCGAGATCCTGGAGGAGCTGCGTGGAGAAGCGCCCCACCTCGACGTTATCCTCAACGACTAGAACCCGCCGCCCCCGTCCCTCCGCCGATACGCCTGCCGCCTCGTCCCATTGAACGACCTGCTCCTCCGGCGTTGCTTCGACCTGAGGCAGATAGATCGTGAACGTCGCGCCGTGTCCGGTCTCGCTCACGACCGCAACGTCGCCGCCCGATTGCTTGACGAAGCCATAGACCTGGGACAGGCCGAGACCTGTCCCCTTGCCGATGTCCTTGGTGGTGAAGAAGGGCTCGAAAATCTGGGAGTGCCTGTCGGCCGGAATGCCGGCACCGGTATCGCTGACGGACACCGCCACAAACGGTCCCGGGCTGCCGGCATGGCCCCTCAAGGCCGGCAACATGGGCATGCTGCGCACCGTGACATTAAGCTTGCCTTCGCCATTCATGGCGTCGCGCCCGTTCACCGCCATGTTGATCAGCGCCGTCTCAAACTGGCTCACGTCGGCTTGAGCGAAACAGTCGTGGGCATCGACCTCTGTGATGATCTGGATCCGCGCCCCCACCACCGTGCGCAACATGTCAGTAATGGCTTCGACGTGCTTGGGCACGTCGAACACCTCGGGCTTCAGCGCCTGCCGGCGTGCGAATGCGAGAAGCTGGCCGGTCAGTTTCGATGCCCGGTCCACCGTATCAGAGATTGCGTCCACATAGCGACGCCGGCGCTCGTCGGCCAGGTTGGGGCGACGCAAAAGGTCGGTCGAGCTCTTGATGATCGTGAGGAGGTTGTTGAAGTCATGCGCCACACCGCCCGTCAGTTGGCCCACCGCCTCCAGCTTCTGCGACTGGCGCAGCGCGTCCTGTGCGACCGCGAGTTCCATCTCCCGTGCTTTCACAATGCTGAGATCACGCCCCACAGCGATGAAGTTGACACCCTCCGCCTCAGGCGCAACGGTCCACTCGATGGGCTTCCAGTCGCCATTCTGGGTCGCAATGCGGTTCTCGAACCGCGTCGGCTGGCCGGTTTCGCTCATGTGCGCGAGCGCCGCCAGTGTCCGGTTCATATCATCGGGATGCATGAACGTTGCGTAAGGTCGCGTCAGGAGCTCCGCTTCGGTCCATCCCAGCACTCGCGTCCAGGCCGGGCTGACGGCCGACATCATCCCCTGATAATCAGCGCGCGCCAGCATATCCTCGGACAAGGTCCAGAGCCGGTCAAGCTCAGCCCTGCGCTCGGCGAGCTCAGCAGCCTGCTCCTTTTCTACGGTCACGTTACGCCCGCTGCAATAGAACTCCTCGCCCTCGGGAACAGCGACCCACGAGATCCAGCGGTAGGATCCGTCCTTCGCGCGGTAGCGGTTCTCGAACCGCAGCACCGGCTCACCCTGCCTGAGCTTGTCGAAGGCAGCGAGCGTTGGCCCGATGTCATCCGGGTGCAGCAGGTCCACGAAGGGTGTCCGAGCGATTTGCTCCTGCGTCCATCCGAGGGTTTGCTCCCAGGCCGGGTTTAGGCTCGTGACATAACCTGTGGCATTCGCGACGCCGAGGAGGTCTGGGCTGACTTGCCAGGTGCGGCTGCGCTGCCGCGTGCGCTCATCCACCTGACGTTCAAGGTCCGCATTGAGGGCCCGCAGGCGAGCCTCGCTCTCGCGCAGGGCCAGCTCGGCCTGCTTGCGGGCCGTGACGTCCCGGAAAACCACCGCGACCTGCCGCCGGCTCGCAGGCTCGACGCGGAAGGCGGCCAGTTCCAGGTAACGCCGGGTGGCGACGAGCTCCCGCTCGAAGCGGGTGGGCTCGCCGGTCTCCAGAACGCGGCGGTAGAGCGCCACCCAGGCCTCCGCCTCGTCGGGCACCATCTCGCGCACCTTTTGTCCCACGACGTTCGGGATGCCGGCATGGATGGAGTAGGCTGGGTTTGCCTCGATATGGATGTAGTCGCTCAGGGGGCCGTGAGGTCCGTTGAGGAACTCGATGATACAAAAGCCCTCGTCGATGTTCTCAAACAAGCTGCGATAGCGCGCCTCACTCTCGCGCAAGGCTTCGAGCCGTGCCCGCGCTTCATATTGCCGTCGGCGCGCACGCAGCGCCGTGCCGGCCAGGCTGACGAGGGTGGTTGGGTGGAAGGGACGCTCCAGGAACGAGACGTTGCCGAGCACGTCAAGGTAGCGTCTCGCGGCTGGGTTGCGCTCGATACCGCCGCCCCGCAGCGTCAGGACGACAAAGGCAAAGTCTGACCAGGGTGGTTGCTGGGCAAGCCACCGCGACAGCTCTTTGAGATCGGCGGTCCGCAGCGTTTCGTCGGTCACGATCGCAAAGCCCGCGCCATGCCCTATCGCGAGCACGAGCGCGGGCAGGTCGGGACAGATCTCGGCCGCGATCCCAGCGGCTGCCAGAATCTGGACCGCGACAGTGGCGTCCCGCCCATGCGGAGCCAAGATGAGCGCCCGCTCCGAACGGGATTGGAGTGTATCGCTCATGATCAGCGGTCTTCGAGCAGCCGGGCCCGCTCGCCATCGGCCAGGACCGGGGTGCCGCGTAGGATCCCCTGGAAGCCCTCCAGGGCTTCGCCGATGGCAATGCCCCGGCTGTCGATGCGGATCTCGCGGATGGTGTTTTCGTGTGTGCCGAACCGCTTCTTGATGATCGAGATCGCCCGCCGGACCTGCCCGAAAGCCTCGAAGTAGCGCAGCAGGATCACAGTGTCAGCGAGATAGGTGACGTCGACAGGGGACTTCATGTCGCCGACAAGTCCGTGCTGGGCTATCGTCAGGAAGGTCGAGGCACCCTGCCGGTTCAGGTACTGCAACAGTTCATGGATGTGCAGGACCAGAAAGCTCTCGTCCGGCATGGCGGATTGGTACCCGTTGAGGCCGTCGATGACGACTGTCTTCACGCTGTTGCCATCCACCCTAGCCCGAACCCGATGGGTAAACTCTCCAGGCGAGAGCTCGGCGGCGTCAACCTGCTCGATGAACAGGTTGCCACTGGCACATAACGCGTCCAGATCGATGCCCATCAGCTTGGCTCGGTCGATGAGCAGACCAAGCTCCTCGTCGAAAATGAACAAGGCCGCCTTCTCGCCTCGCGCGGCAGCGGCAACGGCAAATTGGACGGCCAGCAGGGACTTGCCTGCCCCCGCAGGCCCCATGATCAACGTGCTGGAGCCCTTCTCGATGCCACCACCCAGCAGGGCGTCGAGTTCCCCTATGCCGCTCGTGAGCACATGGCGGTCAAAACCAGTCTTGTGCTCGCCGGCGACGAGGCGCGGGAACACCTGGACGCCCCCTTGTGCGATAGTGAAGTCGTGGAAGCCGCCCCGAAACGCCTGGCCACGATACTTGATCACCCGCAGGCGGCGGCGCTCGGCTCCATAGCTGGGCGCGAGTTCCTCCAGGCGGATCACGCCATGGGCGAGGCTGTGAACCGTCTTGTCATTCGTGTCGGTGGTGAGGTCATCCAGCATCAGCACCGTCGCGCCCTGCTTCGCGAAGTAGTGCTTCATCGCCAGGATCTGACGGCGATAGCGCAGGGAGCTTTGCGCCAGGAGGCGGATTTCGGACAGGCTGTCGATCACGATCCGAACCGGCTGGCTTCGGTCAATCGCCTCGAATACGGCCTTGGTGGTCTCACCCAGCTCCAGATCCGACGAGTACAGCAGGCTCTGCTGGTGCTCCTCGTCGAGAAGGTTCTCCGGCGGCACGAGTTCGAACACCTGAATGCCGTCGCGAAGAGCCCAGCCATGCGAGGCCGCCCCGTCGCGTAGCTCCCGCTCGGTTTCGGACATGGTGATGTAGAGCCCCGTTTCTCCCGCCTCGGCACCTTCGATCAGGAATTGGAGCGCGATGGTGGTCTTGCCGGTGCCGGGGCTGCCCTCCAGGAGATAGACGTGCCCGGGGGACAGGCCCCCGACGAGGATATCGTCCAGACCCGCAACCCCGGTCCGCGCTTTCGGAGACCGCTGAGGCTTAGTGTTCATAACTTAGTCCGATCTCGGCCTGGATAGCAGCCGGAAGAGTGTGAGTCGGGATCAGCCCGAGTACGCCGGTGAGCGCCTGCTCCGCGTGCCAGAGGTCGTACTGTTGCTGGCGGTCGAGCCAGAAGTGAGGTGCCGTGCCCGAGAGACGGGCCAGACGCGTGGCCATTTCGGGACTGATCGCAGCCGTGCCGGCGAGAACACGATGGAGCGTCTGACGGGCGATGCGAAGCTCGCGGGCCGCTTGGCTGACGGAGAGCCCAAGGCCCGGCAGAACCCGATCACGTAAGATCCAGCCTGGATGGGTCGGAGGCACCGGAAGGGCGTCGCGGGAGCGGGGCATGCGCTTGCCTTGGTTAAGCCGACTGTAGCGTTATGGGCGACAGGCCACCGAAAACAAGGGCTGATGCTGATCTTTGCATGATCGAGCTGTCGGTCCGCCCTGATAGCCGTTTCGAATGCCCAGTCTTCTCTGTTCCTTTGGATTATAGGAGGCGGAGGGCCGGCCTGGGTGCAATATTCCACGGCCCAACTGATCAACGAACGTCAGCTGTTTGGCGCGATCTTGAGCAGAATGGCCGGATGGTAAGCGGACCGCCCTGGGGCGGCAGGCTGAACCCGGGCAAAGTCGTGAGCCTGGAGATCGAGTTCGTAATGAAGGCGTCAATCACCCGCACCGGATTGTCTCGAGTGACATAGTCGTCTCGGCCCCTGGGAGGAGCAGCGCCTGCCGGCGGTCTTTGCCTTCGATGAAGCGCGCCACCGTGGCCTCCTGGATCCGGTGAAAAGTCTACCGGATCAGCGCGCTTCCACGCTGCCTCAAGCGCCAAAGTGGACCAAGCTCTCTGATCTAGGGAGTGCCAGTTTGAGACCTTCCTGGTGTGGAGACCGCTGCGTCCTGTACCATCAATGACTTACGGCAAAAATTTTGCGGAAGGCCGCATGTGGACGGCGTTTATGGAAAGGTTGGCAGAGTGCCATATTTTAGGCTGGAGAACTGGCTTGATTTGATGGGTATTCTCATGGCCGAGAGCAACCATAATCCGTTTGGTCCCCCTGCCGAGATGTGGCAGATCCTGAAAGCTCAACAGGCCGAACAGGTCTGGGTTTGGGAGCAGATCAGGTTCTCCAGGAGAGCCATCTGGCGGTCGCACCAGATCCTGGCTGAAGAGGCGGCTCGCTCCGTTCAGGGATCAGGTCCAAGGGAGCGTGGATTTTCGGGTGATGGTACCTAGGATAAGTTGTCGGCGAATGTGCAACTGTTCGAGGGTCTGCTCGAAGGCTTGGAGCAGTCGCATGGCTAGAGCCGTTTCCTGGCTATCCTTGCGCAACTGCTCGACATACGCGGCTTGATCGCCCACACGCCTCTCGCACTCGCCAAGGTGCTGATCGATCTTGGCGAGCTGTTCACGGTGCTGGTAGAGGTCCATGGCATCTCTCGCTTCGCAGGCGGGAGCGCACGTCTCTCTCAGTCACCGGGGCCCACGGGTTCGGATTGGCCAGTGATGGTTGGACTATGCGCTCTTGCCGCTTCAAAGTCCAAGCGGGGCCGCGAATTTCGATAAGCACTGTATGGAACGATCCGGGGCGGGCTGGAAACCCTCCTGCCGGTCAGAGCGCCTCTTTCTTCACCAGGTGCAGGTAGGTCGGATCAAACTCGCCTGCCCATTTCAGGCCTTCCCAGTCCAGTACCTTCAGGGTTGTCCCCTGCTGGGAGATCAAGCTCTCTTTCCGGAGCTCTTGGAGCACCCGGTTGACGTGCACGTTCGAGATCCCGAGCGCATCCGCCAGTTCTCCTTGGGTGACCGGCAGGTCAAAGACATGGTCCTCCACCAGCTCGACCGCTCGCAGCCGCACCAAGAGCTCGCACAGCAGATGCGCCATGCGGGTCCGCGCGGGGCGCCGGCCGACATTGACCACCCACTGCCGAAACACGGCTGCTTCGATGAGGGTGTCACGCCAGAACAGGTCATTCAGCCGAGGGTGATTGCGCATGAGGCTGCGGATGTCGTCATGCGGAATGAAGGCGAGCTTGCAAGGGATCAATGTGCCCAGGCTGTGATCCATGACCTTCAGGTGCAGGCTCTGGAGATCCGGGATGTCGCCGCTGATGTGAAACGACTGGATCTGTCGCCTGCCCTGGGCCGTGACGTTGTAGCGGCAGGCAAAGCCCTCGACGATCAAGCAGCACTCGGAGGGGGTGTCGCCTTCGCTGACGATGTCCTGGTCGGCCGCAATCGTTTTCAGCCGCAGCGGCAGGCGCTGGAGCGCTGCCTTCTCCGCCGGCGCGAGCCGGGCGATGCTCTCCAGCTTGCGGATCAGCGCAATGGTGTGAGGGTGGATGGCATCCATGACAGCCTCCCAGTGTGATCAGGCGGGAGAGCATGTCTCTCAGCCGCCAGCTCCCGAGGTATAATTGCTGGCGATGCTTGATTTTTATGGCTGGAAGCATCTTGAGCAAGGCCTGAGAGCGGTCTGAAACCGCAAATTGACAATGTCGTTCCCGAACAAATGCAATCGTTTGCCGTTGACGCTTATCACCAGCATGGATGATCCAGGCGTTGGTGGCTGAGAGATCCCCGTGCTCCCGCCTGTCGGCAGAGGAGCGTTCAAGATGCCTCGCTATTTCTTCCATACCTTCAACGGATTCGCCCAGCCCGACACCGAGGGAACTGAGCTTCCAGGGCTTGAGGAGGCGCGCCAGGAAGCCGTTCAGACCGTCGGTGAGATCATCCAGGGTAACGGCGTCGACTCCTGGATGGGTTCCGACTGGCACATGGAGGTTACCGATGCCGCCGGACAGGCCTTGTTCAGGCTTCGCTTTTCCCTGGAAGAGCTGAGCCGCGAAACCTCATGATTTCGCAGAGGCGCCTTTTTGGAACCGGATAAGGTGTCTTTTCAGCGCATTCGGAGGAATTTCGCAGCGGCTCCTTATACTAGCGAGCAAAGGGTTATTCTAACCCATTCTTTGGAAGCGAATGATCGGAAGTTGGATCCTCGCGAATGCCGGCCCGCGGGCCAGCACAGCTCCCTAGGGTCAGGACCGTCATAAACGGAGGCCTGAGCGCATCATTTGCGCTCAGGCTGGCTCGTTTTCGGCGGCACGATGATGGCACCAGCGTTGGGGTGTCGATTTCCCATCTGCTTCTCCTGCCGGATACCATCACCTTTCATCCGTCCATCAAACAGGAATGGCCTTGTTCCATTTGTGCTCGGCGCAGCAGGAGCCTGCGATTGTCCGGATGGAGCATTTTGAGCGCTGGAGGTGGTCGCTGCCAGTGCCAACGCAGCCGCGATTGCTAATCTCGACAAGACAGACATCTCCTCCTCTTGCCCGGGATCGGTCACCATTGGGGAGCACGTAGGCACCAGGATGGAAGCCGTTTAATGCGCCCTCTAAAAAACCTAATGCAGAACTGTGCCCTGTAACTGCTTTTTCTCGGAACGGGACGTTATGAAACATGGACCCTGACGGGAGAACTGCTCCGGGAACGTCCGGAGTGGGTCGAGCCTGTGTGAAAACTCAAACGAGCTCGGCCTTAGCGCACTATTCGTACAATTCTGCGCCTCTATACCGGAAAACCTCCGGCCTGTTGGATCTTGCAAGACATGAAATTGCGCCGGGGCTTGGCCCGTCAGCGTTTTCACGCGGATGTCATATTAACGGCGAATACTCCCCTGTACGCGTCAAGGAAAAATCTGGCGCCGAGGAAAATCAACGACTTGGGTTGTGCAAAAACTGATCTCGCCGGGCAGCCCAACGGCTATACTCAGTTAATGTGACATCCCCCCTGCCCCACCGGCGGATCGTTTCGTAGGATACGACGATGCCGCGCTCCAGCAGCATCTCCTCCACGAGCCGCAGGCTCAGAGGAAACCGGAAGTACAACCAAACGGCATGGGCGATGATCTGGGGTGGGAAGCGATGGCGCTTGTAGTGGACGGGATTGGTCATGACGCGGCTCTTAGGGCACAAGCCTCTGCCCGAAGGTTAGCGTGACATCACCGTCAGCACCTGCTGATTGGCTCTGTCCATGATCTCGACGCTCCAGCTTCGTCGGTCCTCGCCTTTCCGATCACCTTCTCTAATTAGGGTACGCGCTTGGGCGGCAGCGGCCTCCCGCGCCGCCTGAAGGTTCGGATACTTGTTCCCTTCAGGATCTTCGGCGAAGCCATCTTCGGTCCGGATATTGAAGTAGTACAGAGCCGTTTCCGCCCTGCGCTCAGGCGTGGAGGGCAACTCTTGGGAAGGGTGACCTGAGCGAGGGGCACCGCCCTCATTGTTCCACCGCTTGAGATCGTCGCGCTGGTTCGGGTGCTTCGGAGCTTTGCTCATAGAAAAAGGATCACAGCTCTGGGAGGCTTTTTCCATGGCTGCGCGATGTTGACGCGGCCTTACTGCGCAATCCCTTTGCAACGAAGGCAGACGCGCGGTGTTGGTGATTAACTTATGTTATCGGGATTGCGCCGTTTCCGGTGTTGGAGAGACCTAGATGAGGTCGATGAACAATCCATTCAAGCAATTTAATGAGACACTTCTCCCAAGCAGCCTGAATTTCACTCAAGCTCAGGTCAACTGGATCTTGGGCCAATCTCTCGCGAGCATTTATCAGGATCTGCTGAAGGCTCCTGTTCCCGAGCACCTTCAGGCTTTGCTCAATCAACTCCATGAGGAAGCCTCATCCTCAGAGGACGACAGTGGTCCGCGATCCTGAATTGGCCTGTATCTCGGTTATTTAGCCAATGCCTGCTCTAATCGGGAGGGGAACTTATCCCGAGGCCTCTTCTTAACCTATAGGGGTTCGCTTTCTCTAAGCATGCTCAGTGTCATCTCAGACTGACCTCTTTATGATTTGAGCCTCGGCATCCTTAAGAACATGCACTTCTGAGTGTCATATAGGCCAGAGCCCCACATCGACCGCACAGGTGATTCCTTGTTCGTGCATTGCGGCCTGCACGAGCCCGACAAGGAAGGAATGCGCTATGCAAGCCCATCGGTTCGCCGCCGGAGAGATCGTGCTTTTCGTCGAGAGAAGGCACTCTCACTTCACATGGAAGGCTCCTTATACGATCACCGAATGCATCAAGACGGATGCCGCTGAACCGCAGTACAGGATCGCGTCCGTCCACCGGAACGAAATCCGTACCGCAGGTGAGCACGAGCTTTGTCGCACGCCGCAACCGCTTTCTGATGTCCAGCAGCCACCTGAAGAGTTCCTTGAGGCTCTGTCTTGCCTGCAACCCGCCAACCTCAATGCCAGGACCGCACTTGGGAATCCACTCATGCCGTGGCCTCAGCGCTCAAGGACTGGAAGACATCATGTTTAGCGTTGATTTCGCTTTCAGCAGACACCCGAGAGATTGGCTCCCAACCGCCAGCATGGCTGGCGTCTTGTCCTTCATCCTGTTCGTCGTGCTGTTCATCGGGTGAGAGCCCTTTTCGCAGCGCCTCGCTCAGACATTGTCCGCCTCGAAAGGAGGCTTCCATGGCAACGCATCTTTACCCCTGCGGCCAAATCGTCACTTTTAGCGATAAGCGGTTCTTAGGCGCGTCCTGGAGCGGGGACTTCGTGATCGTCAGGCATTTGCCTTCCGGCGACGAGTTTCCCCGCTACGAGATCAAGAGCACGGGCGAAGTCTATAGCCGTGTTGCCTACGAGAATCAGCTCGCCACCTCGTTCACGATTTTTCGATAAGCAATGCATCGCGGAGAAGAGCATGTCCGACAGGCAGAAGCTGGCCTGGTTTCTGGTCTCTCCTTCATCCAATGGCAGCGATCCTCATCCCGTTATAGAACTGGAGAACGGTTTTAGGCTAACGCTCACGGCGAGCTTCTCTCAGATCGAGGACATGGCGGATGTTCTGGATGACATTCTGGGCGCCGCGCCTCCTCGCGAGGGGATCGATCCAGATCACATGCCTGCCTTTCTTCAAAAAGACAGGTAGTAAAGCTAATCTGTTAGTTCTTTTGAGAGCCTATCCTTGAATTATGAACAGGGCCCACGTTGTTGGCTTTCGATGAACTTGATTTTGGCGTCGACCAGATCCGCCAGTGCACTAGCGGGCGTGAGAACTCGCGAATCGTTCGATGCTTGCTTCAGCTCGACCCATGTCGCACCGTCGATCAACGTTCGCTCTGCAATCCGTAAGGCTTGTTCATAAGGCATCGGTTAATCCTCTGGTTCTCAAATGCGCCGCCATAGAGCCTTCGGAATACGACTTTCATGCGCTTCCCAGGGGGGCATTTGAAGATACTGATGTTTGATGGTCTGGCGGTCTGGATAATGCTGTCGGAATGCTCCGCCCTCTTCGAAGCCCAAGCCTGTTCACTTCGCCCCATGCATAGGAGCATCTTCCGCCCCCCTCACGGACAAGCTTTTCTCGAATAAAAACTAAATATCCAAGGCGCTTGTTATTGTCCGAGTTAAGACCTATATAGTTTTTATCGGATTTTGGCCGGACAATCGGGTCGTTTCGCTTTTGACGCTGTCAGGCGCACGTTCGGACTTTCTTACCATTACATCGACGAACCGAGCTAGGCTGCGCTTTCGCGCGCCATCGCTCACGTGCATCTACAGCAATCGCGAAAGGTTACCCCTATGATTACGGGCACTGTAAAATTCTACAACGACATGAAGGGCTTCGGCTTCATCCAACCTAGTGATGGCAGCAAGGACGTGTTTGTCCATGCGACCGCGCTCGAGCGCGCTGGCATGCGCAACCTCGTCGAGGGCCAGAAAGTTGCCTTCGACACCGCAGAGGACCGCCGCTCCGGCAAGATCTCTGTCAACAATATCGAGACGGCGTAACCTTTGATGGCAGGCTCGGGACATAAGCCTGCGCCACCAAGCCTTGAGGCCGCTCCCCTGTGGAGCGGCCTTTTCGTTTGCATCCCGCAAACACTCGGCTGCGGTTATCCGTCCTCCCCTTCCCGATCATCATCACGCCTCAAGAGAAATGAATGTCCCACAAGTATAAAGTTCATCAGCTGGTCTGCATCACCCACCCGAATTTCTCGGACAAACGCATCAATTCGGGCGGCATCTATGAAGTGACACGCCTCATGCCAGCCGATCAGACGGGCGAAGTCTCATATCGGATCAAATCATCCGGCTTCGGCGAGCGCGCCGTGCGCGAAAGCGAGATCACGGCACGGGTGTCACGCAGTTGATGATTGGCGAAGCGTTCTTCCATGGGTCGCAAATCTACGATCCGATTGCGCTGCTTCGACAAGGAGACGAGGCTTTGTACGTTGCTCGCGTCGGCATGAAGGCATCACAACGATTCATGATCCTCCTGCCTTCTGGCGAACTCGCTCGGCCGCATGAACCGCTCGGCAGCCTATCCGATGTTGGCTGGTCGCTTCGAGCGCACAACTAGCATATCGCAACAACGGAGTCGGTAGGCTCCGCTGCGCGGCCTGCCAGAACGCTGGCGCGGCTGCTGACCGAACGCGCTTAAATGGTCGTCTCGTCCTCAGGAATAAAGGGAGCAGATTATGGTTGATCAACCGACCAATCTCGATGCCCATCGCGGCATGGCGGCACAAAAGGCAACGGATCTTCGACGCCTGCGATCCGAGGTCGAGGCCGATCAGGAGTCTTTGCGTGCGAGACAGGCAGAACTCGAAGATATGCTTGCGGCTGCCCCTGCGGCTGACTGGCCGGAGGCAGTCGACAAAGCACGCTATCTGCTCCGCCTCTTCGCGCAGAGCGCCGACGCCGTCGATCCACGTCGCCGCAAGCTGATTGATCAAGTGATCGCCGACTTCGATCACCTGCTCGGCACGGTAGCCCGCGACTAAACCAATTTCCCACGAACTGACCGGTAAAGGAGCAAGCAATGGCCAAAGGCGAACGACGCGGAAACCGCGAGGCGAAAAAGCCGAAGAAGGAAAAACCGAAGGTCATCATGGCAGCGCCATCCGTCGCAAGCCAGGGCAAAGCGACCGCACCGGCAAAACCATCCGGCGGCAAGCGATAAATTTTCGCACTGAGACATGCTCCAGTCATGGAGATCAAATAGGCGGGTGGCGAGGATCGACCCGCCTGTTAGCCGCCTCCATGTCACGGGCGTCATTCTCAGCAAAGCGCCTTAGGGAGCCGCTGCTCGAGACTAGTCGGCGTCCGACTTCTTGCTGGGCGATGGAATATCGTCATCTCCATACCCTCTCCGGCCATCGAGCTTTACCTTTGATGGCTCTATGGATGGATTGTCCAAGCGCCGCAAGGCCTTCCTGACCGCGTTCACAACGCCTTGGACCGCTCCGAGAAAATCCTTACTCATCCTTGGCTCACTTTCCTGTATCGCGGGCGCGTTGCTGTCACGCAAGCCTTTCAGCCTACACTTTTGTCCCAGGACCAAGCGCTTCTGGGAACGTAACCACGAGGACAGGTTTATTGGCTCTGTCCATGATTTCGATGCGCCAGTCTTTCCGGTCCTCGGCGGCCTGATCGCCTGTGGCGATCATCTCACGCGCTATAGTGAGCGCCTCTTCGCGTGCTGAATGAAGATCAGCATACACGTTCCCTTCCGGGTCCTCGATCAGTCCGCCATCGGTTCGGACGTTGAAGTAGTAGAGAGCCGGCTTCGAAGCAGTTTGCAGTTGAGGCGCCTCACTGAAACGGCGGCCTGATCGGGGCGCACCACCCTCATCATCCCACCGTCTGAGATCCTGAGACTGCCATTGTCTTTCCAGTTCGTTGCGATTTTGGCGGGCAGGCGATGCACAGGCCATCATGGCTTGCGGAGGACGCTTACTCAAACGCGTCTTTCTCCTACCGAGCCCCTGCAGCTGAGTCTCCCAGACAACTTGGTCATAGGTCTGATCGTCACCTCGGATCTGATATTGAGGCTCTCGGTCTCCAGCAGGAAGAAGGAAGACGATCTCGTAACGGCCGCCCCAGACATCATTGGGTGGATGAGCCTCGGCATAGCGGACATGTTGGCCGACGGCATAGCGATGCGTTCTCATGACAGGCTCCTTTCCGGCACTTGGATCACACTGCCAAAGAGGCTCGAGGTCGTTCGATTACAGCTCCAGGACGGGCGAAATTCATCGAACATGCTGCCGTCACCGCAGGATGCGCGGATGTTTGACCGTTCCGGCTCGAATGCTCACTCCGTACACAAGGAGACATCCGGCGATGAGCAGGATCGAAACAATTGCTTGGCTTAACATGATTGTCACTCCCGACCCCGAAACCACGCAGGAAAGATAAATCGATCTTCTCGCTCATCATATAATTCGATGCATAACAACATACTCCTCCATACGGATTTTAGATATACGAAATGTGTTTGTTATGTTTTTATTTACGGAAGTCGCTGCAAAAACGCGTTCCGGCCCCATGTATAACTAAGATGAACTTTCGGCCTTGGGGCTTTTCGTTCAGCCAAGGTTGACACCGAAAGCCGGATGGCAGGCGAGCAATTCTCGATTTCTTTGAATTCGGAATGGATGGCCGTGTGTCCCAGCCCCGAACGTCCGATCAGCGGAGGTCAGTCGATGGCAACCGAGTTTTACGTCGTCCGGCATCATGGTGCATGGCGCATCAGAGTGAATGGCAAACACCACGGGGAATACGGATCTCGGGTTTCGGCCATCCACGCCGCAATGGCGGCGGCCGAGACGGCTGGAGCAGGGGCCAAGGTCTTCAGCACCGGAATTGTGAGTCGATACAGCCAGGAACGGCAGACGCCGGAGACTTAGGCCAAGCATGCGTCATCGCAATGCGCCTGAAAGGAGCCTCGCATGAGCGAGAGATTAAGCCGCCTTTGCGATGAGCTTCGCATCAAGCTTCACGGCCTTGATCGCCGGCTTGAAGCTTTAAAATCAAATGGCGTTTCAACCTTCGATCACTCTCAAGACGCTCTTGAGAGTCAACTCGACCGTGTCGAGCAACGCATCTATGACCATCGTGCCGCCGTCGAAGCGGCAAATGCCAGGGCAAAGACCTGGGTAGCGGAAAAGAAATCCGGGCTGCATGCGATTCATGTTCCCCGGAATGACCACGACAAGATATTCCTGCTTGAAGCTGAGGCCGACGAGGCCGAGACCTATGCATCCGCCGCGTTCGAGCTGGCGGCGGCAGCAGCAGATGAAGCCATGCTAGCCGTCTTGCAGGCACTCCTCGCGCGCAACAAAGCGGATCAGGTCGCATTCCTAGAGGCGGATCCTCCCAATTGAAAACCTCTCCCTCCCTTTTTGATGAATTCGGCAATCTGAGCCGTCGAAACGGATTTGATGATGAATGACGAGGAAACAGAGCTCGACCACCGGGATATGTACTATCGCGGGGTTCTCGCGGAGCGATCTACCGATTTGGTCGTGCGAGACGGCAAATTTCCGCGTGGTTGCGGCGAAGCTCAAACCCTGGCGCTCTTGCGGGCTGGATACTTGACGAGTGTTCCTCATCACTTTGCCGATGGAACGGCAGAGATAAAATATGAAGTCACCTGCTAGGGGAAGGCTGCTTGAAAGGCCTATCGATTCAGCTAGCAAAGGGGAGTTGGTGCGATGTTTACCTTCGAGTTCTTTCGGGTCCGGGATGCGGACGACGCCCATGCCGTTCTGGATCGGGTTGCGCACGACACATCCGATCTGGAGAATGCGAAAACAAGGGCGAAATCCCTTTTCGAGACATTGGACATGCCGCAAAAGCCAGATGCCCTTCGGATTCTCGATGAGCGTGGTGAAGAGGTGTTTATCTGGAGCCCGGACAGCCACGGGGCCTGAATGTGCAACTGTCACCCTCTAGGTCTGTTGTTCATTCAGGCAGAGCCTAAATGGGAGAGTAGATATGGCGAACGTCCATTACACGGTGGTGGAACACGAGGACGGTTGGACTTACAAAGTCGGCGACGTCTTTTCGGAACGCTACGCGACCCATGGCGAGGCCCGTGAGGCTGCGGAGCGGGCCGCCGCCGAGCAGATGCTGCCGGGCGCCACTGAGGACATTGAGTTCCAGGACGAGGCAGGTGACTGGCACGAAGAAGTCTCTCTGGGAAAGGACCGACCAGAGACAGACGTCACCGGCTGAGGGACAGTTCCTCACAACGTGGCAGCTTGCACACCAGGGATGTTCGTCCTCGCACAGACGCCGGGAAAGCCCTCGAAACGCCTGATGAGACAGCTACATGGTGCCAAAGGCAAAGAACAAACGCCTGAGAGTCCTCTCCGCCAAGCAGGGAGCCGAAGATGACGAAGGCGCGAAAGCTCTACAGCAGTCCAACTGGCGACCGCTGGTTCCTGATTCGCACTGCGTCGGGAGAGGTTTTCGTCAGGCATGAGGCCAACTCAGCCTCCGGCGGTAATGTCGATCACATCGAGATCGGAGCCTTCCTCAGTTCTGGGCGTGGCCCTGAGCATCAGGAGCTGCTCCGCCTGATTGGATCCTTGTTGGATGATGAGACGGCACACGTCTGACGTGGCCGCGTATGCCTGAAGGACGAGGAGTATTCCCGATTCAACGGTGGAATAAGCCATGTGTGGAGCTGAGTTGCATTCAGGGCGTATGAGCCTCCACTGACGGTGAGACCAGGCAAGCTGTGCTGACGTTGCCGCTCGCGGAGATCATGCATGACGGTAACAGGAACGATCGCTTGGTTCGACCTGACCAAACGATTTGGCTTCGTGGCACTGGAAGGCGGCCACGGCGACGCCTCCCAGCACATGCCAGGGCTCAAGGAGGCCGGCTATGTCTGGCTTTCCCGTGGCACTACTGTGCGGGTCAGGGTTGAGCAGGATCGCAGCGGCGGGTGGCCGAAGTTCTGGAGATCGACACCAGCACTGCCCGGCCCAGGGAGAACGAGGCGATCCGGCGCAAGCCCAAGGCCTGAGCGCGTCAAACTAGGGTTTACCCCCGATCAGGCTCAATGGACGAGGCGCTGAACGATCCACTGCTGGGCAGCATCCAGGTCAGCAAAGGTGGGATGGCTGATCCCATCCAGCCGGCCAAAGCCCGCCTCCAGGAACCACTGCCCCGGAGCCACCTCGTTCTCGTCCGAGAGGCGAACCAGCACCGCCACCAGCCGCTGCTCCTCATCGAGGACTAATGTGCCTTCTTCGTCAAAGCCTGTCGCCATGCGTATGGGCTGAAGAGTGAGGGGCATGCGGCGGCCTGATTGGTCTCCAGGTGCAGGTAAGTCGGATCGAACTCGCCCACTTCCTTCAACTTGCCCCAGTCTGGAATGTTCAACCGATCGCCTTTTAGCTCGATCAGCCCGTCAGCCCGCATCTGCTGGATCACCCGATTGACGTGAACCGGCGTAATGCCCATGGCATCGGCGAACTCGCCCTGGGTGATCGGCAGGTCACAGGGATGGTCCTCCACAAGACCGACGGCCCTCAGGTGCACCGAGGCGGCCACCTAGGACCTTCTGTGTTGACATTCCCGTCACGTGCCGTTCACCGGGTAATAGCGCCCTTCTCAGAACCGTGGTTCGCGACCACAACGACGTTATCGGGCCGACGCTCGAGCCAGTGGTGATTGCCTGCATATTCGAGGCCGAGCTCGAGATCATCTCCACGCTGCCCCAAGCTCACCGTCCACCAATGTCGGAGGCTTTGGATGGAGATCCCCCTGCCCTTCGGTCTTTCCCAGCCCACGGACGAGGTGGCGGATAAGGTGGAGCGCAACACTCTCGGCGGGAACGGGACTCATGCCGAAGGTCTCCTGGATCTCTGAAGGGGCTCTCAGCGAGTATGCTCACAGGTCATCTGGCCGGGGCCAATCTTCGCTAAGGTAGCCTGCCTATCCTGAAGGTTCAGCTTATTCATAGGCTGAGGCGATCCTGTGGCGGAGATCTCAACAGCCGGTGCAAATGCCCTTCGAGATCGCCCTCATTCTGCGATCCCTGGCGCGTTCCAGCGCCTCGGCCTTGTCACGAGCTGTTCGCGCCAGCGTTGCCGATTCCTCGGCAGTGAATTGCTGAGAGGGGGAAGCCTTCCAGCTCTGGGTGTCAGGCGCCGCTTTGTCCTGGGCATTGGCCGTCGAAGACAACACGATGATGGCAAGCAGGACCGTGGTTTGTAGAACCCGCATAGGAACGCTCCTCGAGGAGCGCATGCGGCGGCTCCGAGCCTGGATATAGGGTCGGCAACCTCGCTCCCCAGGTTCCGGGGAGGACGATGTGAGGCAACTATGGGGTGTCCTCCTCAATTGGAGACGATCCTGATCGAGGATGGGTATCACGTTCCGGCTTGAGGGCAGGTTTCCATGCCCGCCTCGGCAACGTTCCCTCTCGCCACGCTCGATCTCGTAAGCTGGGCTCACGCCCAGAGCGCTCCGCCAGCATCGAGTACGCCCCAGCTCATCACCGTCGGCAGTAAGTACTGGCCTCCGCTGACTTAGAGCCCGGGTTGAACAGATCTCAACGGGCGTTCCCGCCCTTCTCGCGCTGCACAAAAAGAACTTGTCCCTCGTGGCATCCCGGCTAAAGATGGCCCCATAGAGCCTTGCCTCACGCGAACTAGCTACAAACGCGGGAACCCGGAGAGCCTATGGACACTCGCCTTTGCCCGCAATGTTCTTGCGATGCAGCATCGGTCCTGAGCTCTAGGACCGACGACGGTCGATATGTTGCCGCCGTCCAATGTCACGTCTGCGGCTACGAGAAGCCGACCTCTACGGGCTTCGACGATGAACAGGCTGCCCACGAGGCCGCAAAGCGGGAGTGGTTTGAAGCCGCCTGATCGACGTTTGCCCCCGGAACCAGGATGGTGATGTACATGCTCCCGAGCTGGTGCCTCACATCTTTGATGTGCTCTGGGGTGGACTCCTCAGGCGGCAGCATCAAGCCGGATACAGCGGCTGCGGTGAGCGTCCCACCATCGTTAAAGGCGGCGCCACGCAGCACAACCAAGAGGGCGCCCACGCAGCGGGACCTGCACCTCCAGGTGATCCAAGAGCGCGGTCGGCCCAGCTGGCAGACAGCAGTCAACTACCGCCAGTGTGGTCCTTGGGCGAAGTTGGGGTGACGCGCTACAAGACCCTTATCGGCCGCCGCTTCCGCGCCCGGACTCTGCCAACGCAACCGACCGAAGCTGCCGTCAGCTGCAAAGTCCTCACCATCATGACCCACTTTTTGGCAGGCTGGTGTCGCGGCCCATCGCCTGCGTTCGAGCGTTAGGGACTGAATGCGGTCCATCTTGGAGCTACGAGCCAAACTCGGTCGCAGAGACGATCATCAATCGGGATTGCTCTATTATGATGGAGCGCCACTTCATGGTGGCCATATCGGAACAGCCGGGAGAGCTTGTTGCCCCGCCTCGTCGTCGTGTCCAATCGGGTCTCAATCCCCGATCCCGCCGCCAAGGGGTCCGCCGGTGGTTTGGCGGTGGCCCTGCGCGAGGCCTTTCAGGGCCGGGACGGGTTATGGTTCGGCTGGAGCGGGAAAGTTTCGGCCCATCCATCCGCCGCGCCCAAGATGACCGACAAGGGCAATGTGCGCTATGCCCTGATGGACCTGACGGCCACGGATCGCCGGGAATATTACAGCGGGTTCGCCAATCGGGCGCTCTGGCCGGTGATGCATTACCGCATTGGGCTGTCGGACTTCTCTCGGGCCGACTACGCCGGATACCTGCGGGTCAACCGGACCTTCGCCGGGGCGCTGGCGCGGCTGATCCGGCCGGACGATCTCATCTGGGTGCACGACTACCATCTGATCCCGCTGGCCGCCGAGCTGCGGGCGCTGGGCCTGGCCAACCGGATCGGCTATTTCCATCATATTCCCTGGCCCGCGCCGGAGGTCATTGGCACCTTGCCCGGAAGCCCGGACTTGCTGCGCGCGATCACGAGCTACGATCTCGTTGGCGTGCAAACCGAGCGGGATGCGGACAACCTGCGGCGCGGCCTCTTCCAGGAGGTCGATGCCACTCAGCACAGATCGGATGTGATCGTTCTCGGCGGTCGCCAGACACGGGTGAAGGGGTTTCCCATTGCCATCGACGTGAGCAGCTTCGAGCAAGCCGCGCGCCGCCCGGTCAAGCATCGCCTGATCAACCAGACTGTCGCCAGCCTCGGCTCGCGCAGCCTCATCATCGGGGTCGACCGCCTCGACTACTCGAAGGGCATTCCCGAGCGGATGGAGGCCTTCGAGCGCTTTCTCATCAGCAACCCCGATCAGCGCGGCCGGGTGACCTATCTTCAGATTGCTCCCACGAGCCGCAGCGAGGTGCCCGAATATGCCTCGCTCAGCCGGACTGTGAGCGAGACCCTCGGCCGCATCAACGGCACGCACGGTGAACCCGGCTGGGTGCCGATCCACTATGTGACGAGCGCCTATCCGCGCAGCGTGCTGGCCGGTCTCTACCGCCTCGCCCGGGTCGGCCTCGTGACGCCGATGCGCGACGGCATGAATCTCGTGGCCAAGGAATACGTGGCGGCGCAGGATCCGGAGGATCCCGGCGTGCTGGTGCTATCCAAGTTCGCCGGGGCGGCCGAGCAGCTCGGCAGCGCGCTGATCGTCAATCCCAACGACAAGGTCGAGGTGGCTGAGGCGATCAGCGCGGCCCTCCACATGGAACGGGCGGAGCGGATCGCCCGCTGGCGGCAGATGATGGATGTGCTCCGGCGCTATGACATCTCCTGGTGGGCCGATGCCTTCCTGAAGGAGCTCGCGGGCCAGAAGCGAACCAGCAAGGCACCGAGCCCGGCCCGGGTCCTGGGCTAGAAGCGCCGTGGAAGGCGTGATCCCATCCGGTAAGCCAATGCCCAGTGAGGCCTCTCAGACGATGCCCCAGGCTCGGTAGCGGGAGCGGCCGGTGAGCTCGCGCGGGAGGGCTCCGCCAAGCTGGACCAGCATCAGGTCGACGGCCTTGGGCGTAACCTGCAGCAGCTTGGCCCCGAGCGGCACCGTCACCAGCGGGCGCGACAGGAACAGCTCCACCAACCCGGGCAGTTTGGAGTTGCTCCTACACTCCTTGGTCACCCGCTGCATCAGCTCGCGGGCGAGGATCAGGCGATCGAGATCCTTGTTGGCGATCGCAACCGCCTCCTCCACGACCGTGCAGAAACCCTCCACCTTTTCGAGCGCCCCTTCCCGGCCCTGCGGCCGGAACCTGGACTGCTTGAACCCGGCGGCGAGCGGCAGCAGGTGGGAGGTCAGGCCGCGCGCCCGCAGGATGGCGGCGGCCATGATCAGCCCGAGCCACGGCAGGCGGGTGTAGAGGTTGAGATCGAGCCAGGCATCCCACGCGACGGCGGCGGCCGCCAGTGCTGGCCAGTGGGCAGTGCGCTGGACCACATCGAGCCAGAGATCCTCATTCTCGGCCTCGTCGACATCCGGGTCATAGACGAGGTCCGAGCGGCGCTTCGGCAGCGGGGTCTCGCCGGCCAGCACCTTGTTAGTCCGGTCTAAGAGGGCATCGATCTCGGCAAAGTGGGCCCTCCACGGATCGGCATCGTTGGCATAAGGCGGGTAGGCCTCGTCGTCGTCCGGGTCCGGCTTGCCCGTGGGCCGGGTGGCCTCCCCCTCCCCGCGAGCCGGGCCGAGGCCGCGCAGGGCGGCGAGGCCGTCGATCGACAGCGGCCAGGGCGCCGGCCGGGCCAGGGCGGTGCGGCGGGCCCGCAGAGCGGCGGCGGCGCGGGTGAGCTCGTGGGTGGGATGGCGCACGTCCATGCCGGCATCGTGCAGGACGAGATCGCCGACATCGACGAGCTGGCCGTCGAGGATGAGGGCGCGCACGGCCTCGGTCATGTCGCAGCGCGCCTGCCAGCCGGCGGCCAGGCCCGAGCTCTCGAGCCGGGCATCAAAGCGCAGGAGGCGGATCGCGACCGGCTCGAGCCGGCCGGCGACCTTCTCCCACGGCAGCTCCGGCAGAGCGTAGGTTCGGACCTCCAGCAGGGCCGGGTCGTCGAAATCCAGCGCCCTGCTCTCAAAAGCCACGCTTGGCCCCCACAGCTAAGTTGTTGATCTTCGGCACTATAGCTTGGGTGGGGGAAGCGAAGCAAGCGAAGGCTACGGTCTGAGGAACGGCTCCGCGTCCTCTCGCGCGACGGTGGCCGCGCACCACGCCCACCGCAGGCATTGGGTGATAGAGCTGACCGTCCGGCTTGGTCCTCGGGGCGCCGCAGAGCGCCCAAACCCTTTGGTTTAAGCCACTTTCGGCGGCCGGTGAGAAGCCCTGCCCTGCTTGGCTGGTAAACGAAACCCCTCACGGATCGTCTGCAAACGATCAGTTCGGAGTATCCTAATCAATGTACAGGTGTGCGACAACCACACGGATCAGAAACGAATACCGACGGATTCATTCTCCAAATCACAGGATGGTTCATCAGGGTCGGGATGATCAGCCATTTCGAAACGCATCTTTGAGATGGCCTGCTCGAGAGCGTCCCAGCCCTTCCTCGCGAGCGCAGGATCACTCTCAAGAATACCCTTAGCGTCCAACAACCATGCCAGCTCCCCCTTCGCCCACTCGATATCCGCCTCGCGTTTGCGGGAATGCTGAATGTTATCGCGATCGAAGGCTCGGCTCAGGTCTTTCACTCTCTCGGCTCCGTCACGGGCAGCCTGCTCTGCCGCAGCCCAGGTCCTCTTGGCCTCAGCCAATGCCGCTTCCGCTGCATCAATTGCCTCCTGATGCTGGCGGCGAGCGCCTCTCCGCCACACCCAGACGCCGCCCGAAGCGTCGCCACCCAGGTTCTCCAACTCTGCCTGAAGTCGTGTCACATCCCGCTCGGCCTGATCGCGAGCCTTGCAGGCAATCTGCAATTCAGTCTGCGCTTTTGAAAGCGCCAGTGGAATAGGAGGAAGTGGGTCCTGGGCCCTCCGGAGAACGTCGTACGCGGCCGTTACCCGCTTGTGGATCCGGTCATACAGGCTGTCAGTCGCCACGACATTGTGGCCAATCGGTTGCGGTAAGTCGGAACCTACCCTGGCCGAGGGAAAGCCGCCTCTCAGGGCACCGCGTTCCGTAGATACCAGCGAAGCAACCTCCTGCATTTTGTCGGCGCCCATCGGAGATCCAGGTGAGTGAGGCGCCCACATCTCGACATCGGCTGGATGCGCCTGGCTTGGAGCCTCAGATTCCATCGGGTCTTCGGCGCACGAAATAGTCAGTTGGCTGTGACACGCTTCGAGGTCTCCCCGATCGTGATCCAGCCCAGTCTGATCCGATGCAGCCTGTTCGATTGGAGCATCCGCAGTCGGCGACACGTCCGCTTGATCATCATGACGGCCTCCGTCCAGGCAGGCCGCAACCTCTTTCCGCTTTGCGCGGACAAGCCGATCAAGCGCACCCAGCAGAATGTCACTCTTCATCACAAGCCAAACATTCTCCTCCTCACCCTTGATGAGGCTGAATCCAAGAGCCGTGATGGCGGCCCGTGCGGCCTTTCCCGTATCAGCGCTGCGGTACGCTTCGGCAATCCGGACACGCTCCCGCGGGAGATTGATGCCATGCCGCGCGGCCCTGGCGCGCGTCCGGCTCGACATGGTCGACCGGGGAAGGTCCTCAGGATCCTTCGGCATCATCGCCAGGATTGCTTGAGCCACGTCGTCCCGACCCTGCTTGCGGGCCGCCGCGGCCACTGCTTTGTGACGTCCAGTTGGCGTGAGGACCTCGACTCCCCAGTCCACTTCGAGAGAGCGTGCGACTGCCTCCAGCCTGGCGTAAGACCGCCGGGTATCAAGAGCTTTTAGGGTGGGGCCAACATGGCCCAGCACCAAATGAAAGTGATGATCGGCGGCGTTGGCGGTCGCCCGCTTCTTTCCATCATGCTCCCATAGGACCCACGGATGCTCCTCTGCGCTGAACGCCTGCAGGATCCGCTGCACGGCCTGGTCCCGCTGCTCCTCTGAGAGGCGCCGCAAGGGATTGATCGTGATGTGGTGAAAGGCAATCTCGGCCTTCTTCGATCCGTCCCGCATCAGCTCCATGATCCGGAGCGCCTCCTCGGCAGTCCGGGCCGTGACGTTCTCGATCGCCACGACCCGGACCGTCTGACCATCGGCCTTATAGAGATGGGCGAGGAGGTTCCTCGTGCTGCGGCGGGTTCGGCCGTGCGTGACGGTCCCGATGGTAATCTGAGGAGGGATCAAGCGCCCTGCTCCTTCCGCCCGGCCAATGCATCCAGCACCTGATTCCGAACCATCTCCCATTCGATCTGGACCGCCGCGACCGCTGCAGCATCGGCCTTGCCATCCTTCGCCTGAAGCGTCAGGAGCTTCATGAGACCGCCGATCCGGCCCATTTCGCCGAGGAGGCGAGCGAGGGTCTCGTCACCCGGCCGGCAGCGCCGTTTCGGGATCGGTACCGGAAGGCTTGCGGCCTTCAGCGTTGCGGTGCGGGCGAAGGTCGATAGGCCTACGCCCCGAGCCTTCGCTGCTTTCCGGGCGACCTCATCCTCCTCGTTGGAGAGGCGGAAAGACGTAATCTTGGAAAGGGATTTGTGGTTGCTCGACATGGTGGCTCCGGCTCGTTGGGTTCTCGTGGAAGGATCCCCTCGCCTCACCAGGAGGGGGTGCGTAGCACATCCCGTTCCTGGCCTGCAGAGAGATCACCCCGTCAGATGAGATTGTTGTGAGCCGATGCATAAGACAAACGATCGCCGAAGCGGCGGGCATCCCAGACCCACTTGAACCGTGGTTTCCCGCAACTGCGTCAAGTGTTAGGGCCGAGATCGTCTCGGATGCCTAACAAAGTGTGCGAGCGTTGCAATTTTTCACTTGTGCCTTTCTGTGTAGATCACGATGACCTGCCGGTAGATCAAAATAACCTGACGTCAGGTCGCTGGGAGGTTGCCGGCAGGTCATCACGACCTGCCCGAAGATTACTTTGATCTACGGACCTCGCACGCGGTAGCCACGTCGCTGCTTGCGGTGGAGCCAGGATTCCAGGGCCTCGGCTGCCCTGTCCTCTGTTCGATGGATTTCAATCCGCTGGCGACCACGCTGGCCAATCCGCCCCCATTCACGGACCAAAGTCGGATCGCCAAAAAGCGATGGTTCGATGCGCAGGACGTAAAAGCGCGAGACATTCTGCGATGGGTCGCAGCGCTCCAAGACGAGGACATTGAGCTTTTCAGACATGAGCCCAGTGTCGTGATCCGCGGACTCAAGGTCTAATGAAAAGCAGGAATCTTTCACAGACTGACCGATTCACGACCGTGATGGATCGTGTCCGTTGCGCATTGTTCATGCAACGGATGGAGCCTGCCTAAAGCGCGAGGCCTATTCTCATCAATGCAATCGCCGCGAGCTTTGACTTCCACCCTCCCTCGTCTCCAGTTGTATGGGCCTTCGGCATGGAGGTGCCGTACCCGTTTTGGAAGCGCATTCATGTGAGCAAGACTTAGCACTTGTCCTGAAGGTTCATGAGCCATGTAGAGCCCTCCTTCAGGATGACTTGCACGGGCCTCAGACTCGCTTTCCCAAGCCGCGGCATTTGCGTCATGCCGATTTTCTCCCATCCGCCGCAGCCACGCGAAGGAGAGCCATGACCATGGGGCCGACCGAGAACTTACCCTCTCGGGCCCGCTCGGTCAGATTTCGCAGGTAACCACCAGCGCTCACGATCATCTCGGACCGCTGCAGAATCGCGGCCATGACGATCGCAGCGTCTTCCTCGCCCATGACAACACAAGCGTCCTCCCAGGCGGAGGGACTAATCCCCAAGGCACCTCTTACGACGCCGGCTGCGGCGATGAGCTCGCGCCAGGTCGAAATCCCCTGCCCTCCCTTCGTGTACATCGCGATATCGGGACAGGCCTGCAGCACAAGGTTCAGAGAAAAAGCGCGGATGGGAGGCTTATTCGTTTCTGGATCTGGCGCCGAAGTTTCTTCCAGCCTTTCTCGAAGGCTCTGTTCAGAATCTAAAAAGGGGTTTGGTTTTGAATTCTGATAGTGACGCTCATTATGAGACTCATTGGCGTTCATATTTTCAGTTTTAAGCTGAATTTTCAGCGCTTTTTCCACATCAGCCCAAAGGGCCCGCAGATCAGTCGCAATTGCTTCCAGAGCTCGCGTCTCTGCGTTGCGGGGCGGTGTCTCGTTCAACGCATCAAACCGCGCCAGAAGATCGTCCCACGGGCCAGCAACGTCCTCCTCAAGGGCCAAGGCAATCGTCTTGCCAATGTCACGGCGTAGAACGGTGATCTCTTCGCGCAGGAGGTAGCGGGCCTTCCTCTCGGCTCGCGCCGCTTCAGCGAGGCTCTCGAACTCCGCGGCACGGGCTACGAGTGGTGAGAGGTCGAACCCGAAGGCCTGCTCGATCGAGCCCCCCTCCCCTTTGCGGGCGTAGCGCTTCCCGTTCGGGCTGTCGCGACGGATCACCAGGCCGGCTTGCACGAGGGCTGCGAGATGGCGCCGCAGCGTCGCCGGCGACATGCCGTTGGCCCGGAACGTCAGGGCCTTGTTGGACGGAAACACGATCAGGTCGGATCCGAGCTGCAGGGTGGTGTCCTGGTGGAAGGTCAGCAGGGCATTGAGAACGCTCAGAGCCCGGTCAGAGATCCCCAGGGCTGTCTTGGCCTCCCGAAGGTTGTCGAAGACCTTCCACTTCTCGGCCAAGGCATCCTTGGGCCCAGCCTCTGAAACCGCTCGCGCGGCTACCATGGCCAGCGATAGAGGCCGCGGGCCAAAAGGTGTTGTCGATTGATAGGTTCGCATCGTCGTGGCCCTTTGTTGGGCCGCACGTGTCCGTTCGCAGAATGCACGGGGGCATCTACGTCGTAAGGGAAAGCAAATGTGTTCGGAGAAATTGGCGTTTCTCCGTTGACACTTGATTCGCTGTGTGGGACTCTCGGAACTGTTCGACGGTTCTGATCGTCCCACTATCCACGGCCTCCGAGGTTGGCGCTTCGGGGGCCGTTGCTTTTCCTACGCGGTCACTTTCGCGGCACTTCTCCTCTAATGTGACCTGCCGGCGGCATGGTCCTGCTATTTCCTTCGCATCCGCAGACTTGCTGCGTCCGCGAACTCTCAGCACCTTGCCAGCCAGCACCCAGCCCGGCCAGGATCTGCTTTGATGGTAAATTGTGCACGATTCGCCCGGTCGGTGGAGTCGGAGCTGCTGCAGACGTCAAGAGTCCATAGTGAATCCGGTGGGCAAGTTTCGCGGCATCCACACGAAAACACGACGAAGCGCGGAGTTAGCCCCCGCGCTTCGTTTTCTTGAATTCTTTGTAGAGCGCCTCAAGCCGACCTGCGATGAACTGGCCGAAATCGGGCTCCAGTCGATCGTTCAGGACGAGAGTAGTACGGCCTGGAGCGGTTGAGATCTTTGCAACCGCCTTACCCTCGGGCGTGTGCCAGACCTCTGGCGGCTTAGGGCTTGCCCTCTTTTCCTTGACGGCCTCGACGAGCACCTCGAATCGCTGATCCCCTTCCGCCGTCTCGAACGGGAACGACTGAATGGCTGTCCGTACTCGTTTGAGCGCCCCGTCAGACTGCAAGGCCTCTGCGAAGTCATCCCAGCGCACGCGCCCGATCCCCGGAGCGGATCCGACCGCTGTCGCAATTTCCTGCGGGACCTTGTTTGCGAGACTGATCATGCGCGACAAGGCAGCTTTGTCGACGCTGAGAGCAGACATGATCACGTCGCGCGAATAGCCAGCCTTCTCAAGGGCGGACGCAAACAGGCACTTCTCGATGTAGGAGAGGTCAGCACGGGCGCTATTTTCCTGCCCCTGTGCGATGACAAGCTGGACGTCCGTCAGTTCGCGAACGACAGCTCGCACTTTTCGACCCAGCGCTCTGACCGCGCGTAGTCGTCGGTGGCCGTACGCGACCTGGTAACGGCCCTTCTTCTCCGGATGAGGACGCACAAGGATTGGAACGAGTTGACCATCTTCGGCGATGCGTTGCTTCAGATCTGCATCTAGCTCCGGCTGCGTCCCCAGGCGATCGGTGATGAAGGCGGGATCAATTGTTTCAGGATCGAGTTCAACGACCGCGTATCCGGCGCTGAGCTTCTCCTCGATGTCGCGGGCGCGATCGGCTTGGGAGGCAATTGTCGCAAGCGACTTTCCGAGCGTTCCGAAAGCGCCGGTCTTGGTGATCGTTGGAGCCGCCGACGGGCGCTGCTGCGTGACAGCCGGGGATGCGGCTGTTTCACTCTGTTGCGCAGGAACGGAGGCTGGCGCTGACTTTGCCGGGATTTCAACATCCGGAACGTCGGGACCGGCAATATTCGCGAGAAGATTCTTGCGGGCCATTGTTTACGCCCTCCCCCACGCGCGTTGAACCAGAGCCTCGATCTCGGCATTCACGAGGTCGAGCGACTCGATAGCACGGTCATAGGTCGAACGAGTGAACTGCTGACGGTCGACCTCATACAGGGTTTGCTTCGTAATGCCCGCATCAGCGATGGCCGTGCTTTTCAGCATCGGATGAGTGAGTACTCGCTGTCCGAACATCGAACGCATGAAGCCCACCATTTGGGTCTGTGGACCATCCCCTGGTTCATAGCGGGTGATCAGGTAGCGGAGCCAATCATGCTTCGTATTGCCTCCGGCGGCAGCAACGACGTCGAGGAGTTCACGCATCATGATGAGGAACTGGTTCATCGACATCACGTCCAGCATCTGCGGATGGACGGTGAGCAGAACAGAGGTCGCGGCGCAGATTGCAGACAGGGTGAGGAAGCCCAGCTGTGGCGGGCAGTCAATGACAACGATGTCATAGCGGTTAGCGACGGTGTCGAAAGCCGCGCTCAAGCGCGCAAAGAACATCAAGTCTTCGGCACCGCGACCGGTCAAAGCCTTGGGGGTCTCATGCTCGAATTCCATCAGCTCAAGATTGCCGGGCACGAGATCGAGGCCGGCAATGTAGGTTGGCCGGATGATTTCAGCGAGTTCACGACGTTCTTCGTCATAGCGAATGGCGCCATAGAGCGTCTCGTTCGGCCCGACGTCAAATTCAGGCTGCTGCCCGAACATGGCACTCAAGCTCGCCTGAGGATCGAGATCGACGGCGAGAACCCGATATCCCTTGAATGCCAGATATTGTGCCAAGTGTGTTGCGGTCGTCGTCTTTCCGGACCCGCCTTTGAAGTTCATGACCGAGATCACCTGGAGGTGCTCGTTTCCAGTGCGATGCGGGACGTATCGGCGTTTTGACCGTGTGTTTGTGTCAAGATAGGCACGGATCTCGTTCAGATCCTCGACGGAATAGAAGCGGCGGCCGGTATTGGACACCTCTGGGCTCCCCGCTTTCCCCTCTTGGCTGATTTGGCGAAGATAGCCGTCATTGATGCCAATCAGTTTGGCGGCTTCTACGGGTGAGAATCTCCGGATTGTCTTTGAAGCGGACGGAGGAAAGAGCTCCAGCCGGTGGGCCCGGAGGCGTTTTGTCAGCTGTTCGGTATCAGCCCCGATGAGATCGCGGATGTCATCCTGCTCGTGAGGGGCCTCTTCAAGCATTTGAGCTGTAGCTTCCATGTTCGTCTCCGCATTGGGTTACAACTTCGATTTTTTGGCGAGTTTTGATTTATTTCGAAGTTCAGTATTCAAGAAGGTGTTTAAGACAAGGTTAAAGAAAGCTTATCAACTTAACATGCTGCGTGTGTTGCGCACGGGCAACAATCTTGGCCATACGGACTATGCACTACTTTTAGTGGGAGCCCAGCTGCCGTGACAAAGATCCTTGCTTGAGTGAAATCGAGCGTCTCTCCCAGTTGGGATGACAGGTGCAACTGAGTCCCAGGCGGCAGCTCTCTTGAACATTTAGCAGAGGCAGGATGATTGCGGATCCCGCGAGAGCGGGCGACTTAATCTTGCACGGAGGCGTTGCGGGCTCTCGACCATCCCGGCAGCAGAAAAGTAAAGGGTGACCTCGGCGAGCCAGATACGAATCCGTCGCCTGTGGATGACAGGCTCCCACTGTCTGCGCGGCAAGGCCAGTGGCGCGAGTTGTACATGTACAACTCGCTTGTCGACCAGGGCCATCTAGGTCCGGGCGTGCCGTCGATTGCCTCGTCCAGAAACGTTTAACACCTCCACCAAGGAGCTAGTCCGGTTTATCTGTCGCGACGGATGGAATGTCATAGTCTCCTGCTTCGGTGATCAGGGTCAGTGGCGTTGTCCGAAGGAGCGCCCCGGTTGTACCTGTACAACGCTTTCCCTCAAGCTCCGACGCCCAATCATTTACTGAGGTCGGAAGCCCATAAGAGTATCATGCGCGGTGCATAGGCCCACACCTCCCCTGCTCTGATTCCCGCGTACAATTGGGCCCGGATTGAACGTGATGATCGCCAATCCGCGGCTGCCGCGATGTGCCCGCCCTGGGTATCCAGTTGGATCGTCATTGACCAGGAGGCTCGTTTTCATCCCGGCGGGCTTCGACCGACGGTGTTAGTTGTACATGTACAACTCGAGCCTTCCGAATCCATGATCGTTCGGCCGCCCGGCTTTGAGTAATTAACGTCCCCGGCATGTCGGAACTATAGGCCAAACTCCCTTGACGGCATCAATCAGCAGCGATTGGCTGTACATCCACGACCCGATGGCATCAGGAGATCCCCTCCGGTGGTCGCCTGTTATGACGCGATCAAGAAGCGAGTTGTACATGTACAACTCGGCACTGGCCCTGATATTCCCAGGCTATGGCAGTCGGTCTGCGCGGACCAGCGGAGGCTGATGCGTTCAGCTTTGCTGCGGACACACCGATCCGATCGGCCGTTTTATAGGTTATCGCATGCACAGGTATAAAACCGGCATCCCGGCAATCACGTGAGTGGTGCCCACGACTTCTCAATCGCGTCATCCGAAGGATGGTAGCGGGCGGTCACACTCACACGCGCGGTTCGCTGCCACCTCATATGGACCTAACTGACCGGAGACGCTGCCAAGGAGGTCGGGAGGTGTCCTCACTTCATTAACGTTAAGGACACAATTGAGAAATGAAATGACCTCAAACTGGCGCATCTCAGCCTCCTAGAGCAGCCGAGGGCAGATGTCGTAGTTACGCCCTGCATGCCATTAAGGACCAGTTCAGGAGAGCTTTCAGGGCCACAGGTGAGCACGTTCGTTGCGAGAAACTTCGATCCAGAGCGCTTTTGAAACCGAGCTCTCATCCGTGCCACGCCCACACAGCGCTCGGCTACGCTGTGCCGAACCACGATGTGCACAAGTCCGAGTCGTGTGTTCTCCGCCCAACCATTTCATGCACCTGTATTCGACCAGGGGGAGAACCAAAATTGTCCAGATTTAATCTGCTGCATGGTGCAGGCGTGTACTCGGCGTCTTTACGGCACCAGTTGTACATGTACAACTCTCGGGGATGACAGGTGCGGATGATCGAAAAATGACCAGGTGCCGGCTTCCCGAATCGCGCGGGCGCAGACATTCAGCCCAATGATCGAGTTGAGAGAAGGCCGCCCGAGCATCTTTCCAGCTAACGCTGGCATGTGTCACCCAACACGTTCGCTGACATTGTAGATCATTTGACGATGCGAACGACAGCATCTGATGAAGTATCGCTGATGCAGCGATAGCAACCGGGAGGCGACATATGCAGATGAGCCCACCGTCACAGAGCCCTGTCTGGTGGCACTATGGGCTGAGGAACAGTTGTAAAATATGTGTAAATATTCTTATGATCTCTCGTGGTGCGATCGCCGCTCCGGCGCAGGTAATCCAAACCAGTCCCGTCGGTACAAACGAGATCAAAGTCGGCAACCAATTTGATAGATTCCCTAAGACGCAGCGTACTCGTCCCGTTCCCAAGCCAGGGCCAACTCTTGGATTCTATGAACGCAGAACGGGAGCGATTTAGGCGAGCCCAAGCCGTATTGCTCTATCTAGCTGTTGTTTGACGGACGAGGCGCTCCATTTCGTGCCGCCTCTTGGGGTCCGCTCACGCATGCGCTCCAGCTGGGCGGCGATTTCCCGCAGCGATAGATCCGGATCAGCCATGGCGATGCCGGCGATCAGCGTCATGAGGCGATCCTCAGGGCTCTTTCGTGGAGCGGGCTTCAGAAGGATCGGGGCCGCCATGCGCTGCGAGACGAGCTTGCCCACGGCGCGCCGCAGCCGCGCCACGGTCCACGATTGCCCGCGGTCGCCGAGCACCCGTACGACGTCCTCCCAAGGGTGATGCGGACGCATGCGGCGAACCGTCGGCATCCATTGGTCCGCACTGGCGATCAGCTCGTCGAGGTAGACTTTCTCGCGGGCGCGGGCGATCTTGCGGATCGCCTCCGGCCGGCGCTCACGCATGCCTGGATTGCCCAGCTTCTTGCCCCTCGCCTTGGCGGCCCTCATTCCAGCCTTGGTCCGCTCCGAAATCAGCGAGCGCTCGAGCTGCGCCACCGCGCCGAGCACCTGCAGGGAAAACATGCCCTGTGGCGTCGAGGTGTCAATCGGATCGCGCAACGAGCGGAAATGGGCCTTTTTGGCCTCCAGTGTCTCGATCACCTCTAGAAGATGACTCACCGAGCGCGCCAGACGGTCGAGGCGCACTACGACGAGCACGTCACTTGGATTGATTTCGCGGAGGAGCCGCGCCAGCACCGGCCGGGCTCGGCTCGTACCGGATCCGTGCTCCTGATGGATCTCGGCACAACCGGAAGCGCGCAATTCGTCGAGCTGGGCATCATGCGCTTGGTCCTCAGTCGAGACACGGGCGTAGCCAATGAGGCGGGCTGTCGAGAGGGGAGGGGCCATGAACGAGCTTTTGGGAGGTGATTTTCAGTGCCTTTGTACACTATCGCCTGTTATGAGCAACTGATCGTTTGCAGACGATTCTCAAGCCAATTTGTTAACCAGCCAGAAAGGGCAGGGCTTCCCCACCACGTGCGAAAATGGCTTAAAACAAGGCTTTTGGAGCCATTCCGCGTCTTCATTGCGTGCCGAAGCACCGTGCAGAGCCGATCGCCGGCAGCAACGGTCTCGAGTTCTGCGGATGCTGCTCCGCAAGATGCAGAACTGCCTCACCCCTCATGGTAGCGAGGCCTTGCTTTGCTTCCATTGGCTCAGCTATAGCTCGTAGCGTCAATAACTTAGCTGTGGAGCCGAAGCGTGGCATTTCAGAGCAGGTCAGGGGACTTCGACGAGCCGTTCCTGGCGCCCCGCACCTATGCCCTGCCGGAGCTGCCATGGGAGCAGATCTCCGGGCGCTTGGAATCCATCACCATTGCCATCCTGCGCTTCGACGCCCGCCTGGAGGCCTCCGGGTTGGCCGCCGGCTGGCAGTCGCGCTGCGACATGACCGAAGCGGTCCGCGCCCTCATCCTCGACGGACACTTGGTCGATGTCGGCGACCTAGTGCTGCACGACGCCGGCATGGACGTACGCCACCCCACCCATGAACTCACCCGGGCCGCCGCCGCTCTCCGCGCCCGGCGCACCGCCATGGCCAGGAAGGCGCCCTGGCCGCTGTCGATCGACGGCTTGGCCGCCCTGCGCGGCATCGGCGGTGTGGCTGAAGAGATGTCGGTCAGATCGAAGGGCAAGAAGCCTGACCCCGACAATGATGAGGCCTACCCGCCCTTTGCCAATGACGCTGATCCGTGGGCGGCGCACTTTGCCGAGATCGACGCCCTGCTCGAGCGCACTACCAAGGTGCTCGCCGGCGAAACCCCGCTGCCCAGAAGCCGCTCGCATCTGGTCTATGACCCCGATCAGGACGAGGCGGAGGCCGAGGACCTGTGGCTCGATGTGGTGAAGAGGACCTCGCACTGGCCGGCGGTGGCGGCTGCGGCCATCGCGTGGGATGCGTGGCTGAACCTGAACCTCTACACCCGCCTGCCGTGGCTCGGCCTGATCATGGCGGCCGCGATCCTGCGGGCCCGCGGCCTGACCAGCCATCTGCTGCCGCTGGCGGCTGGGTTCAAGCAATCAAAATTCCGGCCGCAGGGGCGGGAAGGGGCCCGCGAGAAGCTGGACGGCTTCTGCCAGGTGCTCGAGGAGGCGCTGGCGATCGCCAACAAGGATCTCGACCGGCTGATCCTCGCCCGGGAGCTGATGAGCCGGGTCACCGCCCGGTGCCGCTCCAACTCCACGCTGCCGGAGCTGGTCGAGTTGTTCCTGTCACGGCCGCTGGTGACGGTGCCGCTCGGCGCCAAGCTCTTGCAGGTCACGCCCAAGGCGGTCGACCTGATGCTGGCCCAGCTCGGCGGCGCGCTGCCGCGCGAGCTCACCGGCCGCACCCGCTACCGCGCCTGGGGCATTGTTTGATTATGTCTTGAAGGATGATGGACGAACGTCATCCCCCGTTCATCTTCGGTTGGATATCTCAGCGTCCATTAGAAGGACGGTTGCCGATGCTAATGTGGGGTACAGCTGTTTCTTTTCTGCTTTCGCTGGTGGCAATTGGGCCGCTACGGGAGAGCGCCCCCGACTGGGTTCACTCTGCCTCTGAGCTGGTGGCCGTGATCAGTCTCTTTGCCTTGGTGTGCCTGCTCGAATCCAGCGGGAACAACACTGACCGCTCCAATCCCGCCGCCTGATCGTTCTGTCGTCAGTCACACAGACGCCAGAAGACACCTACCTCTGGGCTGCGGCCAGGCTTTCAGGTAGATGTGCCACTCCTGCTCGGCTCCCAAGCGGCGGCTTCGACACGGGCGCTTCGCCTTGGCGCGAGGGCAGGTCACCTCCCTTCCGCTTTCGAGACAATGCCTATGCTGGAACGATTGCTGAAACACCCTCGTGCCGAACGCGTGATCCTGACCTTCATCATCATCAACGCCATCACTCTGGGCCTTGAGACCAGCCCCTCGGCCATGGCCGTATTCGGGCCGGTTCTGATCGCGATCGACCGCATCGTCCTGACGATCTTCGTGCTGGAGCTGGCCGCCCGTCTCGTGGTCCACCGCCTCTCCTTCTTCCGTGATCCCTGGAGTGTGTTCGACCTCGCGGTTGTCGGGATTGCCCTCGTTCCTGCCACAGGGGCGCTGTCGGTGCTGCGGGCGCTGCGGGTCTTGCGGGTGCTGCGCCTGATCACCGCCGTGCCATCGCTCCAGCGGGTGGTCGGCGGGCTTGTCTCGGCCCTGCCCGGCATGGGCTCGATCACGCTCCTGCTGGCGCTCATCCTCTACGTCTTTGCCGTGATGGCGACAAAGCTGTTCGGCCAGACCAACCCGGAGCAGTTCGGCTCGCTCGGGGCCACCGCCTATACGCTGTTCCAGGTCATGACCTTCGACGACTGGTCTGGGGGCATCGTGAAGCCGCTGGCGGAGCCCCATCCTTATGCGATCGCGTTCTTTCTGGTCTTCATCCTGCTGTCGACCTTCATGGCCCTGAACCTGTTCATCGGCGTGATCGTGAATGCGATCAATGCCGAGACGACGGAGGATGCCCCGAAACTGACGCATCCGTCCGGGATTGACGAACGCTTCATCGCCGAGATCAGCGCGCTGCGGGCCGAAATCGCGGAACTCAAAGGACAACTGAGCAAAGCAGCCTGACTGGGCCGGCATGTCAGATTGCTCCGCCTCGGCTCTGACAGCGGAGCGATCTGATCCGAGCCGGGCTATGGGCGGGGCTGATAGGCTGAACGCACTGTCGGGCTTGGAACACTGTCTGGGACAAGCAGAGCAAGTTTGGTAAGACCTGCGAACTACCGTGCTTCTCCGTTACCCCTTTGCTGGAGACAGCACCATGCGAAGCCTTCCGCTCGCCGTGATCGGGATCGTCCTGGGGTCCTCCAGCACGCTGGCCGACGGCCTGAGCCTTGCGGGCTCCCTGTGGCAATGCACCCGCGCGACCGATCGGTCTCAGTTCGTGATCACCTTCTATCCGGGCGGGGGTGTCGGCGGAGGCGAGATGCAGAACGGAGAGGTCAGTCCCTACATCTTCGATGCCTCTCGCCTCGAGGGCGAGTGGCCCGGACGCTGGGAGCAGCACGGGCCGAACTTCAGGTGGAGCTTTCCTGACCAGCGAATGGAGATTGCCGGCACCATCAGCTCGGCCGGGAAGCCTCATGCCAAGTTCACTGGCAGCGAGGTTGCGTCAGGCGTGACGTCTCCAATCACCTGCACCGCACTGTCCCGTCTTCCGCCGATAGGGCAGGGACTGGTCATCCCCCGAGACAGCCACTTCCTCGATCTTGAGGATGGGGAGGGCGCACTCAAGATGCCAGCAGGGATTTCTCTGCAGGAGCCACGAGCCCGATAGGATCCGTCGCATAGTCCTGGTCCTGGGCAAATCCTGGTCCTATTCCCCAGGCCGGGTTCTCAGGCTTGGGCGAGAGCGTCTGATGGGCTGGACGAGGTCTGGCCTCCCGCGAGGAACCGGGTCAGGAACCGCTCCAGAACGTCCAGGATCTCGTCCATGCGATGCGCCGGAATGCGGCCATCTTCCGCGAGAAGCGCGATCTCTGCACTCCCCTGCTGGTCCAGGCCATGCAGTGTGAGGCATGGGATCTTGCCGGGGATCTTCAGCGCAAAGCCGATGCGCAGGATCCGATGCCGTCCGGTGTTGGCGTGCAGGGAGTACTCCTCGGTGCGAAACTGACCAGCAACGTCTCTGGGCTCCAGAGCCGTGATGCTGGCTGTTGCCCGTCGCGGTTCAAGCTCCTGGGCAAGACTGAGCATCAGATCCCGGATCGGCGCCAGAGCCTGTTCGGCTTGGCCCGGAGTTGCTGATCCTGCGGGGGCAGGGGACTTTGCCGTGAGGACGGCGTCGGCAATGCGCTGAGCGCGTTCCTGGATATCGGTCATCAGAGGGCCTGTCGCAAGCTACGCGAGGGGAGGGGGTGCCCTGCCTGTAGCATAAACGCCCCTCTCGGCCAGCACCTGTTCCAAACCCGGAGGATGATGTCTAACCTGACATCTCTAGCTGCGCTGGACAGAGAAAGGCGGTCGGTAGTCGAGCCTCCCCGCCGAGACTTCGGCGCACGGCTTGCCGAGCGCAGCCTGGCCCAGGATCTCGACGGCAGGGCTCAGATCGAGTTTGCCCCAGGTCGAGTGATCTGCCCGATCAACACCCCGTGGCCTCGGGGGACACTACCGGTACCGTCCCCTGCGCGCAGGGAACTTCTCGTCATCTCTGAGCATAGAAGCCGAGCGGGCCAGAAGAGCGCCGCCTGGATGAGAGGAATGCCTATGCCCGAGATCGCTGCCCCGCTGGCCCGTCACACCATGGCTTATGTCCTGGCCGGCGGGCGCGGCAGCCGTCTCCTGGAGCTCACCGACAAGCGCGTCAAACCGGCCGTGTACTTCGGGGCCAAGTCGCGCATCATCGACTTTGCCCTCTCGAATGCCCTCAACTCCGGCATCCGCCACATTGCCGTGGCGACCCAGTACAAGGCCCATAGCCTGATCCGGCACCTGCAGCGCGGCTGGAACTTCTTCCGGCCTGAGCGCAACGAGAGCTTTGACATCCTGCCCGCCAGCCAGCGTGTCTCCGAGACGATGTGGTACGAGGGCACGGCGGATGCGGTCTACCAGAAGCGCACTGCGAGTTCCCGCGGCGACTGCTCCGGCTCGTCCAAGGCCAATTGGATGATCTGCTCACGCACGGCATCAGGGATGCGGTTCCAGATCCGCTTGGGGCAAGGGCGCCGATCCTCCAGAGCCTCAGGGCCGCCGGTCTGGTAGAGATCGTACCAACGGTAGAAGGTCGGCCGTGGAATGCCGATCTTCTCCAGTGTTTCCCGGACGGACAGGTGGGACTGCTCAACCAGGCGGATGATCTCGATCTTCTCGGAAGCTGGATACCTCATGCGCCGTCCTCCCCATCCCCGATCATGCTTTTTTTGAGCAGACGGTTCTCCAGGGCGAGGTCGGCCACGGCTTCCTTGAGCGCGGTGGCTTCCCGGCGCAGGCCCCGGACCTCGTCCGAGGTGGCTTCCCGGGCTGTGTCGCCGGCCAGGCGCTTCTTGCCAGCCTCCAGGAAGTCTTTGGACCAGCGGTAGTACACGTTGGGCGGGATCCTCTCCCGTCGGCAGAGTTCGGCGATGCTGTCCTCGCCGCGCAGACCCTCGAGCACGATCCGGATCTTCTCCTCGGCGGAGTAGGGCTTGCGCGTGGCGCGGCGGATCTCCTTGACCACCGTCTCGGCCGGCTCCTTGGCCGGTCTCGGTTTCTGTCTCATCGTTATGTCCTCAAAGGCTACGATGAACCAGAAACTCTCCCTTCTTCAACTCACCCGATCTGTCTCATGAGCGCTGACGGCGGACACACAGCGTACAAGCTATGGGGCGATCAAAGCACTAGAAAAACTTGGCTCAGCAACTATCATTTCCTGAGCACTGTAAGCCGATGATGCGACGGGGCAGGGCCAAAAACCTGCCCCGAACGCTCATTTTGGGACGGCGATCGGGTCTACCCGATTTGGCTTGAGCCAGTCTGCCGGAGCGTTACACTCAGTGCAGTTGATCCCCGGCAGATTGTCTGCATAGCTGATGTTCGGCAACTCCTTAATCGTAGCGTTCGGAGTTGGGGTTCCGTTCTGGACAGAGTCTAGGCTTAATTCCGGCAGGAGCTCGCCGTTGAGGGACGTGTCGAGAAACAACGGCGGCACCTTATCCGCCGGGAAAGTATTGCAGCCTTCTACAAACAGCTCACCCGAGCACACCTTTACATCTTTGGGCTCGGCCCACGGTAGGGGATACTCAATATTCTGCTTTTCAAGCTTCTTTTTGCCGGTGACCACTTCCATCATGAGTTTGAAGGCGTATCCACCAACAGCAGGCCCCGCACTCGACGAAAGGCCCTTAAGTCCTTTCGCCTGAAGGGCAGGATCGGCGATCATGAGGCGATAACCGTTGTTCGATTGACCGGCAATCGTGACCAGTCGATCAGGGCGCCCGTTCATTACGGCTTGTAGTGATCCGTATGTGCCGTCTACAGTCCATATACCATCAATGTTCGGGTGGGCGGCAAGGATCTTCGCGACCTCCTCTTGGGACGTCGCGTCATTCCAGTTGCCGTAGAAGTCCCCGACGATTTTGATGCCCGGATACTTCTTGAAAACATGATAAGCTTGTTCGTCATAGGTCTTTGTAACGGTTGTTCCTGCGACCCCGTGATTAAAGACGAGTTCGCCCTTGCCGCCCATTTGGTTGACCATCCACTGGGCGCTGTTAGCACCGTATCGGGCAGTGATGTTGCTAACGTTGTAGGCACAAGGTTCTGTGACTGTCGAGTCGTAGGTAAATACAGTGATCCCTCTCTGACAAGCCTGCTTGATGACCCGATTGAGCGCAGTTGGTGAAAGCGGGTAGATAAGGATCGCGTTCGCCCCATTAGCGACCATACTTTGGATATCGGAGATTTGACGCTGGACATCGGTGCCGGAGATCACCGTTTTGAACTCGACTGTTTTGTCATAGGGCGGTGTGGCCGCGAGCGCCTTGATGCCGTTTGCCGCTGCAGCCTGCCACGTGTTGCCGCTGTAGCTCATGTTGAGAAACACCTTGTAAGGCTGCTGAGCATACACGGGCGTCGCCATAAGGCCGATGACAGCGGTGGCTAGGGTACCAGGCGCTCCGGTGCAAATCCGATGGTAAAACTTGGCTTTCATTTCGTCCCTCCCAAGTGAGTGCGCAACTGCCGGAGTTGCGATCAGCGTTTACCGCCGATTAGGTGTTTCCCTTGAAATACCAATGCAATGATGATGATCACACCCTGTACGATGCTCCTGAAGCCCTGTGAGAGGCTGAGAGCCGTAATGACCGTTGAGAGTGTGCTCAGAAACAACGCGCCCGCGAAGGTTCCAATGTAGAGGCCAGCTCCGCCGGTTACTCGCGCGCCGCCAATGACGACCGCAGCAATCGTCGGCATCAGAAGTGCATTGCCCATGTCCAAGGTGGCACTTGACGAATAGCCGGCGAGAAGAACGCCCGTAATCCCTGCACATAATCCGCTGATTGCATACACGGTGACGGTCAAGGCCACGATCGGAAGCCCAAGCACCCGTGCGGCCCCAGGGCTGCTGCCCATCGCATAGAGCTTCCTGCCCATCGCGGTCCTGTTCTGGAACAGGACCGCGATGGCAACAAACAGCACCATGAAGAAAATAGGATACGGTATTCCTAGCCAGCGCCCATTCATGAATTCCTGCAGAGCGGGCGCTACAGACTGCTGCGAGCTCCCCGCAGTAAGACCGAGCGCAATTCCGAAAAAGGTAGTTCCTGACGACAGTGTCATGATGAAAGGTGGAAGCTTGGCAATGCCAATTCCGACCCCGTTTATTGCACCGATCACGGTACAACAGAGCAGCGCAGCCGGCAGAGCGTAAGCCAGTGTGTCGTTGCTGCCATGGGTCAAATTGGCGATCATCATGCCTCCAACTCCCATGGTGACGCCTATGGACAAGTCGATGCCCCCGATCAGAATCACGAGGCCTTGGCCGAAGGACGCGACGACAAGAAAGATCGCCGTCACGAGAATGGCTATAAGCTGCTCCAGTGAGCCAAAAGCCGGATTGTGCAACTTCATTCCGGCAATCAAGACGGCCGTCGCCCCGAGCACACCGAAAGCGGAAACAAAACTCAGCGGGATGAGAGCATTACGGTACCTAATCGGTTCGCCAGTCTCGAGGTCCGTGATGGGAGTTGGATTCTGTGAATTCATCTAAGTGGCCTCCCGTCTTGTGAGCCGGAAAACGAGAGGCGTGAGCTGGCCAAAGAAGATGGCTGCAATCATAATCAGCCCGTTGAAGATATTCGTGTAGAACTCGGCTACCCCGAGCGCGAAGAGCATCTTCTGCATAACGGTTAGGATCCCGGCGCCAAAGATGGTCCCGATGACGCCACCGAGCCCCCCCGTCAGGGACGTCCCGCCGATAGCCACTGACGCGAACATAAAGAGTAAGAACGAGTCGCTGACCCGGGGGTCTCCTGATCCAATCTCGGCGCAGTAGACAAATCCGGCGACGGCATAACAGATTCCGGCCGCAACAAACGCGAATAGCTTTGTCGACCGGCTATCAATTCCTGATAAATTGGCCGCCGCTTCATCGGCCCCAACGGCATAGAGCGCTATACCGCGACGGGTATTCTTCAGGATCAGCCAAAGCAGGCCTGCCGCGATCAAGATGATCGCCGCAGTTGGTATCCCATGGAGGTCGCCCGTTACCCCGTCAGAAATGGCATCCGCAACCTGGCCTCCAGGTGCAGGCAGAACCAGAAGAGCAATGCCCTGGCAAATGATTAAGGAGCCGATTGTCACCGCCAGCGATTGCAAGCGGAGATAAGCCACCAGAAAGCCATTTACGGCGCCAACCACGATTCCGATTGCGAGTACCACCGCCAGACTTCCAGAACTGCCCAGAACTCCAGTGCTTGTCGTTGCGACGACCACGTTGCTGAGGGCGACTACGCCCGACCCCGACAGATCCAGGTTCCCGGTTAATATCACAATGGTCAGGCCTGCAGACGCCAGAGCAAGCACGACCGCATTGTTCACCAAGTTGCTAATGCCGAAAGGCGAAATTGCGGAGGGCTCATGGGCTGCGTAGATCCCGAACATGAGCAAAAACAAAAGAATGGACGGCGCTGTTGTGCCCCCAAGCCTTCCGACCCGCTGCGCGATTTGGTTTATCATGTGATTCTCGCCTCCGCCGTATGTGATCGCGACGATGAGGCAGAGATTGGATGGCCGGATGCGATCGACAGCATTCTTTCTTGAGTAAGTTGGTCTTTGGACAGCTCACCGGCGATTGTGTTGCGATATAGCACGATGCAACGGTCGCAAAGGTGAACAAGTTCATCAAGTTCGGTGGAGTAAAATAGGATTGCGCCGCCTTCCGAAACGAAGGTCCGCATCATTGCGTAGATGCTTTGCTTTGCTCCGACGTCGACGCCCCGGGTAGGGTCGAACAACAACAGGCACTTCGCCCCGCTGATGAGAGATCTGGCAAGGATCGTCTTCTGCTGATTGCCTCCCGATAGCGCGCTGATGCTCAGGGGCAAGTAACGTTCTGCCAAGTTAACGGATGGAATGACAGCCTCAACGATCTTTCGTTCTGCCCTCGTGCGGATAAGTCCCGCGCGCTGTGCAGACTCGATCACCGGAAGCGAGATATTTGCCATTGTCGAGAGATCGTTGAAAACTCCTTCCGACTTACGCTCCTCGGGGACAAGGACCACGCCAAGTTTCTGAGCCCCCCGCGGAGATCGGATTGCCGTCTCGGTACCGTTTACGGCGATCGATCCTTTGTGCAGGGGCTGAAGCCCTACCAGTGCCCTGAAAAGGTTCGACTGGCCATGCCCCTCTAGTCCGGCCACACCTAGGATCTCTCCTGGGGCGAGAGATAAACTGACGCCGGAAAGACCCCGGCCGACAAGCCCTTTTGCTTCGAGAGCCGGTTTCTCACCGGCCCGAATGACAGGGGCCCGTTCTGTGAAAGTCTCAACAATGGACCGGCCGGCCATGCTGCTGAAGATGGCGTCATCGCTCATGGCAGATACTTGGCTGTCCTGTACCTTGCGTCCGTTACGCAGGATCACGCAGCGCCGGCAAAGCCGTCGGATCTCATCGAGCTTATGGCTAATATAGAGAATAGAACCGCCGCTCGCCTGAACCCGCTCTACAAGACGAAACAGCCATTCACGATCCGTGAGGGCTGCCGTCGGCTCATCGAGGAGGAGAACGGCGGGCCGACGGTGGAGTGCGCGGACGATCTCGACCCGCTGCCTCATTCCAAGCGGCAGGTCCGCAACTAGCGTCGAAGGTGCAATGTCCAGGACGCCATACTCTTCGAGGATCTCGCCGGCTCTTACCTCAAGATCGCGGGTAGAAACCAGACCAAGCCAGTTACGACGAGGCCGAGGGAGGAACATATTGACCGCCACCGAAAGAGACGGCACCAAGCTCAGTTCCTGAAACGCAGTTGAGACCCCGTGCACGTTGGCTTCAACAATAGTTTGTGGAGCAAACTTGGCGCCATTGACCAGGATTTCGCCGGAGTCCGGAGCCACAACTCCGCTGAGCAGCTTGACGAGCGTCGACTTGCCCGCGCCGTTTTCTCCAAGAAGGCCACATACCTCCCCGGGGTGTAACCTGAATGAGACGCCCTCCAACGCCGTGGTCGCCCCGTAATGCTTGCTTACGGCTCGAATGTCTAGAAGAGATGAGTCCATCATACCTCGCTTGCTGAAGGTGGACGGAATCTTCCGGTCAGACCAAACCACCATCGGTCTGGCCAGTTAAGTATCTCCGTGCCTCAATGCGGGGTCAAGCCGCTGTTTAAGACACGATCTTTTCGATACTGTCAGCAGGTAGGCCTATGCCTGCAGCCTCAGTTCGAACAAGTGATAGGAATCAACGGGCACCGAGTCACCAGATTGTCTGGCGGAGCGGCGCTGTCTCATGATGTTCATCAAATGCGATCCCGATTGAGCTGACTTTTTTCGCTTGGATTGCTGTTCGAAGATTGCCGGTTGGGCACTTGAAGTCGAGTTTTGAGCTTTCATCAGCCTTTGTGAGAAACATTGGCGCTCTGCCCAAGGTACCAGTCCAGGATCTCTGCGCCAGTCCACATCACCACGTGTTCATGAGAAAGGATATAATCATAAAGCTTTTCCAGGTACCCGATCCGGTGGGGTACCCCTGTCAAATAGGGATGGATGGAAATCGCCATGACGCGCGGAGAATCGGCCCCTTCAAGATAGAGCCGGTCAAAGTGGTCACGACCGCGGCGAAGGATCTCGTCTGAGGGTTGCTGTTGGACAGCCGAAATTACGACGTCGTTAATCTCGACAGTGTAAGGGATCGACGTGAGCCTTCCCGTCTTGGTACGAATGGGAACCGGCAGATCATCCAATACCCAATCACAGACATATTCGATTCCTGCTTCAGCGAGGAGATCAGCCGTCTCGTCAGTTTCCGTGAGGCCAGGACTTTCCCATCCGCGCGGCGCAGATCCTGTAAAATCTTTGATGACCTGGATTGTCTCGATGATCGTAGAACGCTGGTCCTCGATCATGTGCATAGGCTTCTGCACGAAGCCGTGTCCAATGAACTCCCAACCGGCATCGTGGGCTGCTCGGCAAGCCTTCTCGTATGCTCGGCAAGCAGACCCGTTGACGGCGAAGGTCGCCCGTATGTCGCGCGTTCCCAGAACGTTCAGAAAACGCCAGAAGCCGGCTCGCATTCCGTATTCGTGCCATCCCCAATTGGGAATGTCAGGTAACAGCGGTTGACCCATCGGTGGCGGCAGTACAGCCCGCGGCATAGGAGCCGTCGGCCGCCATTGCTCCACGTTCACGATCGTCCACACGGCGACCCTGGCTCCGCCAGGCAATGTCAACGGCTGCCGATCGGAAGGCGCCTGGTAGGGAATTCGGTCTTTTACCGTCGCTCCCTTCTCGAAATTGGGCATCGGGCCAACAACTCCTATGATAAGGCTCCTCTAAGGTGCTTCCAACTAAGTCGTTAGGTTTTCGAGCACCTCTGGATTCAGCGGGGAACACTGGAACCGCGAACGGCAAGCTTGAAATAGAACCAATGTCGAAGGCATTCAGGGCAGTGAGCGCTCCCATCACCCTCCGAGCTCTTCGAACTCCCGCCGCATCTCATCCATGCCGAGCCCCATCCCCAACAGAATCGAGGCGAGAACTCGCGCTTTGGGGCCTGGGAGATCGCCGGCGAAGATCGCACCAGCCCGGACCAAATCCTTTCCGCCACCATTGCCGTATATCGGTTTGACGCGTCCCTCCGCGCAGCGAGATGTCACAATGACAGGGATACCTTGGGAGACTGCATCGCTAGCGGCCGACGCTACTGAAGGCGTCGCATTGCCTCGCCCGAACCCTTCGAGAACGATAGCCTTCGTTCCATTGGCAATGGCCCAGCGTATGTAGCGGTCGTTAGATCCGATCACCAGCTTGATCAGCTCAATCTCAGGCTCAATCGCCAATGCGGAATATTGCTTGCGCAGAACAGGGCGCCGCTGAATGCTCACCACCTCGCCGTCGATCTCACCGAGCTTCCCGTGCTCTCCTGACCGGAACGTATCCACACGATAAGTATGGGATTTCGTGACATCTCGGGCGGCGTGGAAGAACTGTTCGAAACACACCATCGCGCCGAGGCCCCGGGCCCTGGGGGATGCGGCGAGGCGAACGGCTTCAGCGATGTTGCGAGGGCCATCCCTGTCCGCGCTGTCAGCGCTACGCTGTGCCCCAGTAAAGACGACGGCCTTGTCACTTGTGACGAGAAGATCGGCCATATAGGCGCTCTCCTCCATAGTATCTGTGCCGTGAGTAATAACGACGCCATCGCACTCGGGGCGCGCGAGGTGCGTATTGATGCGGCACGCAAGAGAAAACGCGAGCGGCAGGTCCATCGCAAAGCTGCCGATGTTACAAAAATCGTCTACGTCAACATCGATCCCATCGAGGGGGTCATGCAGCGTTTGTTTTAGATCTGCGCCCGCGACACTCGATACAATATGGTCGCCCTTCGCATCCCTTTGGGAAGCAATGGTGCCGCCGGTCGTAATCAAAGTTACTCGTGCCATAGTTGCCACACCTGAATGTAGTTATGTTTACCTACTGGCCAGACCAGAGTTGCTGCTCGTTGACAGTATATGGAACCTTCCGACACAAAAAAGAGAGGAGAAAAAAAATTTTTGTCTTTTCAATCTTTGGGAAATCAGCTCATACTTATGAACTGACCCTCTGGTCAGACCAGTGTGGTGCACCACAAGGAAGAGGGAGCGCTGACAATGTCCCAAGACAACGAAGGATTGGCTGCCAACCGAACCCGCCGGCAGTTTCTGACAACCGCGGCAGCGGCGGCGAGTACTGCCGCATTGCCCGGCGGCCTAGGGGTAGGAAGGGCGCTGGCTCAGGGCCGGAACGACACGTTGGTCATCGCCGCGCCTGCTACGCCACAAGGGCTAGATATCGAATTCGACGTAAGCCTTGGTTCTATTGATTCGCTGGGCGCTCTCTACGATTACATGCTCGCCTACGAGAAGATCCCAGACCCGAACGCACCTGGCGTTAATCGCGAGGACACATCAGTCCGCACCGACCAGCCCTACAATCTGGCGCTTAAAGGAAAGCTTGCGGAGAAGTGGGAAGTATCCGACGACGGTCGCAAAGCGACATTCAAGCTTCGCGAAGGGGTTCGATCCAACTGGGGTAATCCCTTCTCGGCCAAGGACGTGAAGTGGACCTGGGATCGCAAGTTCAATCTGAAAGGGCAAGGAATCTTTCAAACCTCAGTCCTCGGCTTGAAGTCTCCGGACCAGATTAAGATCGAAGGAGACTATGTGATCTCCTTCAATCTCGAGAAACCCAACCCCTTGCTTCTCAAACAGCAGTGCAACCTTGCTAACCCAATTTACGACGCGAAGAAGTGTGCCGAAGCGGGCGGATCCAGCGACCCTTGGGCTGTTCAGTTCCTGAAGAATGAAAGCGCTGGGTTTGGGCCATACCGGTTGGCCCAGTTGGTCCGTGGGCAACAGGCGGTGTTCGAGGCTCGCGATGATTATTGGGGCGATAAGCCGTTTATGAAGCGCGTCATCATGCGGGAGGTGCCGACATCGGCCAGCCGCCTGTCTCTCCTCCAAGGAGGCGCTGTCGACATCGCACAGTTCTTGCAGCCGCGAGAGTTGCAGAGCTTGAACGGACGTCCCAATGTGGCGGTCGACTCGGTCAAGTCCTCGTATATGATCTGGCTGGAGCTGAATACGAAGATAGAGCCGTTCGGCGACGCAGACGTTCGGCGAGCCATCAATCTTGCAATTCCTCAGGATGAAATCATACGCACGATTTATTATGGCTACGCCGATAAACAAACGGCGCCAATGCCGTACATCTATCCGATGGCCGATCTGAGCTTCTTTGAATACAACTATAATCTTGATAAAGCGAAAGAGTTGCTCGCCAAGGCAGGACACGGCTCCGGGTTCAAAACAACCTTGTCGTACAACGCCGGCGATCCGACACAGGAACCGATTGCGCTTCTGATTCAAACATCCCTGCGCCAGATCGGCATCGATCTTGTGCTCGACAAACTTCCCGCAGGCGTTTTTTACGAGAATGTGACCAAACGGCAGAAGCCGATGATCTTCTATCTCGACTCGCCGTGGACGCCGGATCCAGGTTACTCAACCTACCTGTACTTCCACCAGAAGAGCTACGTGAATTACTCCAATTACACGAATGATACAGTTGATCGGCTGATCACGGAAGGGTTGGAAACACTGGACGATAAGGAACGGTTAGCCAAGTACACCGAGGTGCAAAAGATTCTGATGAACGAAGCTCCTTGGGGTTTCATCGCTTATCCTAGCTATACTTTGGCGCGCAAGGCTGATCTTAAAGGGTTCACGTACTACACGTCGAACAATCTGCGTTTCCAAGACTTTGTGCGCGCCTAAAAAACGTCCCCCCGGCTCGGCCGGGGGGACGCCCCAGCATAGGGAAACTGAGCGCTATGGAAAAGATTCGCACTCTGGCCCAAATTGCTCGAGTCAGGCCCCGCTTCGCGGTGGGCTATATCATCGTTGTTGTTGTCACCATTGCGGCGATCTTTGCACCCCTTATCGCTCCATACTCTCCTATTGAAGCAGACCCGACGCAGTTTCTACAGCCGCCAAGTTGGTCGCATCTGTTTGGAACCGACGCCGTCGGCATGGATATTTTCAGCCGCGCGATTTATGCGCCCCGAATTGATTTGACCATCGCCGTTCTTGGCACGTTGATATCCGCCGTTCTTGGGACCGCCATCGGCGCGCTCGTCGGCTTTTACAGCGTCGGGAAGGGCGTTCGGGTTTGGCTCTCATTTGCCGTGATGCGTGCAGCTGACGTTCTCCAGGCCTTTCCGGTTTTTGTGTTTGCGATCGCGCTCGTGGCAGCACTCGGTCAGAGTATCCAGACCGTTGTCATTGCCATCGCATTTGTGAATGCACCGATCTATCTGAGGCTCATGCGCTCCCAGGTCCTCAGCATTCGGTCGATGCGGTATGTCGAGGCAGCGCAGGTTGCAGGCATGTCCGACGTGCAAACCATCTTTCGTCATATTGTTCCTAATGCGATTGCACCAATCCTGGCGCAACTGTCGGTGAATGTAGGCTGGGGTATTCTTTTGACGGCTGCCCTTTCATTCATTGGCGCGGGCGTGCGGGCTCCAACGCCCGAATGGGGCAGCATGATCGCTATGGGGTTTCAGAACGTCGTGACCGGACAGTGGTGGCCGTCGGTCTTTCCCGGCCTGATGCTGGCGATCACGGTGTTTGGCTTCTCCTTGGTCGGCTCATCTGTCGAGGTTCTCGCAGATCCCACGAAGCGGCGCGCTTTGATACGGGACATCGACGCACGCCGCCGGCGGCACGCCAAGCCTGTCGTGCGTGAGGAGGCAGCGTAATGCGCGTTCTGACCTATGTGGGCCACCGGATCGTCTTTATACTACCTCAACTGGTCGGAATTATTCTTGTCAGCTTCCTGCTGGTAAAGAGCATTCCTGGCGATCCGGCCACCCTTATGCTGGGTCCGACCGCAACGCCAGAAGCCATCGCAGGTCTTCGCGAGCAGATGGGCCTGGATAAGCCGCTCTACATTCAGTTCTTCATTTATGTCGCCAACCTCTTTAGCGGCGATCTTGGAACATCCTGGCAAACGACACGACCGGTTCTTGAAGACCTGCTCATGCGATTCCCGGCGACCCTTGAGCTTGTAACATTATCGCTTATCTTGGCAATCGCTATCGGTGTTTCGGCTGGTGTCGCTTCGGCGCTCAACGAGAAGGGTTGGATCGCGCGCTTCTCGGATCTTTACGGTTTAAGCGCAGGGGCCCTGCCGGATTTCTGGCTCGGGCTCGTCCTGATCTTTGTCTTCTATACGCTCTTGGGTTGGGCTCCGGATCCACTCGGCCGGATCGATATGGCGGTCATCCCGCCACCGCCTGTGACTGGGTTCTATACGCTCGATTCATTGATCGCAGGCGACATGGAAGCGTTCAGGTCCGCGCTACTCCATCTGATCCTTCCGGTCCTTACCCTCGGCTTGATCAATGCGGGTCCGATCATGAAGATGACCCAGTCGACGATGGAAAAGATGTTGGCGTCAGACTTCAGCCGTTATGAAGTCCTTTGCGGAATACCTCATTCTACCGTCACGCGCCACGCTCTGCGGAATGCCCTTCCGTCAATCGTAACAATCATCAGCGTCCTCTATGGTTACTTGATCGGTGGCGCGGTTCTGGTCGAGATCGTGTTTTCATGGGGGGGCGCCGGGCAGTACGCCGTACAAGGAGTCCTCAACTCGGATATTTACCCGGTTTTAGGCTTCGTTCTGTTTTCGGCGTTCTTCTCTCTGATCGTCTATCTCGTCGTCGATCTGATCTACTTCCTGATCGATCCGCGCATCAGCAGCTGAGGATTGTATGGCTGAGCTCATGGATAAAGCCGCGGCATCCGTCGACGTCGCGCACGGCCAAAACAGGCCTCTCCTCAGCGTGGAAGACCTGCGCGTTGAGTTCCCAACCGCGTCAGGGACGCCTCGCATGGCCTTGCGGGGCGTAGACCTTCAGGTCGGCGCCGGTGAAATTCTAGGTCTCGTTGGCGAAAGTGGCGCAGGTAAGACCACCCTTGCGCGGTCTATCTTGGGGCTTCCCCCGGTACCGGGGCGGATCTCCGGCGGTCGCGTCATATTCGAAGGTAAGGATATCCTAGCGCTTCCCGAGCGGGAGTTGCACAAGCTCCGTGGGCGTCGGATCTCCATGGTCGTCCCGAACCCGCGCGGCGAGCTTAACCCGGTTCTTACCGTCGGCGATCAGATCGCGAATGTCGCCAAGGCTCACCTTGGTGTGAGCCGGTCAGAGGGAAGACGGCTTGCCCTTGAAATGTTGCGTGCTGTCCAGATTCCAGACCCGGAGAGGCGGATGGGGGCCTATCCCCATGAACTATCCGGTGGCATGGCCCAGCGCGCCGTGATCGCAATTGCGCTCATTTGCAACCCTGCCTTTGTTATTTCTGACGACGCCACCAGTGGACTCGATGTGACGGTCCAGGCCCAGGTTCTGGAGCTCCTTCAGAAGCTTGCGGCCGAGCATGGCAGTTCGCTACTGTTCATAACCCGTGACGTTGGCATCACGGCTCATTTCTGCGATCGCGTCGCGGTTCTTTACGCAGGCGAAATCATGGAGATCGCACCGCGCGAGGAACTCTTCCTGCGCCCAAGCCACCCCTACACTCTGATGCTGCTTGCGGCCTTTTCCCATAACCCCAAGCTGCGCAAAGTGTGGACGGTGCCAGACGATCGGAAGCGAGGAGTTCCTAGATCCGGCTGCCCATATGCCGATCGGTGTCCACTCGCTCAACCGTGCTGTGTGGAGAACGCACCGCCCCTCGTGGAGCTAACACCCGGACACCTCGCCCGGTGCTACTTTCCGGTGAGGCATTCATGACCGCGCTACTGCAGGTAACCAACCTTGTAAAACACTTTCCGATTGTCGGCTCTCGCAGTGTCGTCCAAGCCATCAACGATGTCAGCTTCAGCATTGCCGAGGGCGAAACGTTAGGACTGGTTGGCGAAAGTGGATCCGGCAAGACAACGGTCGGACGATCGATCGTGGGCCTGATTGAGCCGACAAGTGGAAAAATTCAATTCAAAGGTCATGATCTGACGGGTCAGCGGCGCCGCATCGGCGAGCTCCTCGGCAAGATTCAACTTGTGTTCCAAGAGCCTGCTGAGTCCCTCGATCCGCGCATGAGGGTTGGACGATCCATCGAAGAGCCGCTGGTCGCACTCAGGACCGAGAGCTCAGAACGACGCAAACGCGTGCATGAGGCAATCAGGCTCGTCAGGTTAGATCCGGAGATGCTGGAGTCCTACCCGTCTGATCTCTCGGCCGGTCAGCAGCAGCGGATCGGCATCGCACGGGCTATGGTGACGCAACCTGAGCTTGTCGTGCTCGATGAACCAACCTCCGCCCTGGATCCGACGGCCCGGGCAGAGATCATGGATCTCCTGCGCCAAATCCAGGCAGAGAGGGGAACGTCCTATTTGTTCATTTCGCATGACCTCTCGACTGTCCGGTTCATCAGCCACCGCGTCGCCGTGATGTACCTGGGTATGATTGTGGAGCAGGGCGATGCCGCAACGGTTTTCAACACCCCTCGGCATCCTTATTCGAGCGGACTGCTGTCTTCTGTCCTTCTGCCGCATCCGCACCTTAAGATGGAAACGACAGTTAGTTTGAAGGGTGAGATCCCTAGCCCCATCAACCTGCCGAAAGGCTGCTATCTCGCCTCCCGCTGTCCTTTCGCAATCAATCGCTGCCGTGCCGAGATGCCTCCCGCTGAGACTGTGGGCCCTGAACATCAGGTCCACTGCTTCAGGCACGAGGACGTGGCAGCAGCCATTCCGGCCTCGGAAATGTTCACATCCTTTATGGCCGAAGCTGAACGAATCCTTGGCCGGCCACCCGCCAAGGCTGACCTCCATATTACCGACGCGAAGTGAGGAACAAACATGACTGGAAGATTAGACGGCAAGACGGCGCTTGTGACCGGCGGAGCACGCGGCATCGGTGAAGCGATTGCCATTGCGTTTGCACGGGAAGGCGCAGACGTCGCGGTGCTCGACCTGCGTCTTTCTGCGGCTGAGGCAACGGCGACAAAGATCTCATCGGCCTTGGGGCGCAAGGGAATTGCCCTGGCAGGCGATGTAAGCGACGAGAGCCAGGTCAACGCCGCGATTGCTCAGGCCAATGAAGCTCTCGGTCGGATCGATATCATCGTCAACAATGCCGGGATTGACACCACCTCTGTCGTGGCTGAGATGCCGACAACAATGTGGGATCAGATGATGGCGGTTAACCTGCGAAGCGTGTTCCTGTGCACAAGAGCGGTTCTTCCAGGAATGATCGAACGTAAGCACGGGCGGATTATCAATATTGCGTCTCAGCTTGGGCATAAAGGTGCGCCGGAAATGGCTCACTACGCAGCTGCTAAGGCAGGTGTCATCGGATTTACACGCTCTCTTGCCTACGAGGTCGCCCGCCATGGGATCACGGCCAATGCCATTTGCCCAGGTCCCATTGAGACAGAGCTCTTCCGCGCTCTGCCTGAGGACTGGAAAGCACGGAAGCTTTCGGAACTGCCTATCGGGCGCGCTGGGACAGTCGATGAAATCGCCCCGACTGCGGTTCTCCTCGCGTCGGATGAGGGATCTTATTATGTGGGCGCAACAATGAATCCCAACGGTGGTGACGTCATGATCTGAGCGTTACCGCCGGTTTGTAAGACGGAGGAGCTATACCGTGGAGCCTCGTGCAGTGAGAAGAGCCAGCTTGCTGTTCGGGCTTCCGTGCGCAATAACCCGCGTCAGCGTGAAGTATTGGCAGGTAGATTATGCCTTCGGATGATATGATGATGCCGATCGACAGCGAAGCGAGACGCGAGCAGGGTCAGAGCGTGTCACAGGCGACCGCATCAACGTTGCTGGCGATCATTCGGAGCGGCCGGTTCGCTGTTGGCGAGGCGCTGCCTTCTCAAAGGGAGTTGGCACAGGAGTTAAACGTCAGTCGGCCCTCGTTAAGGGAGGCATTGGCGATCCTCACCACAAGCGGCGTCATCTCGGTCGAACGAGGAAAGGGGACATTCATCCGGGAGATGCCGAGCAATGAATCTCTCCCGCCCATAAAAGAACGTTGGCGCCTCGAGCAGCCCTACTCGCCCGAAGAGGTGTTCGAATTTCGGTATATTGCCGAAAGCTATGCAGCCCAGCTCGCAGCCATGAACCATACTCCGTCCGAGTTCGATGAGATACAGAGAAACCTTGAGACCTTTCGACGGGCGCGGCAGCGTGCTGACTATGCGGTGTTCGTGCAGACCGATTTCGAATTTCACCAACTCATCATCAAGTTCTCCCAAAACAGGCTCTTGGCAGACATCCATGCCAATTTCGCTCGCGTGATGAACGAGAGCCAGCGCCTGCCCTTGGAAGTTCCAGACCGGTTCTGGCAGCCCGTGATCGAACATGAGAAGATCGTCGAGGCTCTTGCGATGAGGGATCCGGCCGGGGCCGCATACTATATGCGACAGCATCTGAGCCGGGCGTGTGCTCGGGCGAACCTTAGAATCAAAGAGGTGATATGATGACGAGCCGCAACGCGCTCGCAATCGATCATTAACACGGAGGAAGGAAAGCAGATGACGAAAAACATCATGGTATCCTACGGTATCGACGTCGACGCTGTTGCAGGATGGCTCGGATCCTACGGCGGTGAGGATAGCCCCTGCGATATTTCACGCGGCGTTTTCGCCGGCCGGGTGGGGGCTCCGCGCCTCCTTCGCCTCTTCGAAAAATGGGGGGTCAAGACGACATGGTTTATTCCGGGTCACTCGATCGAGACCTTTTGGGATGAAATGAAGGCTGTCGCCGATGCGGGCCATGAGATTGGGATGCATGGCTACAGCCACGAGAATCCGATCGCCATGACGCCACAGCAGGAAGAGGCTGTCTTTGACAAGTGTGTGGACCTGATCACGAAGCTTGCCGGGAAGCCTCCACGTGGCTACGTGGCGCCGTGGTGGGAGTTCGGTTCAAAGACGAACGAGCTTCTCCTGAAGAAGGGTCTAAAATACGACCATTCCCTGATGCATAACGACCACCACCCTTACTATGTCACAGTTGGCGACAAGTGGACGAAGATCGACTACTCGCAGGAAGCATCATCCTGGATGAAGCCCTATGAATCAGGACAAGAAACCGACCTCATCGAAATTCCAGCGTCCTGGTATTTGGATGACTTGCCGCCGATGATGTTTATTAAGGCGTCGCCCAACAGCCATGGGTTCGTGAACCCACGCGATATCGAGGAGATGTGGCGCGACCAGTTCGACTGGGTCTATGAAAACTACGATTATGCGGTGTTCCCACTGACCATCCACCCGGACGTCTCCGGTAAACCGCACGTCCTCCAGATGCACCAACGGCTTTTCGACTACATGAGGGGGCATGAAGGGGTGCGGTTCGTAACGATGGAAGAGATTGCTTCCGACTTTGCGGAACGGTTCCCGAAGTCGGGCTCTGCTCGGCCGCAATCCTGATCGCGGATCGATAAAGCAAAAAAGCGAGGGTGGCGAAGATCATGTGCGGCCTATGCGGGACTTTTGGAGCTGCCGATCATTGGAGTGACGGCCTCACCGTCAGCACTTCGTCACCCTCCGCCGAAAGAAGGCGCCGGTCGACCGAGGCAAACCGAATTCTCAGATTCTATGGGCTCAAGCTCACGGAGTGGTCAAACAGGTTTACACTCGTTGGGCCCACCGGAAAGAGCGCCGTTGTAGACAATCTTGGCAGCCTCTGGGCTGCGGCTGAACAACTGACCGGCAGAGGATGCGATCCGCTGGATCTGTCAATCATCGAAGCAGTCGAGGCAGTACGCGACGATGGACACTGAAAACCTAACAACGCCACCTGAAACGGAACAGAGAACCGTCACCGTAAATATCCTGACGGGCTTTCTCGGGTCAGGGAAAACGTCCTTACTCCGGCGACTTCTTGAGCAGCCCGATCTCAAGGATGCAGCCGTGATCATCAACGAGTTCGGAGAGGTAGGAATCGATCATCTTCTTGTCGAAGAAATCGATGATGAGGTCGTTCTTCTTAAAAGTGGCTGCATTTGCTGCACGATCCGCGTCGACTTGAAGGACGCGATACTCAACCTCATGGAGCGGCGCGAGCGGAGACAAATTCCCTGGTTTTCGAGATTGGTCGTTGAAACCACGGGATTAGCTGATCCGGCACCGATTATCGCAACTCTTCTAGCAGATCCGCTTCTCCGCCACCAGGTTCGCGTCGGCAATATCGTAACAGTCGTCGATGCAGTGAACGGACCTGAAAATATCGATAAGTACCCGGAGTCCATGAGGCAGGCTGCTGTTGCTGACAGGCTCGTCATGTCGAAGATCGATTTGGTCGATCCAGATACAATCAGATTGCTGGAGCACAGACTGTCGGAGATTAACCCAGCCGCCGACATCGTGCCGATGGACGAATCCGATACTCCTGGCGTTTGGCTCTTCACACGAGATATCCATGATCTCGGCTCTCGAACAGCCGAGGTTTCACGTTGGCTCTCGTCTGAGATCAATCATCCACATCATCATAATCACCATCATGATGTGAATCGACACGGCGATGTTCGCGCCTTTGTCCTGACATCGCCGGATCCCCTCGACTGGGCGCGGTTCGCTCTTTGGCTGTCAATGTTGCTGAACCGGCATGGCAAAGACATTCTCCGCCTCAAAGGGATCCTTGCCCTTGAGAACGTGGATACGCCTGTCGTCGTGCAGGGGGTTCAGCACTTGATTCACAAGCCGATGCATTTGTCCACTTGGCCGGATGCAACCGTGGCAACGAAGCTCGTCATTATTGCGAGAGGACTAGACCCGGCTGTGGTCGAGCGGTCGTTCAAAGCATTCGTGACAGCAGGCAAAATGACCGGGGGTGCGGCGGCCGCGTAGATGTGAACGAGACCGCCGCTTGGTGGGGTCAGGAACGTCCTTTTCCTCGTTGGGTGCATCATAGATCAGGTCCCGCCTGTCCATCCGCCAAATCCAGGAGTACAGCTGTGCGCATCGTCGATGTCCGGGAGATCACCAAGCCGATCGCTTCGCCAATCCGCAATGCCTATATCGATTTCTCGAAGATGACGACGAGCCTTGTCGCTGTCGTGACCGACGTGGTGCGGGACGGTCGCCCCGTGATCGGCTACGGCTTCAATTCGAATGGCCGCTACGGCCAAGGGGGGCTCATCCGCGAGCGCTTCCGCGACAGGGTCCTGGAGGCGAACCCAGAGAGCCTGCTTGACGAGAGTGGAGGCAACCTGGATCCACATAAGATCTGGGCCACGATGATGAAGAATGAGAAGCCGGGCGGTCATGGCGAGCGCTCGGTCGCGGTGGGCACCCTCGACATGGCGATTTGGGATGCCACAGCCAAGATAGCGGACAAGCCGCTCTTTCGCCTCCTGGCTGAACGCCAAGGCCGCGAGGCTAATCCGAGGGTCTTCGTCTATGCCGCTGGTGGTTACTATTATCCTGGCAAGGATGATAGCGCCCTTCGGTCCGAGATGCGCAGCTACCTCGATCGGGGCTACAATGTCGTGAAGATGAAGATCGGCGGCGCCTCCATTGTGGAGGACCAGCGGCGGATCGAGGCAGTTCTCACTGAAATTGGTTCCCAGGCGCAATTGGCGGTCGATGCGAACGGACGCTTTGATCTCGAGACTGCAGTTGCGTACGCGAAGATGCTGCGTAATTACCCGCTGTTCTGGTACGAGGAGGTTGGAGACCCCCTCGACTATGCTCTCCAGGCCGCGCTATCCGAGTTCTACCCGGGTCCCATGGCGACAGGCGAGAATCTGTTCTCGCATCAGGATGCGCGCAATCTGTTGCGCTACGGTGGCATGCGGCCCGACCGCGACTGGCTGCAATTCGACTGCGCCTTAGCATATGGCTTAGTGGAGTATCTGCGCACCCTCGACGTGCTCGGACAGTTTGGATGGTCGCCCTCCCGGTGCATTCCCCATGGTGGGCACCAGATGTCGCTCAACATCGCGGCTGGGCTTGGTCTCGGTGGCAACGAGAGCTATCCAGACCTGTTCCAGCCTTTTGGAGGCTTCCCGGACAGCGTGCGGGTTGAGGAAGGCCACATTGTCATGCCGGACCTGCCCGGGATCGGGTTTGAGGGAAAATCAGATCTTATCGAGGTTATGCGTGAGTTAGCAGGCTGATCGTCAGGATTGCACAGTGGCGACGGTCTTATCGTTGCTGACCGCCATGCGCGCGATCTGCCCGCGTCAAACGAGCAAGGTCACACTTTTCGTCTGTCGGCGTTGAATTTGGGCACCATGCTCTTCGAGCCCAAAGCCGGCAGGCGATTGAAGGCCGTTCGATGTGACTGGCACGAGGCTAAGGAGCCAATGCACTTTTTCGTACAGGTACGCCTTATCTTGCACTTTACCGGTGAAGAGGAATTCAAATGGCGCTGGATAACAAGAAACGCTATCGGTTGGCAGTCATCCCCGGTGACGGCATAGGAAAGGAAGTTGTCCCGGAAGGAGTACGCGTGCTTGAGGCCGCGGCATCGAAGTTTGGCTTCGACCTGCAACTCGACCACTTCGATTTCGCATCCTATGAATATTATGCGAAGCACGGAAGCATGCTGCCAGAAGACTGGAAGGAGCAAATCGGCTCTCATGACGCCATCTTCTTCGGCGCTGTTGGCTGGCCGGAAAAGATACCGGATCACATCTCACTCTGGGGCTCGCTTCTCCAATTCCGTCGTGAATTCGACCAGTACATCAACCTGAGGCCGGTCCGTTTGATGCCCGGTGTTCCTTCCCCGCTCGCAAACCGGAAGCCGGGCGACATAGACTTTTGGGTCGTTCGCGAAAACACGGAAGGGGAGTATTCGTCAATCGGCGGCAAGATGTTTGCAGGAACTGAGCGCGAAGTTGTCATTCAAGAAACAGTCATGACCCGCATCGGTGTCGACCGTATCCTGAAATTCGCTTTCGATCTCGCCCAAAAACGTCCGAAAAAGCATCTGACATCTGCAACGAAGTCCAACGGCATCTCGATTACCATGCCTTATTGGGACGAGCGCGTTGAAGAGATGGCCGCGAACTATCCTGACGTGAAATGGGACAAGTACCATATCGATATCCTGACAGCCCATTTCGTGCTGCACCCGGACTGGTTTGACGTGGTCGTCGCGTCGAATTTGTTCGGTGACATCCTGTCCGATCTCGGCCCAGCCTGCACAGGAACGATCGGCATCGCGCCCTCGGGTAACATCAACCCGACGAGTGGATTCCCGTCGCTATTCGAGCCGGTTCATGGATCGGCTCCGGACATTGCAGGGCAGGGGATCGCGAACCCTATCGGACAGATCTGGGCCGGCGCCATGATGCTTGAGCATCTTGGGGAGGTGGAGGCTGCTGCCGCAATTGTGGGTGCCATCGAGAACACTCTCAGTGAGCGAACGCTGCGTACCCGCGATCTTGGCGGCAATGCCGACACTGTAACAACCGGGAAGGCTGTGGCTGAAGCGCTTGGTTCTGTCGCAACTTTGGGGTAAGGCTGAAAAGGCGGGAGCGAAGCCGCTTGGTACTCAAGCGGCAAGCCGCTCGAACTGTTCAGCGAGCGACAGTTGATGAGTGCAGGCGTATTTCGCCTGCTGTTTCCGCATCATATGAACCAACTCGATGCCACCTATGATCACGCGAGCACTGTCAGCGGATTTGAAGCCGAGCATCGATCGCACGCGGCGCTTAACGGCGCGGTGATCCTGCGGCAGTGTTGATGTCGTGGATGGCGCCCTCCACCAGCGTCAGACGTGCCAGAATAGGCATGTCCAAGAACCGGAGAGGATCCACGCCCATGCCTGAGATTGTCACGATCGGCCTTGATATCGCAAAGAACGTCTTTCAGCTGCACGGCGTCGACAGAAGTGGAGCGATCGTCCTGCGCAAGGCGCTACGCCGCAGCCAGGTGACAGGCTTCTTCAGAGCCCTTCCACCTTGCCTGATCGGGATGGAGGCTTGCGCGACGGCTCACCACTGGGCGCGCACGCTTATGGCTTTCGGCCATGAGGTCCGCTTGATCCCTCCGGCCTACGTCAAACCCTATCTGCGCCGACAGAAGAACGATGCCGCGGACGCGGCGGCGATCTACGAGGCCGTCACACGGCCGTCGATGCGCTTCGTTCCGGTCAAGAGCCCGCAGCAGCAGAGCACCCTCATGCTGCATGGAGCCCGCGATCTCCTGATCGGGCAGCGAACCGCCCTGATCAACGCCCTGCGCGGTCACTTTGCCGAGCTGGGCATCGTGGTGGCGCAGGGCGCTCGCAACACGCGCCAACTGATTGCCCTTATCCATGATGACGCCAGTCCCGATCTCCCCGTCACCGCTCGGGTCGCACTCCAGCCTCTGGCCGCGATGCTGGTTGAGATCGAGGCGCAGATCGCCACGCTCAACAAGGCTATTCTGGCAGCCCACCGCAGCGATCCAGTCAGCACGAGGCTCGCCGGCATTCCAGGCATCGGCCCAGTTGTGGCCTCTTGTCTCTCGGCCAGCATCCCGGACGCCAGCCTGTTCCAAGGCAGTCGGGAGTTTGCTGCTTATCTCGGCCTCGTGCCCCGGCAGCACTCAACCGGGGGCAAAGCAAGGCTGGGCTCCATCTCCAAGATGGGCAACCGGCACCTGCGCAAGCTGCTTGTGGTCGGAGCGCATGCCGCGCTCTACAGCATGAAGTCGGGCAAGGCCCGGACAGCCCTGGCGGACTGGGCCCGGACCCTCTTGGCTAAGAAGCCGTTCAAGGTGGTGGCCGTCGCCTTGGCCAACAAGATGGCCCGGATCGCCTGGGCGGTAATGGCCAGGAGTACGGTTTATGAGCCTGCGCGCCAGAAAGCTGCCGCGTCAGCGACATAACAACCAGTTCAGACGATCTGCCCGTAGGGCATCCCAGTTGGCACGGTGACGATGAGATGATGTGAAGCCACAGCGGACATGGACCGCCGGAACCGGAGAACCCGTGGCGTTGTCTTGCGTCAGTCGAGCGCGATAACGTGAGAGGGACCAGCTTCCAGCGTAAAACATCAGGGCCTGCGGTCATGCAGCACCGCGCTTAAAGGCCGGAGACATGACTGCACCCGCCCCGCTAGGCCAAACGCACCAACAATCACATTGCCAAACGGGCGCCATCCAGACATGACAACGCC
>NZ_JBQWEL010000019.1:0-101954 GCF_052658925.1 Microvirga medicaginis | reverse complement strand
ATCTCATGCGCTTGGCGCAGCGACTTTTCGTTTTGTTTCAGGGCCGTGATGTCGGCACCGACGGACAAAATCCATCCATTCGGCAGGATCGTATGGTCCATCCAGAACCACCGACCGTCGACAAGATCGGTCTCGAAGGACTTGCGGGGCACGCTTCGGCGCCGCGGCAGGGTTCGGGCAATGAACGCCTCGACATCATTGTCATCGATCCTCACGCCAAGCCCGTTCCTGTGGGCGTGGCGAAGGATCTCGGTGAAGGTGAAGGGCCCTCCGAATCCTCCCAGAAACATGCCCTGGTAGGTCTTGTTGGCGTACCGCAGGGTGTCATCGGCATCGAAGAGGGAAACCGCCTGCCCGCTTTCGGTCAGAGCCTCCACAAGGAACCGAAGCGCCTCATCATCGAGATTAGGAACGAACTTAGCCATGAGCACCTGGAACAGGACAGAGAGGAAACGGCAGACCTGCCGGCCGGCACCACTGCTGTCGAAGCAACTTCGGCAGCAGTGGCAAGCCTCATGACTAATATCGGATACGGAGCAGCTTGTAAGGTGCCTGGAGGCGGTTCACACCGGTTTGGAACGGGCCATGGGGACCGGATCTGCGGGGGAACAGATGCTCGCTTTCCGGTGACGGTTCGCGCGCTTCAGAATCCCGGTGCTGCGGTCCGACAGGGGCTCCTGGCGTATCGGACTGGCCTTCATACGGTACGCCGGAACCGTCCCGACCCACTGGGCGGGGTCGATTGCTCGATTACCAGGAGAGCAGGAACGGCGAGGTTTCTCCTGCACGGTTTGTTCGACGCTCGGCAACCGCTCTAAAGCTACGCTTCAATCGATCCATAGCCTACAATCCAAAAGGCCTTCGAGCTCCGGATACATCGGCGGCGCAAGACAAATCCGCTCCAGGATGAATCTGACGTCATGATGAAGTTTTGCTTGAGGGCGCCGGCTCCCCAAGAGACAGCATCAATCGGTTTGCCCAGTTGAAGAAGGCGGCGCCGTTGATGACGTCCACGATCTCAAGATCGCCCAAGCCATTCCTGCGCAGCTCCTCGATCTGCGCCTCGCCAAAATCGAGGGGCGTCGCAGTGAGCGCCACGGAGGCGTCGATGATGGCGTCCCAGAGCGGATCGACACGCGCATCCACACCCTCATCGAGAAGGCGCTGAATGTCACTGCTCCGCTTTGAATATTGCGTCGCAAAGCGCGAATGAACGGAGGCGCAGTAAATGCAGCCATTGGACCGCGAGGTTGCGGTTGCAGCAAGCTCTCGCTCGGCTCGCGGCAGGCCATTGCTCGTGTTGTAGAAGATATCCTTATCGGTCTTCGTTCTCGCCTGAAGGACATCGGGATCGCGCGCAAGCAGCAGGAAATAAGGCGACTTGGCGCGCGACGGATCGACAAGACCCGTCCAATGTCTTTCCGTCAGCTGATCTGCAGGGAACGGCTCCAGCCACGGCAGCCATCCCAGTTCATCCTGAGTGAAGGCAGAAGGCTCGCGATTGTCAGGATAGGTCAGAGCTTTCTCGGTCATGGAAGTCGTTTCCTTTAAAGAGCGCCGGAAGCCAGAAGAGCCGTGAACACAGGTGCCTCGTTGGATGAGGCCGACGTGTGATTTGACGTGGCGGCAAGAACACGCAGGCCGGCGACGACGCGGATCTGGAATGAAAGAAAGGCCACGAGTTGCGACAGGGTCACGATGTCGGTTGTCGACCACCCGGCATCGAGCATCTTCTGCAGGGCTTCGGGATTGGCGTCACGGGGATGGAACACCAACAGGTGCGCATGCTGCAGGGCCGCAATCAGCCGAGCCCCGAGGACCTCCTCGTGTCCTGCAAAGACGCGATAATCGGCCCCCTCTTCATCCTCGGCCGAGAGCGGCCCCTCCGGGTAGCGGCCATAAGGCCCCTTTGCCAAACCCCGCGCGATCTCGGCATCCACGACATCGGCAATGTCGGGGCGATCGAGCTTCTGAAGCGCGGCGGCATAAAAGTCCGCGACGACGCTTTGTCGATGGAGGCCCGCCACGAACGTTGCCACTGCATAGCGCTCAAGCGCGGAAACATTGCCGGGATAGTCAGGATCGAAGAGGGCCGAGTAACTCTTCTGTGCATTCTCTCGCGCCTGAGAGCGCTGGGAGCGGAGTTCATCCAGATGTGAGCCGGGTTGGATCCCGGCCAGGTGATCGATGATATCGAAGCTGATGGTGCTCATGATTCTTCTCCCGCTTCTGTTGATTGAGTGCTGCTTCAGCGCACGAGGGCGACACGCTTTTCGGTCTTGGCCAGCGGTCTCTGCCAACCGAGGGCCGGCGCCACCTCGCTGGCGATGAGTTCGATGGAACGCAGGATGTCGTCGTGAGGTGGATCAACCGAGTGAACCTGGAAGACGATATCCGTCACGCGCGGCAGCGTCGTATCCTTGCTCAGGCTTTCGATGACGTCTTCGGGTGTGCCCACATGCGTATCGAGGGCGGTGATGAGATCGGCCAGCGTATCGCCGGGGATCACGTGCCCTTTGGCGGCAAAGTCCTTGGCGACGCGGCGCAAGCCGGTCTCCGCGAGGCGAAGCGCGTCTTCGCGCCTGTCCGCCACGAAAAGTGAGCGAGAGGCCATGATGCGCGGCGCTTTGCCAGGAGAAAGAGCCTCGAGATAAGCATCGATGATGGGATGCTGGATCTCCGGAAGAGTTGCGTTCGGCGAATCCTTCGGCCGGGGCTGCGTGCGCGAGAGCATGAGACCGTCCCCGGCCTTTCCGGCCCGAACGCCACCCCAAGTGGAAAAGGTCGCCTGCCAGACCCGGTCGTTCAGATAAGGGGCTGCAGGATAGAGGGAATCGCCGCCTTCCAGAGGTTTGCCGTTCCAGGCGTCGCGAACGAGCGCAAGGGCGCGTTCGTAGATCTCCGAGCGATTGGCACTATCGAGGCCGAATGCCGTGAAGGACGACGGTGTGCCGCCCGTTCCGACACCGACTTCCAAGCGATTGTCGGAGAGAAGATCGAACACCACGGCATCTTCCGCCGCGCGGATCGGATTTTCGAGCGGCAATGTGACGACGCCGGTGCCGAGACGGATCTTTGACGTTTGCGCAGCAACATGTGCCAGGAAGACGAAGGGAGACGGCAGGCCGCCTTCAGCCTCATGGAAATGATGTTGGGCCACCCAGGCCGTGTCGAAGCCCTGCCGCTCGGCGTGAATGATCTGCTCGGCTGCCAGACGGTAGCGCTCGCCTGCGCTGCCTTCATCCAGAAGACGGGTAAAGAACCCGAGCCGCTTCGGTTGCGATGGTGTGGTCATTGGCTTGCTCCATTCAGAACCGGGTTTTCAAGGAAGGCGTTGCGCTGTCCAGGGATCGCGGCAATGAGTTCGCGCGTATAGGCGCTGCCGGGGCGCTGAAACACGCGCTCCACGGGCCCTCCATCAACCAGACGACCATTATGCAGAACGGACACCGTATCCGAGATCTGCCGCACGACGGCGAGATCGTGAGAGATGAAGAGGTAGGTCAGACCGAGCGCCTGCTGCAGCTCGTCGAGGAGCTTAAGGATCTGCGCCTGCACCGTGACGTCGAGAGCTGAGACTGCCTCGTCCAGCACGAGAACCTTAGGCTCGAGCACGAGCGCACGGGCGATAGCGACACGCTGCCTTTGCCCGCCTGAAAGGGCATGCGGCTTGCGAATTAAAACGGCGTGGGGAAGACCGACCTGGTCGAGGATGGCTTCAACCTTTCGCACCCGATCTCCTCTCGGCAGTGGATCGAAATTGAGCAGCGGCTCCTCGATCGCCTGAAAGATCGTCTGGCGCGGATCGAGCGAGGTAAAGGGATTCTGGTAGACGAGCTGGATCGTCTTGCGAAACCGGCGGAGATCCTCTCCCCGCAGGTTCGTGACATCGATCCCATCGACCAAGATTCGCCCCGAGCCTGGCTTATTGAAGCCGACGATGCTGCGGGCCGTCGTCGTCTTGCCCGACCCGGATTCCCCGACGATGGCGTGCGTCGTTCCTCTTCGGATGGTGAACGAGACGTCATCGACCGCTCTGAAGACCCCTCGGCCGCCGCTAAGGTGAAAATCCTGAACGAGGTTCTCGACGATGACGGCATGGTCGGCGTCGGCGAACGACCCATCCTTCACGCGTGAGACATGGCGGCCCTTTCCCAGCGAGGGCGCATCCGCCAGGAGCTTGCGCGTGTAGTCGCTGCGTGGCGCAGCCAGCACTTCGTCGGCGGGTCCTTGCTCCTGAATTCGCCCGTTCTTCAGCACGACGATCCGGTTGGCGCGGTCGGCTGCTACACCCAGATCATGCGTCACAAGCAGAACGGCCGTACCGTATTCGTCCCGCAGCTCATCGAGGAGGTCGAGAATGCGCTTCTGCACCGTCACATCGAGAGCGCTCGTCGGCTCGTCCGCGATGATCAGCGCCGGCTTCAAGGCAATGGCGATCGCGATCAGGACACGCTGGCGCATGCCGCCTGACAGTTCATGCGGGTATTGCTTGGCGCGCAGCTCCGGCTGGGAGAGTCCGACACGGGCGAGAAGCTCGATGACGCGCGCCTCGATTTCCGCCCCCCTGCCCTGCCGGTGAATCTGCAAGACTTCCGCCACCTGCTCACCGATGGTCTTGACCGGATTGAGCGAGCTTGTCGGATCCTGCGGGATCAGGCTGATCCTACTGCCGCGAATGCTGTCGAGCCGCTTTTGCGGCCATCCTGCGATATCCGTTCCGTTGAGGCGGATGGAGCCGGATTCCACACGGCCGTTCTGGGCGAGAAGCCCGATCACGGCTTGCGCGGTCGTCGTTTTGCCCGACCCGGATTCACCGACGAGAGCCACCACTTCGCCCGGGCGCACCTGGAGCGAAACATTGTGAACGACACGGCGATCCTCGCCGTGGCTGCGATAGGAGACAGCCAGATTGCCGATGTCGAGAACCGGAACGTCCGATGACCTCGAAGCGGGAGAATTGATATCGAAAGCCGTGCTCATGTCCGCACCTTTCCGAAAGACTGGCTGATGCGGTTCGCGGACAGGACCACGAGGATCACAACGAGGCCGGGGACTGTGGTGAGCCACCAGGCCCGGGCGATATAGTTGCGCCCCTCAGCGATCAGCAGCCCCCATTCCGGCGTCGGCGGAGGCGCGCCGTAGCCGAGGAAGCCCAAAGTAGAGATGGTGAGGATGGCCCAGCCGAATTGCAGGGCGGCGAAGGCGATGACGGAGGTCAGCGAGTTCGGCAGAATATGGCGCCACAGCACACGACTGAAAGTTCCGCCGCTGCCGAAGGCTGCCTCCACATAATCGCTGGCACGCACACGCACCACCTCGGACCGCGCGAGCCGCGCGAAACTGGCAATAGAGGTGACACCCACCGCAATCGCTGCATTGACGGTGCCGAAGCCCAGCAGGATGACGATGCTGAGCGACAGGAGAAGCTGCGGGATCGACAGCAGCACATCGACGCCGCGCATGATCACGCCATCCACCCTGCCGCGAGCGGAACCGGCAATGAGGCCCAGGGACGTGCCGACGAGAAGGCCGACACCGACAGCAACGAAGGCTCCGGACAGCGACTGACTTGCGCCATAGATGATGCGCGCCAGAAGGTCGCGACCAAGAGCGTCGGTGCCGAGCCAATGCTCGGCACTGGGGGCGCGCAGTTGCTGGCGCGCCACCCCGACGGTGCCGCTATAGCTCGTGAACCATGCCGGAAAGAGCGCCCACAGGACAACGACGGCGATTACGAACCATGAGGCGACGAGGCCAGGTTGAATGCCCCTGGCCCTCGCGAGCAACCCTGCTCCTGCCAGTGTCAGAGATGAGCGGAAGGAGGATGAGCTTTCCAGAAGGCCTGCATCACCACGCAGCAGGCTTCGTCCCGTTGTGTTGAGCCCGCTCATGCGGCAACTCCTTTTTGAGCCCTGAGGCGCGGATCGAAGATGGGATAGAGAAGATCCACCGTGAGATTGATGAGAACGAAGGCCGCCGCCGAGAAGACGACGAGCGCCTGAAGCACCGCGATGTCCTGGCTGCTCACGGCATGTTGCGTGAGGCTGCCGATCCCATTGAGACCGAAGACCGCCTCCGTGACGACAGCGCCGGCGAGAAGCTCGCCGAAGAGAATGCCGCCAATCGTGAGGGTCGGCAGAACGGCATTCTTCGCCACATGCTTCCACGCCACCCAGCCATGGGACGCTCCCTTCGCACGAGCAACGGCGACGAAGGGCTCGGTTAGAGCGCGATCGATGTTGCGCATCAGCACTTGAGCGAGGGGCGCCGATATCGGAACGGCGAGCGTCAGGACCGGGAGGATGAGCACTTCCCAGGGGCCGGGATTAATAACGGAAATGAGTTTCAGCTGAAACGAGAAGACCTGGATCAGCAGGATGCCAAGCCAGAAGACCGGCGTTGAGATGAAGAGCGACGGGATGGATTGAAAGAACGCGCGCAGCCAGGGAAGCGGGAGCAGCACGGAAACAAATGAAATGGAAATGGCCAGGATCACGGCCAGCAGAAATCCGAAAGTGGCAAGCCACAGGGTCGGCGGCAAATTCGCCAGGAGCAGAGCGCTGACGGGAACGCCAGCCTGAACGGAGTAGCCGAAGCGGCCGGTCAGGAAGTTCCCGATCGTGTGCAGATACTGAGACCAGAGCGGCGCATCGGCTGCGTATGAAGCTCGGATATCCGCGATCTGCTCCGGCCCCAACCCCAGCTCAGGATTGAGGAACTTGATGAGAATGGCATCGCCCGGCAGCGCCTGGAGAAGAATGAAGGAAACCGTGAAGGCTGCCCACAGAACGACAAGGGCCTGCCCGGTCCGTCCGATCACATATCGCGACATGAGACATCCTGTCTAAGAAAACGGAAGGTGATCCGCCTTGCGGCCGGATGTCTTTTTCGACACCCGGCCGGTTTGCTTGGGGCGTCAGCGGCGGGGTGCCAGCCAGATGTTGTAGAAGCTAGGGCGTCCGACAGCCTCGAAGGACACGCCTTTCACGTAAGGCGCAGCGGCGAAGGCCTGCGGCTCCTCGAAGATCGGAATGGCGTAGGCCTGATCAATCACGTAGCTCTGCACGTCACCGGCAATCGCGAGGCGCTTGGTCCGGTCGGGCTCAGAGGCGAGGTTTTCCAGAAGGCCATTCAGCTTGTCGTCAACGAAGGATTGAACCTTGTCGCTGTTGCCGCCCTTCTGCAGCAGCACGTTGCGATTGGTCGGGTAGTACTGGCTCTTGATCACATCGGGATCGGCTCGGCCGACCATCGCCGGAGAAACCGGCGCCTTGGCGGGATCAAGATTGTTCACCGTCGCGCTGCCGGAATCGGCGGTGAGAACGTTGAGCTTCACGCCGACTTTGCCCCATTGCTGCGCAACCAGCTGCAGCGTTTCCTTGTTCTGCGGCTGCGGCAGAGATTCGTAGGCCGAGAGCTCGAGCGTCTGCCCGTCCTTCTGGCGCAGACCGTTCGCTCCCACTTTCCAGCCGGCCTCATCGAGAAGCGCATTCGCCCTCTCAAGATCGTAAGTGAGCTTCGAGGAGAGATTCACATAGCCGAGCGCAGTCTTGGCGATGATCGAAGTAGCCTTCGGGTAATGGGCCGAGAACAAGGTCGAGACGATCTCGTCCGTATTGGTGGCATGCAGCAACGCGCGACGCACGCGGACATTAGCCACCAGCGGGTTGTCGGGACGGAAGACGACGCTGTTGTTCACGCCGCGCGTGGACGGTGCGTAGATCAAATAGCCTTCATCCTCGACCTGCTTCTCGTCATAGGCCTGGATCTGGCGGATGACGTCAGCCTGGCCTGCGAGCAGGGCGCCGATGCGCACGCTGTCTTCAGGCGTGACGATATACTTGATGCCGTCGAGGTAAGCGCGCCCCTGGTGGGAGAGCTTTGCAGGACCCCAATTGTAATCGGCGCGGGCTTTAAGCGTGAGCTCGCGTCCAAGGATTTCACTCGCAACCACGAAGGGGCCCGACCCGATGATCTTGGTCGCATCCCCTAGAGCCTCGTAGGGCAGCGCCAGAGTCGCCGGAGAGACGAGGCCGGAACCGATGACGGATGTTCCCTGCAGGAAGCCGGGCGACGGCTTCTTGAAATAGAATTTGACCGTATAGGGATCGATGACCTCGCTGCGATCGTAGTTGTTGATCACTTCGGAGATCGGAAGCTTCAGCTCCTTGTTGCCGCGCCCGAAGGTGTCATAATTCTTGGCCACGGCAGCGGCATCGAGCGGCGCGCCATCCGAGAACGTTACCCCTTTCCGGATCTTGAACGTGTACTCGGTGGCGTCGGCATTGACCGTCCACGATTCCGCAATCCACGGTTCGATCTCAAGAGATTGTGGGTTCTGATAAGTCAGCTTGTCCGTAATCTGATTCAGAATGCCGCCGTTGGGATAGAAGCCGCCCGCCGGAGGATAGAGGTTCGTGTGGGCCTGCTGCTCGAGATAGATCAGCGTACCGCCTTTGACCGGTGTCTCATCCGCGCCGGCTGCCCTTGCCACAGCGGCCCAGCCGGCGGCTCCTGCCAGCAACGTGGCCCCGAGCAACGCGAGGCCAGCTCTGTTTCTGAAACGAGATGTAAGTGACATGGTGCTTCCCTGCCTGTGCTTTGAGCCTGACTGACCCTTGAATTATCCAGGCGGAAACCTTGAAAAGGCAACGGGAACGTTCTTTTTTTAGAACAGGCCGCACAAGCAAAATATTCTCCACTCACGAGCAACCGGAGAAGAATTTATTATTTGCTCAGCTTTCTAGCTCCACAACCGTGCCAGCGGCGCGGCTGATCAGGCCTTGATTCATCCAGGATGTTCTTTATAAAGAACCGAATAGGAAGGAGAACGATAGGCTCCAAAAGGTCGGCCTTTCGAGAGTTTTCTTCTACCAGACCGGGATCGGGCATGGACGCGACGGACACGAAAATCCTGATGCTCTTGCAAGAGAATGCCAATATCTCGATCGCAGAGCTCGCTCAAAGAGTGAACCTGTCGCAAACGCCATGCTGGAAGCGCGTGCAGCGCCTCGAGGCAACGGGCGTCATCCAGAAGCGTGTTGCCCTTCTGGATCCGGAGAAGGTCGGATTCGGGCTGACGGTGTTCGTTTCCATCCAGATCTCCGATCATTCAGGAGAATGGCTGCAGCGCTTTGCAGATGTCGTCTCTGCGATGCCGGAGGTGATGGAATTCTACCGCATGGCTGGAGACGTCGATTACATGTTGCGTGTCGTCGTGCCGGACATGGCGGCCTATGACAACTTCTACAAGCGCCTGATCGATGCAATCCCACTCAAGAACGTGACGTCGCGCTTCGCCATGCAGCGGGTCAAATCCACGACCGCCTACAATCTCGCACCCGCGATGGGTCACTGACAGGTCATGCCGGAGGCTGCGCGACAGGGACTCCGGCCAGGGCCTTATCGTCGGGAAAATCCATGAAGTGCTTGGAGAGGCCCGTCTAAGAACTCTTACAGCAGGGGACCCGGCCACGAGAAAGTCAGTCTTCTCCACTGACCGCGAAGCAACGAAAGCCCCTCTTCCTTGCAGCCTGAGGCCCATCGAGGCGCGATCTCGAATCTGGAATCGATCCGAGATCGTCAACGGCGATGCACTCAGTTCTCGCGCAGATCAGCCCCAGACTTCCTTGGCGACTTCGACGATCATACGCAGCTTCGCCCACTGTTCTTCCTCTGCGAGGATATTGCCCTCCTCGGTCGAAGCGAACCCGCATTGAGGGGAAAGGCAAAGCTGGTCGAGATCGGCATACTTGGTCGCCTCATCGATCCGGCGTTTGATATCGTCCTTGCTCTCGAGGGTGCCTGTCTTGGAAGTGACGAGGCCCAGGACGACGATCTTGCCCTTGGGGAGGTAGCGCAGGGGCTCGAAGCCGCCGGCCCTGTCCGTATCCCATTCCATGAAGTACCCGTCGACCGGCATGGCGTTGAACAGCGTATCGGCGACAGGCTCGTAACCGCCCGATGCAATGAAGGTGGAGCGGAAATTGCCCCGGCACAGATGCATCGTAATCGTCAGATCATCGGGCTTGTCCTTCAAAGCCTCTCGCACCATGCCGGCATAGATGTCGGGCTGCTTCCCCGGGTCATCGCCTCGCTGGCGCAACATCTCGCGCTGATCGGGATCGCACAGATAGGCGAAGGATATGTCGTCCAGCTGGAGATAACGACAGCCGGCATCGTAGAAGGCGTGCACGGCCTTGTTGTAAGCCGCGCCGACATCGGCATAGAATTGATCCATGTCCGGATAGACGCCCGCATTCATCATCTTCCGGCCACCGCGATAATGGAGCATGCTCGGGCCCGGGATCGTCATCTTCGCGACACGGCTTGCATTGTCTTTCACGAAGCGGAAATGCTCGATCATCGGGTGTCCGGAAAACCCGACCTTTCCCGTGATCCGAAGCGCCTTGGTGATCCCAATTCCTCCTTTGAAATTCATACCTGAATCGGCCTCGATCGAGGTCACGCCATCAAGGTGCTCCAGAAAATCGAAATGCCAATAAGCGCGGCGAAATTCCCCATCCGTGACGGCCTGAAGACCAACGCCTTCCTGCCTCTGGATGACCGTGCGGATCTCCTCGTCTTCGACTTCCTTCAAGGTTGCGTCAGAGAGTGTGCCCTGGTGATGCCTGTGCCGCGCCTCCTTCAGCCTCTCAGTTCGCAGAAGGCTGCCGACCATATCGGCCCGGAAAGGTGGTCTGGTGCGTTGCATGGGCTGTTCCTCCGGCTGTGTTGCTTTAATGACGGGCAGCTTGGCGTGGCTTCTTCTTGGCCGTCACTCCCAAATGCTGCTCGAGGGGAGCTGGATTCTCAATAAGAGATCGACTCGGTCCCGCGTGGACAATCGTACCGCGATCAAGGATGACCGCGCTATCCGTTACGCTTAAGATCTTTTGGGCATGCTGCTCGACCACAATGGCAGACATGCCCTCATCGCGGATGATGCGCTTCAGGGCAGCCAGCAATTCTTCAATGATGATGGGTGCAAGACCCTCTGTCGGCTCATCCAGCAACATGAGCTTCGGGTTGAGCACGAGCGCGCGTGCAATCGCCAGCATCTGCTGCTCGCCGCCTGAGAGCTGATTGCCCATGTTGGAGCGACGCTCTTTCAGGCGCGGAAACATCTCGTAGACCCGTGCCAGAGTCCAAGTCCCTGGGCGGGCGACAGCCGTCAGGTTCTCCTCAACCGTCAGTGACTTGAAAATATTGCGCTCCTGCGGCACCCAGCCGATGCCGGCAAGCGCTCGTTTGTCCGGACACGCGCCGGTCAGATCCTTGTCCGCGAGAGCAATTGTGCCGCCTCTATGACGCGTAACCCCAATGATCGTGTTGATCAGGGTGGTCTTGCCGGTTCCGTTTCGCCCCAGCACCGCGAGCGACTCGCCTGGCTGCAGACGCAGGTCGATCTTCGAGATGACGATGGCGTCGCCATAACCTGCGGAGACCTGTTGCAGATTGAGAAGCTCACTCATCGATATCTTCCCCGAGATAGACCGCCCGTACTTTGGGATCGGATGAGACCTCCTCAACGGTGCCCTCGGTGAAGAGAGCGCCATTGACGAGAACGGAGATTCGGTCAGCGAAGCTGAAGACGAGATCCATGTCATGCTCGATCAGCAGCACCGAGACATCGCGAGGCAGAGCCGCCACCGTCGCGAGCAGCTCCTTACGCTCCGCCTCCGGCACACCGGCGGCGGGCTCGTCGAGCAGCAGAACCCGCGGGCGGCAAGCAAAAGCCACGGCGATTTCAAGAAGGCGCTGCTTGCCATATGCCAGGTTCGAGGTACGCTCATCGAGCACATCGGTAAGGCGAAAGCGCTGAGCGACCTCAACGATCTCGTCAACGATATCACGCTTGCTGCCGGTGACACGCCACCAGTCGCGCCCTCCCCCCATGCGCTCCGACACCGCGAGACCGATGGTCTCGAGCGGGGTCATGGCCGGAAAGAGCTGGTTGATCTGGAATGTCCGGGCAAGACCTCGCTGGACACGATGCTCGGGTCGCATGCGCGTGATGTCAACTCCTTCCAACAGGATCTGCCCTGAGGTCGGCGTCAGCACGCCGGTCAGAAGATTGATGAAGGTCGTCTTGCCCGCGCCGTTCGGGCCGATGAGCGCATGACGCGCGCCCTGCTCCAGTCGGAATGTGACATTGTCGGTCGCGGTGAGTCCGCCGAAGCGCTTCACGAGGCCTCTGGTTTCAAGAGCTGCCCCCATATCAGACCCCCTGCGCCTTTGTGGCCGGCAACGCTTGCGGACGGTCGGCTGCAAGACTTCTCGGGCGCGGCCACAGCGCTTTGACCCTGTCCGTCAGGCGCTCGCGTCCCACGAGAACGAGCACCACCAGGATCGATCCGATCCAGAATTGCCAATATTGCGGCGTCCAGGCCGAGAGGATGTCCTGTAAGACTTTGAAACCGACAGCACCGATGAGGCCGCCATAGAGATAGCCGACCCCTCCGATCACCAGGATCAGCATGACATCGGCGGAGCGATGAAAGGCGAGCACATCGAGCGACACGAACTGTGTCGTCTGCGCCAGCAGAGCGCCGGCCACGCCCGCGTAAGCCGCCGCAAGCGTATAGATCGCCACAAGACGGCGGTTGACTGGAATACCGACCGCGCGGGCTCTGAGCGGATTGTCGCGGATCGAGCGCAGCGAAAGGCCGAAGGGCGAGACGACGATCCTGCGCGCGAGAATGAAGAGCACGAAGGTCACCATGAGGCTATAGGCATAGGCTGTCGTTCCGAAGATATCGAATTCGAACAGGCCAAGGAGCGGTCCCATCGTAATACCCTGAAGACCGTCGGCGCCGCCCGTCAGCCAGGAGGCCTGATTGGCGATCTCGCTGAGGACAAGAGCAACGCCCAATGTCACCATCAGCTTCGTCAGGTCCGTTCCCCGAAGGACGAGAAAGCTTGTGGCGAAACCGAGAAAGGCCGCAGCAACCGCTGCCCCTCCCAATCCGAGGAAAGGATCGGCAAAGCCGTGTTTCGCCATGATACCGGCGGCATATGCGCCAAGCCCAAAGAAAGCCGCATGGCCCAGCGAGACAATGCCTGCATAGCCGAGGATGAGATCCAAGGAGAGAGCGAACAGACCGATGATCGCAGTTTCGTTGAGGATCAGATGGCGTTCGGGCAGGAAGAAGAGGGTCGCTGCCGCCGCAAGCCAGAAAGCGGTCTCAGCAATGCCCCACCGGGCCTTCCGGCTCAAGCTCCTGCGGACGAAGTCAGCCGTATTGAGCGGCATCGAGGCTTTTTCAATCTGATCAGCGCGCACGAGCAAAGAGTCCTTGGGGGCGAAGAATGAGAACGGCAATCATGAGGGTGTAGATGACGAAAGCGCCGAGACTCGGAACGTAATATTTGCCCGCAACGTCGGCGATGCCGAGAAGCAGGGAGGCGAGGAAGGGGCCGGTGATGCTCGTCGTTCCACCCACCGTTACGACGATCAGAAAATAGATCATGAACTTCAGTGGGAAGGTGGGATCGAGCCCTAGGATTTCCGCGCCGAGCGCCCCGCCCAGTCCGGCAAGGCCTGAGCCAACCGCAAAGGTCGCGGCGAAGATCACGCTCACATTGATCCCGAGCCCACGGGCGACACGCGGATCATCGACGGCGGCCCGCAGGCGGCTGCCGAACCGGGTCCTGGTCAGGATGAGCTGCAGGGCGACAACGAGCACGCCGCAAATCGCGATGATGAAGCTGCGGTAGAGACCAATCTGGATGCCGAGTACCGCGACACGTCCCTGAAGCCAACTCGGAAGCTGGATCAGTTGTTGCTGCGAGCCCATGCTGTAATCCACAGCGGCAACGGCCATGAAGACCAGCCCGATCGAGAAGAGAACCTGGTCGAGATGACTCCGCGAATAGAGCTGCCTGTAGAGGGCTCGCTCAAGCACGAGGCCTACGAACGCGGGGAGAATAAATGCGAGCGGAAGCGTTGCGAGGAACGGCACGCCATAGCGGTTCATCAGAACGGCCGTCACATAGCCGCCAGCCATCGCAAAGGCGCCATGGGCCAGATTGACGAAGTTCATCAACCCGAGCGTCACGGTCAATCCGCAGGCCAGCACGAACAGCAACATGCCATAAGCGATGCCATCGAAGAGGATAGTCAGCACCGTTCTCTCCAGAAATGCCTGAGGAAGCGTTGACTTGCGGCAGCGCTTCCGGAGCTTTGGTTCGATCAGTTGGACTTGGCGGCTTTCACCGGGTCCTTGACGTTCGCGATCGTGGTAAACTCGACATTGTAGAGTTCGCCATTCACACGTTCGACCTTGCGCACATAGATATTCTGGATGATGTCCCGGGTCTGCGGATCGATGGAAACCGGTCCACGCGGGCTCGTCCAGCTCATGCCTTTCATGGCATTGATCAGCGCCTCGCCCCCTGTCCCATTGGTCTTCTTCAGACCCTCGTAGATCAGGTGCATGCCGTCATAGCCGCCGACTGCCATGAAGTTCGGGCGCATTCCGTTATTGGCCTTCTTGAATGCCTCGACGAAGGCCTTGTTCTCCGGGCTGTCATGGGCTGCGGAATAATGCTGCGTCGTAATGGCACCGAGAGCCACATCGCCCATGCCGTTCAGAATATCGTCATCGGTCACGTCACCGGGACCGATGAGCTTGATGCCGCTCTTGTCGAGGCCGCGCTCGACGAACTGCTTCATGAACTGCGCGCCGACGCCTGAAGGCACGAACACGAAGAGCGCGTCGGGCTTTGCATCGGCAACCCTCTGCAAGAAGGGTGAGAAGTCGGGATTGGCGAGCGGAACGCGTAAGCTCTCGACTTGCCCCCCCTTGGCACCGAAGGCGCCGGAGAATGCCTTCTCCGCATCGATGCCGGGGCCATAGTCGGATACGAGCGTAACGACTTTCTTGATACCGTTCTGAGAGGCCCAATCTGCCATCGGCACGGTGGCCTGCGGCAGCGTAAAGCTGGTGCGGACAATGTAGGGCGAGGCCTCCGTGATCGTGGCGGTGGCGGCCGCCATGACGACAGCCGGAACTTTCGCCTGAGTGGCAAGCGGCGCGGATGCGAGCGCGAGCGGCGTCAGGCCGAAGCCTGCGATCACGCCCACCTTGTCATTGACGATCAGTTCCTGCGCCAAGCGCTTGGTGACGTCGGCAACACCCGTATCGTCCTTGACGATCAGCTGGATCTTCTTGCCGGCAACCGCATCGCCGTTTTGCTGCATATAGAGCTTCGCCGCCGCTTCGATCTGTCGGCCCGTCGAAGTGAAGGGGCCCGTCATCGGCAGGATCAGGCCGATCTTCATGGTTTCTTGAGCCACTGCCGGTCCTCCGAAGGCCAGCATGGCCACTGCAGCGCCGGCTGCAGTTAGAACAGTTCTACGTCGCATGGTTCTTCCTTCCCTCTTGGCATTTTTGCCTTTTGATTCGGTTCCGATGCATCTCGCGATACGTTGGCGGCGGGCGACCTGCCATCAGGTCCATCCATTGATAAGATTGCGTGTTCCGCCGACTTTTCCATGGAATCTGCAAGCCCAAGCCGTTCCGTCACGAATTATTCAGGTTTAATCCCGGTTCGCTTCAGGAGGTCTCCCCACCGCACCATCTCCTTGGAGATATGTTCACGGAACTCTCCTGGGGTATTCGTCCAGACTTCGGCCCCTTCCAGGGACAAGCGCTCGGCGATCTCGGGAGCCGCTAATGCGGTTTTGATCTCGCTGTTGAGGCGGCCGACAATTTCCTTCGAAGTTCCCGCCGGCACTAGGATTCCATACCACTGGGAGGCCTCGAAGCCGGGATACCCCGTCTCCGCGACCGTGGGAACATTCGGTGCAGCCTTGAGACGATTGGAGCCTGAAACGGCAAGCGCGCGCATTGTGCCGGCTTCGACATGCTGAATCAGGTTGGGCGCACCCGTGAACGTGAGCTGCACGCGTCCCCCGAGCAGATCTGTCACGGCAGGTGCCGTTCCACGATAAGGGACGTGCGTCATCGTTATGCCCGCCCGGTCGCAGAGCGCCACCATGGCGATATGTGCGGCACTGCCGTTGCCACCCGATGCATAATTGAGCTTGCCGGGGTTCTGCTTGGCGTAGTCGATCAGTCCCTGAAGTGTCTTGGCCGGAACGTCCGGGTGGACGACAAGCATGTTGTGCACGTTTGCGATGCCGCTCACCGGTTCGAAGCTCGTGAGAGGGTCATAGGTCAGCTTCGGGTAGAGCGCGGGGTTCACCGCAAGCGTGCCGATATGGCCCATCACCAAGGTGTAGGCGTCCGCAGGGGCGCGTGCCACCGACCCCACCCCGACGGAGCCTCCTGCTCCCGGTCGGGACTCGACAATCACGGGACTCTTGAAAGCGGCTTCGAGTCTCTGCCCCAGAAGGCGCGCCAGAATGTCGGTCGAGCCGCCCGGTGTAAAAGGCACGACCAGCGTGATGTTTCTGCTTGGATAGGTTTGAGCCTCCGTCCTGGATAGGCTGCGGTAACGGTCATTGCCGCCGCTCCTAAAAGCATGTGACGGCGTGTGACGTCCGAGCGTATCGAGCCTTTGGACAAGTACTCAGGCATTCCCAATCTCCTCCCAAGCATCCGCCAGTTCATAGCCGCGCGATATCTGCCTTAGGACGCCAGCAAATAAGACCTGAAGCAAATGGTTTATTTTGCACAATTAATGAATATATCTCATATGCAAGGAACGCTGGACCAACCCCGTGCAAGGGGGAGAATCCCTGCTGGAGCTTTGAATGCGCATCGATTTTCTCGGCCTTCGCGCCTTCGTCGCGATCGCGGAACGCGGCAGCTTCCAGCACGCTGCCGCGCACCTGAACCTATCGCAGACAGCGCTCAGCCACCGGATTCGCAAGCTGGAAGAAGACCTCGGTGTCAAACTGCTGTCGCGAACGACACGGGAGGTCTCGCTGACGCAGGCAGGCCTCAATCTATTGCCCAAAGTCAAGGAAACGATCGAGAACCTCTCGGTCTCTCTGGATGAGCTTCGGCGGGAGGGGCGAAGCCGCCAGGAGATGCTCGCCATCGGCTGCCTGCCGACCGTTGCATCAGGCCGGTTGCCACGCGTTTTGCAGCATTTCCAGGCGCAGCACCCGGATGTGTTCGTCCGGATCTACGACAACTCCGCCACCGAGATTGCCGATCTCGTCCAGGCCGGTACGGTGGAGTTCGGCATCACGATCGTGGCGGCCCATCGCTGGGATTTCGACATCGAGATGCTGATCAAGGATTCCTTCGTCCTCGTATGCCCGGAGGATCACCCGCTGGCCTCGCAATCGTCTTTAAGCTGGTCCGACCTTGCCGAAGAACCGCTGATCAGGATCAGCTCTCGCGCCGGCAACAGGATCATCATCGACGATGCATTAGGAAGCCGGCGGGAATCCCTGTGCTGGCGCCTCGAGGCCCAGCATATTCAAACCGCAATCGCCCTGGTCCGGTCCGGCGTGGCGCTGACCGTCGTGCCCCGCCTCTCGCTCGATACGTTTGACGAGCGGGGGCTCAAGCTCATCTCCTTGAAGAATCCGAGCATCACACGCCAACTCGGAATCGTGTCCAAACGAGGCGTCCCTCTGTCGCCCCTCGCTGACGAACTGCGCAGGATTATCGTTCGAACCTTTGCGTGAGAGATAATGGCGGGCCTGAGAGTATTCGTCGGCCCGCATCGCCGTTCATGAATCAAATTCACAAAAAGTCCCAAACAAACCATTTGTTGCACTTAAACAGCTGAGGCACGTTGATGGCACCTGTTCACCATCGGGTGGGAGAAGGACAATTCAACTGCGCGTTCCATGCGCGATTCCACGAGGTGGCACCTCGGAAGGGGACAACACTCTTGCCGAAGGGCCCACTCGCTGTTCGAAGGCCGCTCCCTTGCGCATGAAGCTCTGACGCATGTTCCCGAAGGTGCCCGTGATGCGGCCTGACACTTCACTGACATCATCTTCCAGATGTCCTTTCTTTTGAGGCTGATATGAGTAATGGAAAATCCGGACTTGTCGTCACCGCCCACCCTGGCGACTTCGTGTGGCGCGCGGGCGGCGCCATCGCACTTCATGCCCGCAAGGGATATCGCATGAAAATCGTCTGCCTGTCCTTCGGGGAACGCGGCGAGAGCCAATGGGCCTGGAAGAAGACTGATGTGTCGCTGTCCGACGTGAAGGCACAGCGGCGCGAGGAAGCAGCGCGTGCCGCCGAGACTCTGGGTGCGGAGATCGAGTTCTTCGATGCAGGTGACTACCCGCTGCATACGACTCCGGAGATGTTTGACCGGCTCGTCGATATCTATCGCGAGCTGAAACCCTCCTTCGTGCTCACGCACTCGCTGGAAGATCCCTACAACGTGGACCACCCGGAGGCGACACGCTTCGCACAGGAGGCCCGCATTATCGCTCAGGCCGCGGGACATAAGCCGAATCCCGATCTCACCTACAGCGCGCCGCCGGTCTTCCTGTTCGAACCGCATCAGCCCGAGCAATGCAATTACAAACCGAACGTGATCCTGAACATCGACGAGGTCTGGGAAACGAAGCGAAAGGCGTTCGAGATCCTCGCAGCCCAAAAGCATCTCTGGGAATATTACACCCGGGTGGCCTTGAACCGCGGCATGCAGGGCGGCCGTAACTCAGGCCGCGCCATGACCTATGGCGAGGCCTATCAGCGCATCTTCCCCCAGATTGTCGAGGATCTGGCATGAAACCCGTCGTCGTCACCAACACGCCGCGCATCGACCAGAGCATCGTCGGCCAGCTCGCTGAACTCGGCACCGCCACAGCGCACGAGGCCATGGGCCGCGTTGGTCTTATGAAACCCTATATGCGGCCGATCTGGCCAGGCGCTCAGGTGGCCGGAAGTGCCCTGACTGTGCTGGCGCAGCCCGGCGACAACTGGATGATCCATGTAGCCATCGAGCAATGTCGACCGGGCGACATTCTGGTCGTCGCCGTGACCGCCGACAACACCGACGGCATGTTCGGCGATCTCCTGGCGACCTCTCTCAAGGCCCGGGGCGGAATCGGCCTGGTGATCGATGCCGGCGTGCGGGATATCAAGACCCTTGCCGAAATGGGTTTCCCTGCATGGTCCCGCGCCGTCTCCGCCAAGGGAACGGTGAAGGCGACCCTCGGATCGGTCAACGTTCCGGTCGTGTGTGCGGGCGCCTTGGTGCAGCCGGGCGACGTGATTGTCGCGGATGACGACGGCGTCGTGGTCGTGCCTCGCCGCGACGCGGAAGCTGTCGCTGTTGCCGGTGAGGCGCGCGTGACGAACGAAGGTGCGAAGCGCGAGGCTCTCGCCTCCGGCGTTCTCGGCCTCGATCTCTACAAGATGCGCGAGCCGCTTGCCAAAGCAGGCCTGGTTTACGTCGATTACAAGGACGAGGACTGACAGCTGATCAGGCTGCTGCAAAAAGGATAGTGATCATGCGAGCGGAACCCGTTCTCGACCTCGCCCATCTGGGCCATCTCGAACTGCTCACGCCGAAGCCGGAGGAGAGTCTCCGCTTCTTCGTCGACGTCATGGGCATGACGGAGAGCGGCCGACAGGGTGATTCCGTCTATCTTCGCGGTTGGGACGATTACGAGCGCCACACTCTCAAACTCACAGCCTCGAAGAAGTCCGGCATGGGGCATATGGCGTTCCGCGTCCGCAGTCAGCAGGCGCTGGAGCGGCGCGTCGCGGCTCTCAAGGGATCAGGCTACGACATCGGCTGGACGGACGGAGATCTCGGGCATGGACCGGCTTTCCTCTGCCGTGATCCTGACGGGCACATGATCGAGCTCTATTATGAGACGGAGTGGTACGTTCCGCCGCCGGATCTCAAACCGGCCCTGAAGAACCAGGCGCAGCGCTTCCCGGCTCGCGGCGTCAACGTACGCCGCCTCGATCATCTGAATTGCCTCGCATCCGATATTCGAGCGAGCCGCCTCTTCTTCGAGGACTATCTCGGCTGCCGCCTCACCGAACAGATCGTCATGAACGACGGCACCGAGGCAGGCATGTGGATGACCGTCACCAACAAGAGTTACGACTTCGCCTACACCCGCGATCACACGGGAGCGAAGGGCCGCTTCCACCATCTGACCTACGCTCTCGACAGCCGCGAGGACATCCTGAGGGCTGCAGACATCTTCCTCGAGGCTGGCGTTCCCATCGAATCCGGCCCGCACAAGCATGCGGTGCAGCAGACGTTCTTTCTCTACGTCTATGAACCCGGCGGCAATCGCGTCGAGGTCTGCAACGCCGGCGCGCGCCTCATCCTCGCCCCTGATTGGAAGCCGATCGTCTGGACGGAAGAGGAGCGCAAGAAAGGGCAGGCCTGGGGCATGAAGACCGTCGAATCCTTCCACACCTATGGAACCCCTCCCGTGGAGGAGATGGAGTAATCGGCTCTCCTCTTTGTTCTACCGCATTTTCTGATGGCGAACCGGAGCCACTCCGCCGGAAAATGCTCTACTCGTTGGCTCCATAAATCGCCGCGACGACCGCATCCGTCACCTGACGCGTTGTCGCCGATCCGCCGAGATCCGGCGTATGGAGATCGGGATCGGCGGTAACGCGTTCGATCGCCTTCATCAGGCGCTCGGCTGCGTGCTTTTCCCCGAGATGTTCCAGCATCATCGTCGCCGACCAGAAGGTACCGATCGGATTGGCGATGCCCTTGCCGGTAATATCGAAGGCCGAGCCGTGGATGGGCTCGAACATGGAGGGGAACTTCCGCTCTGGGTTAAGATTCGCTGTCGGCGCGATTCCGAGCGAGCCCGCAAGCGCCGCCGCGAGATCGGAGAGAATATCGGCCTGCAGGTTCGTCGCGACGATGGTGTCGAGGGACCAGGGCTTGAGCGTCATGCGCATGGTCATGGCATCCACGAGCATCTTGTCCCACGTCACATCTGGATAATCCGCCGCGACCTCGGCGGCGATTTCATCCCACATGACCATGCCATGCCGCTGCGCGTTCGACTTGGTCACGACGGTGAGCAGCTTGCGCGGACGCGAGCGAGCCAGCTCGAAGGCAAAGCGCATGATCCGCGTGACGCCCGCCCGGGTGAAGATCGTCACTTCGGTTGCGACTTCCTCGGGCAATCCCCTGTGCGAACGTCCTCCTTGACCGGCGTATTCACCCTCCGAGTTCTCGCGGACGATGACCCAGTCGAGATCCTTCGCCTCCACATTCCTCAAAGGACTCGTGATGCCCGGCAGGATCCGGTTCGGACGGACATTGGCATATTGATCGAAAGGCTGGCAGATTGCGAGGCGAAGGCCCCAGAGAGTGATGTGATCGGGCACGTCCGGCGCGCCGACGGCGCCGAAATAGATTGCATCGAAGGGCTGGAGGATCTCGCGGCCGTTCTCCGGCATCATGATACCGTGCCGCTTGTAGTAATCCGAGCCCCAGTCGAATGTCTCGAACGCGAGGTGGAAATGTCCCTCGCGTTCGGCAAACGCGTGCAGAACCTCGACGCCGGCGGCAATGACTTCCTTGCCGATCCCATCGCCCGGAATGGCAGCGATCCTGTAGCTCTTCACGACGATCTCCTCCTATCGAGGCCGTCAGCCGATCGCGTCGGCCACGGCCTTGCCCGTTGTTGTGGTGTCGGCATTGCCGCCAAGGTCACGGGTCCGCAGCGTCCGCTCGCTCAACGTGCGCTCGATGGCCGTCACGATCGCGGCCGCAGCCTCGGTTTCCCCGAGATGCTCCAGCATCATCGCGCCGGCCCAGATCTGACCGATCGGGTTGGCGATCCCCTGCCCTGCAATGTCCGGAGCCGAGCCATGGACCGGCTCGAACAGAGACGGAAAATCGCTGTTCGGATTGATGTTGCCCGAAGGAGCGATCCCGATCGTGCCCGTGCAGGCCGGACCGAGATCGGACAGGATGTCGCCGAACAGATTCGACGCGACGACCACATCGAACCAGTTCGGATGCAGCACGAAATGGGCGGTCAGGATGTCGATATGGTACTTGTCCCATGTCACATCCGGATAGGCCCTGGCCATCTCCTCCACGCGCTCGTCCCAGTACGGCATGGTGATCGAGATGCCGTTGGACTTCGTGGCCGAGGTCAGATGCTTCTTGGGCCGCTTCCGCGCGAGATCGAAGGCGAATTGCAGCACGCGGTCGACGCCGATGCGGGTCATGACGGTTTCCTGAACGACCACCTCGCGCGCGGTGCCGGGGAACATCTTGCCGCCGATGGAGGAGTATTCTCCTTCCGTATTCTCGCGCACGACCCAGAAGTCGATGTCGCCCGGCTGGCGGTTGGCGAGCGGAGACGGCACCCCAGGCATCAGGCGCACGGGCCTCAAGTTGATGTACTGGTCGAACTCGCGCCGGAACTGAAGGAGCGAACCCCAGAGCGAGACATGATCCGGGATCTTCTCCGGCCACCCGACGGCTCCGAAGAAGATCGCATCATGCGAACCGATCTGCTCTTTCCAGTCCTCCGGCAGCATGCGGCCATGCTTTTCATAATAGTCGTAGGACGAGAAGTCGAAGTGATCGAGTTGCAGAGCGAAGCCGAATTTCGATGCGGCGGCTTCGAGCACGCGCACTCCCTCCGGAATGACCTCCTTGCCGATTCCATCGCCGGGAATGACGGCCAGCCGGTACTTTTTCTTCTGATGGAGAGACATCACGACACCTGTGCTTCAATCTGAAGGCCTGAGCTTCCGGTGGCAGGCGCTTCCTCGACCACCGCCAGCGGTCTATCTGTTCAACTCTTAAAGAGTCGTCACGCAGCCGAGCGGTTTCCGTCTGATCCGGCAAGCCTCGCTGCCAGACGCACAGCATTTTCCAGGGCGCCTGTCGACGCAAGGCCCTTGCCGACGATATCGAATGCAGTGCCGTGCGCCGGGGTCGTGAAAACGGCATCGAGACCCGCCGTCACCGTGACGCCACGGTTGAAGCCGCGCAGCTTCGTCGCGATCTGCCCCTGGTCGTGGTACATGGCGACGACCCCGTCATATTCACCGGCGAAGGCTTTGAGGTAAACCGTGTCGGCCGGAAACGGGCCGCGACAGTCGATGCCGTTCTGTGCGGCGGCAGCCACAGCGGGAGCGATGATTTCTATTTCCTCGCTGCCGAAGAGTCCGCCTTCGCCCGCATGGGGATTGAGCGCAGCAACGGCAAGGCGCGGCCGCGCGAATCCTGCGCGCCTCATCGTACGGTCGGCAAGTTGTATGGCATCCGTAATGCTCTGGACATTGATCTGATCAAGAGCCTGACGCAGAGAAACATGAGAGGTCACGCGCGACATCCATTGATTGTCGAGCACGTTCATCTCGGAGAAATAGCCGCGATGGTCCAGGAGGTGAGCGAACATCTTGTGCTCGTCGGGATAACGCCAGCCGCCGGCATGCAGCGCTGCCTTGTTGAGCGGCGCAAAGGTGATCGCATCGACCTCTCTCCGGCGCGCCATCTCGATGGCATGGGCCAGGGTTTCGCCCGTCAGACGCCCGGACTCCGACGATACGACTCCGCGGGGGATATCGGCCGGGTCGATGTTCTTCAAATCGATGACCGGGACTTCCCCACGGCTCCAATCGATCTCTGCAACCGAAGAAACTGCGTACCAGGAGAGAGAGACCCCGGCATCCCGCATGCCCTGCTCCAGCACTCGCGCATCACCGACGACGACCAGGCGGGCTGCATCGTTCAAGCGCCCATCGGACAGGACCCGGGCACATTGTTCCGGCCCTATCCCCGTACAATCGCCGAGCAGCATCGCGATCCGGGGCAGCCTCTGTCCATCAGCATTCAAGGTAGCCACAATCAGTTTCCCTCGTTGAGTCCGCTTCGGGACAGTTCTGATTGAACATCGCCCCGATCCCGCTCCAGCAACCTCCGCCAGAGCATGGCAAGTCGATGGAAATAGTCAATCGAAGATTGTTGACAATTTACCAGAATAGCTCGACGTTGGCGCTACCAGCCAAGTCAGGTGATCAGCCATGAATCATCCCCTGTTCGAGCAAAATGCCTCCATGCCGCCATTGCGGCCCCACGGCAGAACGCTCATGGAAGGCTTCACCTATAAGACGATCAGGACATCCGGCGCCGAGATCCATGTCGCGATTGGAGGAAGCGGCCCGCCGCTCCTTCTCCTCCACGGCAATCCTCTCACGCATGTCAGCTGGCACAAGATCGCTCCGAGCCTTGCGGAGAGCTTCACCGTCGTGGCCCCTGACCTGCGTGGTTATGGCGACAGCTCCAAGCCCGATGGCGGCCCTGATCATGAGGCCTATACGTTCCGGTCCATGGGACAAGACAACATGGAGGCCATGGCAGCGCTGGGCTTCGACCGCTTTTCGGTCGCCGGACACGATCGAGGCGCACGGGTGGCGTTCCGCATGGCTCTCGATCATCCGGGTCGTATCGAGCGCGTTGCCGCTCTGGACATCGTGCCGACCCATCATGTTCTGACCAACGTGACGCTCGGATGGGGGCTGGAATCCTATCACTGGTTCTTCATGGCGCAGAAAGCTCCTTTCCCCGAGAAGCTGATCTGCGCCGATCTCGACTATTACATTCGCTACAAGCTCAACAAGAAAGGCGTGGGACTCGAGATCTTCTCGCCCGAGGCCATGGCCGAGTATGTGCGGTGCACGACTCCGGAGCAGATCCATGCGGTCTGCGAGGATTACCGGGCGACCGTCACACTGGATCTCGCCATGGACCAGGCGGACTTCGGCGTGAAGAAGATCCGCTGTCCCGTCCTGGTGCTGTGGGGATCGAACAGCCATTGCGGCCGGCATTTCAAGCCGCTGGAGGCCTGGGCCCCTTGGGCGCCGGATCTGAGAGGTTGGGCGATCCCCACCGGCCATTATCCGGCAGAGCACCGGCCCGATCTTGTCTATCCTGCGTTCTGGACTTTCTTCTCAGGGGGCGAGCCGCTGCCATTCCTTGAGGAAGCGGCCGAGCCCGCAGCATAATCATGCGACGCATCGATGCCGCTTCAGCCAAAGCGCTGATCCACTCTCCCGGAGAGCTCGCTTTCCTGGATGTGCGTGAGCATGGTCTCTACGGCGAAGGCCACCCTCTCCTGGCTGTGTGGTGTCCATACAGCCGGCTCGAAGTGATGGCGCCATCCCTCGCTCCCAATCCAAGGGTCCCTGTCATCCTGATCGATGCCGGGGATGGCATCGCGGGGAAGGCCGCAGAACGCCTGGAGCAGCTGGGCTACCAGATCGTCATGGTCGTGGCGGGAGGCGTCCAGGGTTGGGAGCAGGCGGGCTTCACTCTTTTCGAGGGCGAGTATGTTCCGAGCAAGACATTAGGGGAGCTTGCGGAGAGCGCCTTCCATCCGGCGACGATTGCCCCTGAGACTCTGGCGGAATGGCAGAGGGAGGGACACGAGCATCTCTTGTTCGATGTGCGTCCACAATCCGAGCATCGCAAGATGACATTGCCGGGCGCACGTTGCTTGCCGAACGGCGAGCTCCCGCACAGGCTTTCAGCTGCCGTTCCCGACACGTCCAAGCCGATTGTTCTCACCTGTGCCGGCCGCACCCGAAGCCTCGTCGGCGCCATCAGCCTGAAACTGCTCGGGATCGAGAATCCTGTCTATGGCCTGCAGAACGGCACACAAGGGTGGACCCTTGCCGGTCTCGATCTCGATCGCGGACGAGAACCTGATGACCTCCCGGCACTGTCTCATACTGACCTCGAGGCGAGCCACCGTCGTGGGCAGGACTTCGCGCGCAAGGCCGGCATCCCCCTCATTGGCACGAGGGAACTTGGCGCGCTTGCTGCGGACAAGAGCCGCACGCTGTATCTGCTCGATGTCCGGAGCGCGGAGGAATTCGCGGCAGGACATGTGAAAGGCGCGATCCATGCGCCATGCGTGCAGATCGTGCAGGCCGCCGATCGATGGATCGGCGTCAGGCGGGCACGGATCGTCCTTGCCGACGACACGGGCCTGCGTGCGTCCCTCGCTGCGTATTGGCTCAAGCTCTTAGGCTACGAGACATACGTGCTGCCGGGTGCGGAGGGTTCCGCTGACACTGAAGAATCGCGGTTCTCCGAACGGAAATCCACGATCCCGCCTCGCACATCACAAGGGATCGCACCGAAAGAAGCGGCGATCATGGCTGCCACGGGAGATGCGATCCTTCTCGACCTGCGATCATCGAGCGAGCACCGCCGGGAGCACCCGGCCGGCAGCCGCTGGGCGATCCGTTCTGAGCTGAACAGCGCTCTTGGATCCTGGAAAGGGCGGATTTGTCTGATCGGAGACGATGATAAGATCGCGGGCCTCGCCGCCATCGATCTTCACGAGATGGGATACGAGGACGTTCTCATCGTGAAGGGCGGCTTCTCCGCCTGGAAGGCCGCGGGACTTGCCACCGATTCGGGCTGGCCCGACCCGGCACTGCAGCCGATCGATTTTCTCGCCTTCGTTCATGACAGGCATGACGGCAATCTCGATGCGGCCCGGCGCTATCTCGCCTGGGAGACCGGCCTCGTGCACCGTCTCGATCCCCAGGAGCGCGCCGAATTTCTGCTGTGAGGATCCTGAGATCCTTCGCAGAGACACGGCAGCCTGCCCCCGCGGCTGCCGTGTCCTGCTCCCACTGCAATCGCAAAGTTATGCGACTGCGCGGGTTTCCTCCTCGATTCCCTGAACGATCGCCCGCGTCATGTCCTCGGTGCGACCACGGCCGCGAATATCCGTCGTGCGGCTCGCCGGGTCCATCAGAGCCCGTGTCGTGGCGCGCTCCATGGAGGCCGCAGCGGCAACGGCTTCGGGAACATTGCGGTCACGTCCCAGCCAGTCGAAGAGCATGCGGGTGGATTCGATCATGGCATAGGGATTCGCGATGCCCTTGCCGGCAATGTCGGGCGCCGAGCCGTGGGTTGCCTGAGCCATGGCGATATTGCCTTCACCGATGCAGAGACCTGGAGCCATACCGAGCCCGCCGACGAGGCCCGCCGCTTCATCGGACAGGATGTCGCCGAACATGTTGGTGGTGACGACGACGTCGAAGCTTTGCGGGTCCTTCACGAGGCGCATGGCGAATGTGTCGACGATCACGTCGTCGACGAGCACGTCCGGATACTCCTTCGCGGCGCGCCGGCACTCCTCCACGAACATGCCGCATCCGAGCTTGAACACGGTGTCCTTGTGAACGAAGGTCAGATGCTTGCGACGATGACGGGCCAGCTCCAGGGCGGCCTTCGCCACCCGATAGCTGCCTGCGCGCGTGATGACGCGGACCGAGATCGTGACATCCTCGGTCGGGCGAAACTCGCCCGAGCCCGCGACCACGTTGCGGTCCGGCTGGAAACCCTCGTTGTTCTCGCGCACGATGATGAGATCAACCCCGTCATGCAGGCAGCCGATATCCGGATAGGATCTGGTGGGCCGCACATTGGCGAAAAGATTGAAATGCTTGCGAAGGATCGGGTGCGGGTTGATCGCACCCGGACCGCGGGGATAGGCACGGTGGCCGATCGGCCCGAGAATCCAGCCGTCGAGGGTCGACAGCGTCTCCAGAGTTCCGTCGGGCAAGGTGGAACCATGGGTGTCCAGAGCGCGCCGTCCGATCGGCATCGGGCGCCAGTCGATGGACAGGTTGTGCCGCCGCGCCGCTGCCTTGGCCACCTCGACGGCGGCCGGAACCACCTCATGCCCGATATCATCGCCCTCCAGAATTCCGATCTTGAGAGTCTTGCTGCTCACTATGTGTCTCCGCGTCCGGACCGGCGATGCCAGACAGCCTGGCACGATGGCGTCCGATGGTGTTGCAATGAAAAAGACAGCGCCATTCCTCCCGGGAGGATTGCGCAGAGTTATGGGTTCGGCTTTGCCGAACCCGATTGTCGTGGAACGGCGAAATGATCCGCTTACGATTCGACGCGCAGCTGGCTCGTCAGCTGATCAATGGATTTCAGCGTCTCGAGATCTCTCACCATGGCGACGACGTCTTCAGCCCGCTGGCGTGGGAAGCGCGCGAACTCCGCGCATTCGCGGAACTTGTCGGCGACCTCGTCATAGGTCATCGGGTTGGAGGGGCTGCCTTTGCCGAAATCGGCGCGGCCGGACACCTTGCGTCCATCCGCAAGCTCGATGTCGATGATCGTCGTCATCTTGTGATAACCGGCGCGCTCGGCCTCGTCATCGACGACGAAGTCGACCTTCTCGATCATCGCCTGCACATCAGGACGCAGAACCACCTCGTCCGTGAATTCGCTCAGGCCCGCCCTCCCCTCGAGCAGGAGGATGGCCATGCAGAACTCCATGGAGAACTTTGCCTGCAGCTCATTGGTCGGGCGATGATGAATCAGAGCATTCGGCATGTTGGAATTGGTGCCGACGCGAACCCGCCTGACATCTTCGGCACGAATTCCATGCTCGCGGATCAGCCTGAGCATTTCAGTCATGCCGGGATGCGTCAGAGAGCCCGATGGATGAGGCTTGATGGAAATGCCGGGATCCGCAAAGGTCCAGGGCGCGCCGAGCTTGCCCACGATGGCATTGGGGTCGAACCCACCGCCTGCAGCCCGGAAGAAACCGCGCGGGGCTTCGAGGATCTTGTCTGTGGCCGTCCAGCCATAATTCGCGAACTGGGCAGCAGCCACGCCGCTCTCGGATGAACGTCCCGCATGGAACGGCTTCGTCATCGTGCCGAAGTTTTCGCGTAGGCCTGCGGACTGACTGCCGGCAATCGACAGGGCCCGGTTCGTCGTTTCCGCATTCAGCCCCATCAGGCGAGACGAGGCCGCCGCCGCGGCGAATGTTCCGCAGGTTGCGGTTGCGTGGAAGCCTGTCTGGTAATGGCGGGGATTGATGGCCTCTGCGATCTTGCATTCGACCTCGACGCCCAGATGATAGGCCAGCATGACGGAACGCCCGTCCGCGCCGACCATTTCACCGACCGCAAGGGCTGCCGGAAGCGCAGGCGCGGTGGGATGGGTCAGAAGGCCATAGACGCGGTCGGCCGCGACGGCCAGCTGAGTATCATCGTAATCGTCCGCATGGACTCCCACGCCATTGGCGAAGGCGGCGAACCGAGGCGCAACCCGCAGAGACGTGCCGATGACAGTCGAGGGACCGGCTGCCAGTCCGAGATCAGCCAAATGGCGGCGGACCAGTTCACCCGATTTTGCAACGGAGCCCGAAAGGGCAAGTCCGATTCCATCGAGGATGGACTTCTTGCCGAGTTCAGCCACGTTCTGCGGAAGATCCGCGGCCGTCGTGTTGCAAATGAAATCAGCGACGTACCACGTGAGCGCCCGATCCGCGGTTTCCACCTTCGTGTCCATACTCTTCCTTCCCTCGTATCTGCCCTTTGGGCCCTTTTGCTCTCTGAACATTTGATATTCATTGTTTATTGTCAACAATCTTTTGCAGACTGGCATTGGAATGCGGTATCATCTAAAGGAAAGATCAACACAGGTGGTGGCACGATGGATACGACCTTAGATCCAGGAGTTGGTCTCCGAATCCGGCGAACGGAATCCTTGACCTCCCTCATCCGGCGCGAGCTTGAGCGCATGATCGAGGTTGGTGAACTCAAGGCCGGCGATCGCCTCAATGAGAATGCGCTCGCAGCGAAGCTCGGCGTGAGCCGTGGTCCGGTGAGGGAAGCATGCCGGGGCCTCGAACAGAGCGGTCTCGTTCACGTCATCGTCAATCGGGGCGTGTTCGTCCGGGAAATCAGCAACCGTGAAGCCGCCGAACTCTACGATATCCGCGCTGCGCTCTACGCACTCGCGGGCAGGCTCCTGGCTGCGAAGATCACCAAGAAGCAGGTTTCGGAACTGCGACGCATGGTCAGGGAGATGGAAGAGGCCGCCGACAAGGGTGAACTCAACGTCTTCTACCCGCTCAACGTACGCTTCCATGAGGCGATCGTTCAGTTCAGCGGCAATGGGCGCCTCCTCAGCATGTGCACCTCGGTCCATCGTGAGATGCACCTGTTCCGGCGCCGGACGCTCGACATGCCAGGCCGGATGAAGATCTCCAATGCCGAGCACGCGAGCATCGTCGATGCGCTCGAAGCGAAGCACGGCGATCGAGCGGCGCGGCTGATGGAAGATCATGTTCTGAAGAGCCGCGAGCTTCTCTTTGGTCCCATGGGGACACCGGCCGACTGAGCTGTCGGGCTCAGCCGGCCAGGCCTTCGCATTTCCAGGCTTGGCTTCACATTTAACGTGCAGCTGGCAGGCGCTGCCCGCCCAGTACGGGAAGCCGGTTGGCAATGATGACCACGGCGAACGAGATCACGAGCAGCATGATCCCGAGGACGGAGATCGCGCCGAGATCGCCGCTTTCATTGAGGTCATAGATGATGACGGAGACGAGCTTCGTCTCGGCCGTCGTCAGCAGGATCGTCGCCGAGAGCTCACGGATGGTGCCGATGAACACGAAGCACCAGGTGGCAACGACATTCGAGCGGAGCAGCGGAGCCGTGATGAGCCGCAGGGTGGTCATCCGGGTCCCACCCAGGATGCGGCTCGCCTCCTCAAGCTCGGGATGCACACTTTTGAAGGCCGATGACAGCTGCTGATATCCTGCGGGCATCTCGATCGTCAGGAAGGCGATGAGAAGGATCCAGAGGGTTCCGTAGAGCATCAGGCTCGGGTTGGAGTAGCTCAGGAACAATCCGACGCCGAGAACGATGCCGGGAATGGCGACAGGTGCCGTCGCCAGGTACCCGAGAAACTGGCTTCCCGGGACGGATCGCCGGGTCACCAGATAAGCGACCACCAGAGCCATCGCCGTCCCGATCGTCGCGGTGAGGAAGCCGAGCAGGAACGTGTTGCGGAGTGCGAGCTTCGTGGCCGAGAACTCGAAGAAGACGAAGTTCACGTGATGCAGCGTGAAGCTGCTCCAGGTGAGCGGCTCGGCAACTGTGCGCGTGAGAGCCGTCTTCAGCAATGCCGCATAGGGAAGAAGAACTGTCAGAAGCAGCACGAACACCACGAAGGCAATCGCGAGCCAGCGCCAGCGCCCGAGCTTGGCGATCCGAGGATCACTGCTCTTGCCGCCGAGGGTGGTATAGCCGCGACGCCCGAGAATCCGTGCCTGTCCCCAGAGGAGCATGATGGTGACGATGAGCAGCGGCAGGGCCGCAGCCGCAGCAAGTCCGGGCTTGGGCGGATACTGGAACAGGCTCCAGATCTTCGTGGTGATCACATGAAATCCAGCCGGGAGAGCCAGAATCGCCGGCGACCCGAACATGGTGAGCGCCTGAAGAATAGCGATCATCGTTCCGGCCAGGATGGCTGGGAGAACGAGAGGAATCGTCACCCGCCGCAATGTCGTCGAGAGATGCCCGCCCAGCATCGAGGACGCGTCTTCAAGGTCGGACGGAACACGCTCCAAAGCATTCACGACCAGGGTGAAGACGTAAGGAAACGTGTAGCATGCGATTGCGAACACCAAGCCTTCGAACGTATAGATGTCGACGAGATATTCGTAAGGCTGCAGGCCGAGGAGGCTGCGGTACGCCACGTTGATGAGACCGCTGTTGGGAGCGGCCAGGATCTCCCAGGCAATCGCCCCCAGAAACGGTGGCGTCACGAAGGAGGCGGTGACGAGCGCTCGTATCGCCGTGCGCCCGGGCAGATCCGAGCGCGCGACGAGCCATGCGAGCGGTGTCGCGATGATGCAGGAAAGGACCCCGACGCCGAGGGCCATCCCAAGCGCCGTCAGAAACGGACGGCGCAGGGTTGGATCGGTCACCAGGGCCGAGAAGTTGGCCAGGGTGAACTGGCCGTTCTGATCCAACAGGCTGTAGTAGGCGAGCCAGAACAGGGGCAGGACGACAAGAAGGCCCAGCGCCAGTACCAGCACGATGAAGATCGGTCGAGACAAGTCGATGCGTCCGCGCCGTGCCGGCATCGGAAGTGAGATCGAGACGGTCATTCACTGCTCCGGAAAATCTAACCCGCACTCCTGCCGAGGATGGATGCTCAGGTGCCGAAGTTCACCTCGTACTTCTTCTTGATCTCCTCGATCTGTGGCTCGAGCTTCGCCGGATCGGAGTAGAGAATCTTGATCTTGGACAGAGGAGTGCGCCCCTCCTTCTCCTTGACCTCCGGATGGAACGACCGCAGCCCGCCGACATCGCTGATCAGCTGCTGAGTGTCGCGGGAGAACAGGAACGCATAGAAGAGCTTCGCGGCATTCGGATGAGGAGCATTCTTCAGAAGACCCGCATGCCCGATGGCGATCGGCGTGCCTTCGGTGGCGTAGACGATCTCGACAGGCACGCCCGACTCCTTGAGCATGAACATGTTGTACTCGTTGCCATCGGCCATGACGGAGCGCTCGCCCTGAGCCAGCTTCTTCGGCGGCTCGGTGGAGGACTGCACCTGCATGACGCGCTGCTTTCCGAGCTTCTCGAAATAATCCCAGCCAAGGGCTTCGCTCAGGGCGTGCGTACCGGTCATGATGGTGCCGCTGTAGCCGGGATGCGCCTTGACGATCCGGTTGCGCCACTTGGGATCCAGAAGATCCGCATGGCTCTTGGGCGCTTCCTCCTTTTTCACCTGCTGTGTGTTGTAGCCGATGACCGAAAGATGCGCGCGGTAAGCGGCGAACTGCCCGTCGGGATCCTTCACCTGAGCCGGCCATGATTTCGCGACGTCGCTCGGAACCGCCGGCTGCAGCCAGCCCTGCCGTTTGAACAGGAGGAAATGCACGGCGTCGGAGGTCTCGATCACGTCGGCCTTGTGAATGCCTGAGCCGTATTCCTGGCTGATGCGCTGGAAGACGCGCTCGGAACCAGACCGCTCGACCTGCACCTTGATACCGGGATACTTGGCTTCGAAAGCATTACCGACTTTTTCCGAAACCTGCACGTCTGTCGCCGTGTACCAGACGACAGTTCCCTCTTTCTTGGCCGCGTCGATCATCTCCTGATTAGGCTCATAAGGAGCCGGTGCCTGCGCCCAGGCGAGACCACCGGCACTGAGGAGCGCGAGGCCGCTGACGAGCGCTCCGCTCAGAACAGTTCTGCGTTTCATCATGTCTTTCCTCCCTTAATGTGCGAGCGCGCGGCAGTGCTCCGGCGGAAGATGGAGCCAGACCGGTTGCCCTTGTGGGACAGCGATGTCCGCCGGCGTGACCGTGCGGATCGCCTCCCCATTGCTCAGCGTGACCAGATAGTCGCGGTGAGATCCGAGATAGACCTGACGGGTGACCGTGCCGGGCACCCAATTCGTTTCACCAGACGCGGGAGCGGTGGTGGCGAGATTGATATCGTGGTGTCGGATGGCGACCGAGGTGGGACCCTGAGCGGCGAAGTCGCCGCTTCCACAGCGCAGCACGACGCCTCCCACATCCACAGCATCGCCGGGCAGGCGCTCGCCCTTCAGAACGTTGGCGCCTCCGATGAATTTCGCGACGAATTCCGAGCGCGGTCTCTTGTAGATATCTTCCGGAGAACCGGCCTGCTCGATGCGTCCCTGGTTCATCACGACGATCAGATCAGCGGTCGTCATGGCCTCGGATTGGTCGTGCGTCACGTAGACAGTGGTGTATCTGTACTGGTCGTGGAGGCGCCTGATCTCGAAACGCATCTCCTCGCGAAGATTGGCGTCGAGGTTGGACAAGGGCTCATCGAGCAGCAACGTCTCCGGCTCAACCACAAGCGCACGGGCGAGAGAAACGCGCTGCTGCTGGCCACCGGACAACTCACCGGGATAACGGTCGGCAAGAGGCTTCAGCTTCGCGACATCGAGAATGCTCTCGACGCGCCGGACGATCTCTTCGCGGGGGAGTTTCCGCAGACGCAGCCCATAAGCGACGTTCTCGAACACCGTCATGTGCGGCCAGAGCGCATAGCTCTGGAAGATCATCGACATGTTGCGCCGCTCAGGCGGCTCGCTACGCCCCGGAGACGAGATCGTGCGCCCGCCAACCCTGATCTCGCCTTCGCTTGGTTCCACGAAACCGGCGATCAGGCGCAGGGTCGTGGTTTTCCCACAGCCGGATGGTCCCAACAGACAGACCAGAAGGCCTTTCGCGATCGCGAGATTGACATCGTTGACCGCAGCGAATGTGCCGTATTTCTTGGAAAGACGCGTCAGCTCGACGTAGCTCATCTCACCTCCCTCTTTAGCCGGCATGCCGGCCAGCACCTCTTTGGGTGCCCTAAGGTGAGCTTCAGCGACATATCCTAGATTGTCAACAATTTACTTTCCGCAAGTCTGCCTGCTCACTTAGAGGGAGTTTGGCTTCGCTGAAATGTGAACGAGCAGGAATACGGTTGGATCAAGACCCCGAGCCGGCGCGTCCCGCTATCTCATTTTCCAATGGGATAGCGGGATAATGCTCAGATCCGGTCTGGCTTGCCTGCCTCAGCGTCCATGACGCTCAGCAGGCGATCCCGCGCTGAGACGACATGCCGGCAATGTGCCTCGTGAGCCCAGACCGGATCTCCGGCCGCGATGGCCGACAGCATCTCACGGTGCTCCTTGTTCGAGACGCCGAGACCTCCACCCTGGACGAGACTGCGGGCTCGAAACAGATGCAGCTTTTTGACGAAGCTCCGGTATTGCTGCGCAAGCATGGCATTGCCGGCAGAATCCACGATGAATTCATGAAAGGACAGGTTGAGCGGATAATAAGCATCGAAGTTGCGCTCCCGGGAGGCTTCCTCCATCCCGATGACGAAACCGTTCAGACGCTCAAGCTGATCTGCTGTGACCCGCTCGGCGAGAAGCTTTCCGGCGAGGCCGAACAGCGCAGAACGGATCTCGTAGACCTCCCTCACCTCCTGCACGGACAGGCGGCGAATGAACGAGCCCCGGTTCCGAACCGAGACGATGAGTCCCGAACCTTCCAGGGCACGGATCGCCTCCCTGACCGGACCTCTGCTCGTCCCCAGCTCCGACGCCAATTTGTTCTCGTTGATCCGCTCACCGGGGGAGAAGCGCCCATTGAGGATCAGGCGTTCGACTTCGCGCTCTACGACGGCAGCGAGGGACGATGTGCGAAGGACGGCCAGTTCTTCTGAGGGAGAGCGCAGCATCATAGGACGGGACACCTTCGGCATGGAGGCAAGACTCGCTCAGGATAGAGCATTTTTCGTTAACTGTTGACAATTTTTTCGGGACCCTCCATCACCAAAGGAAGCACAATCGGAGCCGCGTCCGCTTCGGGTTAGTTGGAGAACAGAAAAGATGGATTCCGCAGTTATCGACCGGTCGAAGGTCACACAGGTTCTCGCGAACTTCGTCGTCGCGTCGAAGGCCGATGACATACCCGAGGCCGTCTATACAGAAGCAGTTCGCTCGTTCCTGAACTGGGCCGGCTGCGCTGTCGGCGGCTCGATTCATTCGACCCTCGACCGCACGCTCGCCGCGATCCGCCCCTTTGCAGGCCAGGGACAGGCGACGGTTCTGGGTCGGGGCGACAAGCTCGATCTGCTCCACGCCGCGCTGCTGAACGGCATCTCGTCACACGTGTTCGATTTCGATGACACGCATCTGAAGACGATCATTCACCCCGCCGGACCGATCGCGTCGGCCCTCCTTCCGCTCGCCGAAACGCGCCCCATGAGCGGCCGGGAATTCCTGCATGCCTTTATTCTTGGCGTCGAAGTGGAATGCCGCATCGGCAATTCCGTCTACCCGGAACACTATGACCGCGGTTGGCACATCACGGGAACGACGGGTGTCTTCGGCGCGGCGGCTGCAGCCGGCAAGGTTCTGGGCCTGAATGCGCAGCAGATGACGTGGGCGCTCGGCATTGCGGCGACTCAGTCGTCGGGGCTTCGTGAGATGTTCGGCACAATGTGCAAGCCGTTCCATCCGGGACGGGCCGCTCAGAACGGGCTTCTCGCGGCTCATCTCGCGGCCCAGAACTTTACCAGCTCCGAGCGAGGCATCGAGGCGCCACGAGGCTTCGCGCATGTGCTGTCGACGAAATTCGACCCTGCCGAGATCACGGAGAGGCTGGGAGAGACCTGGGAGATTGCACTCAACACCTATAAGCCCTTCGCCTGCGGAATCGTGATCCACCCGGCTTTGGATGGCTGCATTCAGCTGAGAAGTGCCCATGGCCTGACAGCAGAGAATATTGCCTCGATCGAGTTGAAGGTTCATCCCCTCGTGCTCGAGCTGACCGGCAAAACCGAACCCAGGACCGGCCTCGAAGGAAAGTTCTCGGTTTACCATTCCTGCGCGGCAGCGATCGTCTATGGCCGTTGCGGGGAACATGAATATGCGGACGAGGTGGTGACGGACCCCAAGATCGTCGCCTTGCGCCGCAAGGTGAGGGCCGAGGCGGAGAAAGGCATTCACGAGGATCAGGTCAAGGTCACGATCACCACGACGGATGGGAAGGTTCACGAACTTTTCGTCGAGCACGCGATCGGCAGCCTTGATCGCCCGATGAGCAATGAAGAGCTCGATGGAAAGGTGCGCGACCTCTGCGAACCCGTTCTGGGAACATCGGGCGCGGATCGTTTCATCGCCCTGTGCCGGGATGTTGCGAACGCGTCCTCGCTGATGCCGGTCATCGAAGCGGGCGTCCCGTCGCGGTAAGCTCAAAGATTCAGGGCAGGCCTCGGTGAGGACCTGCCTTCATCGTCTACTTCTATGAACAAGCGCGGACGATACCTCCGCGCTTCTTTCATGTTCAGCCGCGAAAGGCCTCGATTCCGGCAAGACTCGGAGCCTCGAAGAGACGCTCGCACCATCGCGAGAGAGCGTCCGCCTGGGACGGCATCCAGCCGCCATACCGCGTATTCGCGTAGAACTTCGCAAGGATCTCATCACGGGACAGCGGCTCTCGCGCACCGCCGCGCATGTGGGGCTGATGCGCACTTCGAACGCTCCCGTCCCTCAATCTCGCGATGACGGTTCCGGTATAGTTTTTCGGATACTCGTCATTCGGGTCGATCTCGTATCGGACCTTTCCTGCGAGCGCCAGAACCTGGGGATCCCGAATCCTCTCCTCGGTAAACTGACCAAGCCCGGCCGCCTGGTCGACGAGGCCGGCTGCAACACCGAAGGGAACGCTGAACTTCGCGGAATATGGGGTCGATGGACGACGCTTCTCCGCAAGAGGCTCCCACAGCCGGTGCACGGTTCCCTCTCCGACCTTGCAGAGAACGTCCTCGATGTCCTCGGGCTTCACACCCTCCCGCGCAAGACGGATAGCGCAGTCGATGAACGGTTGAACCATCGTGCCGCAGGCATAAGGCTTGAAGGCAATACGGCTGGCCTTCCAGTCGCGCCCCAGATCGGATGTGATGCGCGAGTAGTCCGGCGCGATGTCCGGAACACCAAAAGCAAAGAAGAAGCCGTGCTCACCTTCGAAAACAGTTCGCGGTCCTTTGAATCCTGCGCGCCCAAGCAATGCAGCACGCAATCCCGCCTGAGCAGCCCAGCCTGGGTGGATGCGCTTCGTCCAGGTTCCTTCCGCCAAGTATTCGATAATGCCCGAGGCGAAGCTCGCAGCGACGCCGAGCGAATCAACAAGCTGAGTTGGCGTCAGGCGCAGCGCCGTGCCGACTCCGGCAGCGGCACCGATGGCGCCAATGATCGCTGTCGGGTGGAAACCAGCCCGGTGCTGTGCCGTCGGCGCGACAATGGCCATGCGGCACATCAGTTCCGCGCCAACTGCTATTCCTCGCAACGCATCGGAGCCCGTTCTTCCATGACGCTCGCAAGCAGCCAGCACGGCCGGTACGATGACTGCGCTGGTATGCACGGGCGTGCCCTCGAAAGTGTCGTCATAATCCTCACCGTGGGACGCCGTTCCGTTGATCAAAGCCGCGCCGGCTGCATCATAGCTGCGCGCATGGCCGAAAGCCGTGCAGGAACCCGCACCTTCCCAGGCGGATGCGATAGCTTGAACGTAATCCTCGTGACGGGCCGAGACGGCCAATCCTGCATGGTCGATGAGGGCCGCTGTTGCAGTGTCCCGAAGTTCCTGCGGGAGAGAAGCATCGTCCAAGGCCGAGGCCCAAGCTGCAAACTGTTCCGCAAGCGCCTGCCCGGGTGGAGGCGTGTTCTCTTTTGCCATAACGTCTTTCTCCGTATCGTCAGGAGTGAATCCATTTTGTCAGGAAGGAAACGATGCCGGATCCTGCTTGCTGTCCTGGACCTGCGGCTCGGACAGGACAATCGGGTTCCGGTAGCGGCGAAACTCTCTCAAGGCGGAGAAGAAGATGATGAGAGCCGCACAGGTCAGAAGGCCGAGGCTGACGTTATCCTGCAGGAAGACGATGTGGTCCCCGTTGGTGATCAGCAGCGCGCGACGGTAATTGGATTCGATCATGTATCCGAGCACGAGGCCAAGGATCAGGGGCAGGTGCGGGAAACCGAGCACACGCATCACGTAACCGACGATGCCTGCCGCAAGAACGATCGAGAGATCGAAGAGGCTGTGATCGATCGAATAGACGCCTGACACCACCAGGCCGAAGATGGCGGCCATGAGGTATGGCTTCGGCCGCTGCACGAGCCAGATGCAAGGTCCGAGGATCACGATGCCGAGAAGGAACATCATGATGTTTGCCGTGAAGAGGCCACCGAACAGGCCATAGACGATGTCGGGATTGCTCGTGAACAGTAGCGGACCCGGCTGCAATCCGTGAATGAGAAAGCCACCGAGAAGAATGGCGGTCGAGTTCGAGCCCGGAATACCGAAGCTCAATGTCGGCACGAGCGCGGTCGCAGACACGACGTTGTTGGCAGTCTCGGGCGCGATGACGCCCTCCTCCGATCCTTTGCCGAATTTCTCGGGCTCTTTCGACCAGCGGCGAGCTTCGTTGTAGGACAGGAAGGCTGCAACGGAACCACCCCCGCCAGGAATTACGCCTTCAATGGCTCCCAAGACACAGCCGATCCCCTGCGCCTTGCGCAGACGCCACAGGGTCGAAAGGTTGGGAAGTTTGAGCCGCGCTTGAGTGGTATCTGGCTTGCTGCCCTCCGTCCAGCGTTCCTCTCCGGCTTGCGTCATGAGCTCCGCAACCGCGAAGATGCCGAGCATGATGAGAATGAAGTGAATTCCTTCGAGCAGATTGGGATTTCCGAAAGTGAACCTGCTCACACCTGAGATCGGGTCCGTGCCGACGGTGGCGATCATCATGCCGAGAACGCCGGAAATAAGACCTTTCAGGAGCGCGCCTTCCGACAAGGATCCGATGATGCTGATGCCGAGAATACCGAGAGCAAAATAGGCTGGCGGCGTGAAGATCAGCGCGAGACTCGCAAGCGGTTCTGTCAGTGTCGACAGCAGGATGAGGCCGAACAAGCCGCCGATCGTCCCGCCGACAAGCGAGAGGCCCAAAGCCTCACCGCCCCGCCCCTGACGCTGCATCTCATATCCATCGATTACCGTCGCCGCGGCGGAGTTCGTGCCGGGAGTTCTGATGAGAATGGCCGGAATGGAGCCGCCATATTCAGCCCCCACATAGACAGCTGCGAGCAGGACCACTGCGACGAGTGGCGACAGATTATAGGTGAACGGCAAAAGCAGAGCCATCGCGATCGAAGGCGAGATACCCGGGAGAGCCCCGCCGAGGATGCCCCACAGGACGCCCCCTAGAGCGGCTGCCAGAACGGGCATGGATATTACTGCTTGCCAGGCGTAGGAGAGGCCGTCCATGGATACGCTCCTGAGACGAATGAAAGAATGGGTGCCAACCGACTGTCGACGCCCATGCTCAGCCAATGAGACTCGGCCAGATCCCTGCCGGCAGAGGAACGTCCAGAAGCCTGACGAACAGCAGGTAAAATCCGATCGAGCCGAGAACGGCGAACAAGAGCAGTCCGCGGGAAGGACGCTTGCCGTTATAGAGAGCAACGCTCAGCAACAGCAGAGCAATGCTCAGGATGTAACCAAGATAAGGAATGACCGCGACATAGACGGCTCCGAGAACAATCATGCCGATTGCCCTGAGGTGGCGTGTGTAATCCACCGCCCTGGGTTCGCGCCCGGGCGCTATGACAGGTCCCGCCATCCGCGCCGTCAGCAACGTCTGGGCAATGTAGCCGACCGACAGAACACCCAATGCGATCGCCAGCATCTTCGGGAGACCATCCGCACCCACGCTGCCGCCGAGGCGGCTTTTCGGGATTGCATCAGCGCCCAACCAGAAAATCACCGAGAACACGAGAAGAAGAATCCCTGTGATCAAATTGCTGCGCATCATCACTCTCCCGAAAAGCCTCACGGATCACTGCGCAGATCACTCGGTCGTGATGCCGTACTTCGTGAAGAAGGCTTTCTGTCCTTCCGCAAAATCAGCGATGAACTTCTTGTATGTGGCTTGGTCCATATAGGCCGGGATGAGAGCATCCTTCTCATACCAGGCCTTGAATTTCGGGTCCTGAAGCACCTTCTGGGTCGCATCTTCCCACGCCGCTACGATCTCGCGCGGAAGCCCCTTCGGTCCCGCGATGCCACGGAACTTGCGGACAACGAGATTCATTCCCTGCTCCTTGGCAGTGGGCACATCGGGGAATTGCGGCAGTCGCTGTTCGGTGTAGGTCGTGATCACCCGGATCTTCTTGGCGTCGATCTGTCCGCGTAATTCGGCGACCTCGCCGATACCGACATTGGATGTGCCGTTCAGAACGCTCAGCATCACGTCGCCACCGCCGTCATGCGTGATGATGGTCATTTCCGTGCCGGTCTCGGCCTTGAGCTGCTCCATGACCTGACGGTCGAGGGAGCCCGGCGTGCTGACGCCAACACGCACCTGGTTCGGGCGTTTCTTGGCATCCTCGACGACATCCTTCAGCATCTTGTAGGGGCTATCCGCACGCACGAAAACGATCTGCGGATCCTGGAAGAGGTTCACGACCGGATCGAGATCCTCGAACGTCTTCTCAGGTTTGCTGAGCAGCGACGTGTTGATGTAGCTGGGCGTCGTTCCATAGAAGACGCTGCCATCCGCAGGCGATCCCGCGAGATAGGCCACGGCCTTGGCGCCGGCACCGCCGCGAACGTTCTCGACGACGAAGGTGACGTTCATGATGGGCGAGAGATGCTTGATCAGCTCGCGCAGGAAGACATCAGTCCCGCCTCCAGGACTGGAATGCGTTACGAGCTTCACGGTCTTGTGCGGGTATTCAGCAGCAAGAGCGGGTTGCACCAACAGGCCGACAACCGCCAAGCCTGCGCAGAATGCTGTTTTTAGCCGAGAGAATGTCACCGTTTCCTCCTTGTTCATCGAAGCCGCCTTTTCGGCGGTCTATGGGTCAGCTTATTTTGCTAACTGTCGACAATTTGAGATACCACACCAGTCCCGATTGAATGGCAAGAGCTATTCTGGAACTTGCTGCCGTTACGGCACAGCTAGCCGGCCTACGGCATGTACAGGCCACCATTCACATGGATGGTCTGGCCGGTAATGAAACCACCGGTTGGCAGGCACAGGGTTCGCACAACCTCCGCCACATCTTCCGGCGCGCCATCATGGCCGACCAGAGGCTGCCCTCCGCCCGGGAGCGACACGCTGTGCCCTGAGGTTGCCGAGCGCTTGCCGCCGATCTTGCCGGGTACGACGCAGTTGACCGTGATGCCTTGTGCAGCGAACTCGACCGCAAGCGCACGGGTCAGTCCTGTCAGGCCACTTTTGGCAGCTGCCACATGAGCGCGGTTGTAAGCCCCCGTATGCGCGCTCACCCCACCGATATTGATGATGCGTCCATGTTGTGAGCGGACCATGTGAGGGAGAACGGCGCGAGATCCCAGGAAGGCTCCTTCGAGGATGACGCCCGTGATCTCACGCCACTCGGTCAGCGTCATCTCCGTGAACGGCACCTCCCGGCGGATCGCTGCATTATTGACGAGAATGTCGATCCGTCCAAACGCCTCCATGGTCGCCGAAACCATTCCGGCGACAGCCTCTTCATCCGTGACATCCGCAATGTGAACCATGGTGCGCCCGCCGACCGCCTCGATCTCTCGTGCGGTGGCTTCGGCCTCGTCTCGCGAAGAGCGCGCGTTGATAACGATCGCAGCGCCCTCGCGGGCCAGGGACATCGCAATGGCTTTGCCTATGCGTCGCACGCCGCCTGTCACGATGGCAACCTGCCCATCAAGCAGTTTACTCTCTGCCACAGCTTCCTCCCCGTTCGCTCCGTTCGCCCGAACCCAAGCTCAGCGGCCTTGCTGGACGATTCATTGATCCTGTCACAGGAGCTTTCCGCTCTCTTCCCAAGAGCCAAGGCGAATTCGTCGCAAGCCCCCTCAACGAACTCTTTGCCTCAAGTCCCGGCCCCAAGTCCCGGCGGCCTCGCGTCGACTGCCGACAGATTATTGTATACAGTAGTGCACAATGTATAGAGCCGGTCAAGATCACCTCTTCGCATCAAGGATCGATCGAAGTCCCTCAATGATGCCAGCGGCGGCCTAGGACGGCCGCAACGCCTGAAAACAGACCTATCCAGCTGAAGAACTTATAGAAATAGAGCGTGAAACCGTTCACGAAGAACGCACGAATGACATGGAAGGCGATCACGAGCGCGACGTTGAGATGGAGCACCTGCGCCGTTAGAGCCATCTCGGCCATCCCCCCGGGAGATGAACCGAGCGCCACGCTCGCAAGATCGATTCCGGTCAGGGCCGACAGGAATCCGGCATAGGCGAAGAGCAGAACGGATAGCAGGATCGTGAACAAGGCGCTCACGATGAAGATGCGCGGAAGCCGGACAAGGCTTTCCCGCCGGAAGCGAGCGCCGATCGAAAGTCCGATCAGGAATTGCCCAAGCGCGAACAAACTTCCCGGCATGCGCCCTGTCAGCAAGCCCGTTGCCGCCACGATGCCGGTGCCAAGGATTGCTCCGACGGTCCAGGGATTGTTGAAGCGCAACAGCCTTGTGACCACGACGCCAGCCATCCCCGCAGCGAGTGCCACTGCGACGTGCCACCAGGAAAGCTGGACCTGACTCGCTTGATTTATCAAGCCCCCGTCGATGCCGAGAGCGATGATCAGCGGGGGCATGAGACAGACCAACAGAGCGACACGCAGTGCTTGAGAAACGGCAATCGGCTCTGCCTCGGCGCCTACGGAGACGCCGATATTCGCCATCTCGGAGAGTCCCCCTGGAGTGAGAGAGAAGAACGCCGTCTTATGATCGATCTTGCTGATCATGGACATCGGCACCGACAATGCTGCTGCAAACAGGATCGCGACGAGCGCCGTAACCACCATCCATGGGGCCCACATGATCAGGACACCAACGGCTGCTGCAGTGATGTTGAGGCCGACACTGGTGCCGACGATGGCCTGTCCAAGACGTCTCCCGAGAGCAGGCGCGAAAACAGGATGCCCAGCGATGGAGATCAAAGCCGTCGCGATCAAAGGCCCGAGAACCCAGGCCAGCGGCACATGAACAGAGGATGCAAGCCAGCCTAGTCCGACGGCCAGGACAAGGCTCGGAAGAGTATGCCAGGACGGGAGGCGGAGATCGTCTCTCAGGCGCATAGGTCCAACAGACCGCGAATGTCGCCAAGCTGGTCGAGGTGCCAGACCGCGTCACGGATACGCGATGCTCTCTCCTGCCCGATTACCGACGCCGCATTCGCCAGGAACTTGGCTTCAATGGCAGCATCGGACATCGGATTGTCCACCGTGCCGCTCGCATGGACGACCTGATGTTCGTAGCGCTCGCCATTTCGTAGGACGACGGCAGCCCAGGCCTGGTCCTTTCCAAGGCTCTCATCCGTTTGGACACTTACACGATCACGCAGAGCGACGACATCAGGATGGCGAGCCCGCTCATCCGTGTATTGCGCAATGCCCGCCGTACGATCCAGGAATGCGACGGCTGCGGTATGAGTGAGACTGAATTTCGATTTGAGGCCCATCTTGGGGTCGGCAACGCCGGTGATCGAAACCGCCAAAGGATTCACCCTTAGATCGATCGTCGCGACCTCATCCGCAGCAGGCACCTTTGCGGCCAGAGCAATCATCGCGTCGATGGTTGGATGCAGCACGACCCCGCACGCATAGGGCTTGTGACCGTTTCGGGTGATTTCCCAACGCTCGCCGAGTTGATCGAGAATGAGCTCGGTCTTGGCGATGCTGCTGTAGATCCGGCAGAACCCGCGCTTTCCCTCGAGGATTTCATCCGAGCTGTCGAAACCCTTCTGCGCGAGCAGCGCGGCCAGGACCCCGCTCGATGCCGCCTTGCCGGCATGGAGCGATTTGCACATCGTTCCGCGGTTCTGCTGCATGCCTGCCGCCTGCGTCGCCGCAATGCCGAGGGCATGGACCATCTGCTGGTAATTCAAGCCTAAGAGCTTTCCCGCAGCCGCTCCTGCAGCGATCGAGCCGAGCGTTCCCGTCAGATGCCATCCTCCCGCATGATGCGCTGGCGCGCCCTGCCCTGTGCGAACACCTGCCTCGAAACCAGCCGCATAGGCTGTCAGGAGATCCCTGCCAGTCACCGTATTTCTCTCGGAGAGCGCAAAGAGCGCCGACAGGATGGGGGAGCTGGCGTGAAGCACGACCCCTCCCATATGAGTGTCGTCGAAATCGAGCACGTGGCCCATCTGACCATTGGCGATCGGGGCATCGAGCAGCCCCAGCTTGGTTTGTCGTCCAAGCACCGTTGCCCTTGCGGGGCCGCCGACCTCCTCGAGAACGGAAAGCAGCTTGCTGATCGTCGGGTGCCTGCTCCCGGCAAGAGCACAACCGAGCCAGTCGAGAACGCCCCGTCGGCCCGCATGCACGGCGGTCTCGGGCAGATCCTCAAATGAGAGCACAGCCAGAAAGGCGCACAGATCCTTGGTGATGTTCAGATCAAGGGCAGCAGCCCCGTATTCCGCCCGAGCGACCTGACCGTTCATGTGGCTGCGCCTCCTCACCAGCAAAGCGATCTTTTGTCCGGCACCGGCCTTGTATTGCTTTGCATGCACGAGTATTCATTGACGAAGATGAAATTGTCAACAATCGACAGATAACTTCAATGTCCTGGAATTTCCGTGCTCGGCTAATCCGCTGAGGGGAGAAGGTCATGATAAACAGGACGAAGCTGTCTATTTCCAACGATTTGGACGGATGCAAGAGCGGCGAACAGGAGGAAAACCCAATGCACGAGCAGTCAGCCAACGAGATTTCGCATGAGGCCTCTGTTCTCTCGGAATACATCGCCGGCACGCTTGATCGTGACATACCGCGGGATGTCGCGCTCAAGACGAAGCAACACATTCTCGATACGATTGCGGCGATCCTGTCGGGATCACGCTTGCGAGCAGGCCGCCTTGCAGCAGCTTACGTCGGCTCCTTCGGAGGCAATGCGGAAGCGGCGGTCCTCGGCACTTCGCTTGTTCTGCCGGCCACCAGCGCCGCTCTTGCCAATGGCATGGCCGGTCATGCCGATGAGACAGATGATTCGCATCTCGCAGGGCGGTTCCATCCCGGCTGCGGGATCATCCCCGCAGCTCTGGCCATCGCCGAGCAACAGGACCGCAGCGGACAGGATCTCCTGCGTGCCGTGGCCCTTGGTTATGACATTGGCGCCCGCACCACGATGGCCCTTGGCTTCAGCCGGCCCGACACCGTCCGTCACAGCACCCATAGTCTGGGGCCCGCTTTCGGCGCAGCGGCTGCGGCTGCGGCCCTTTTCCGTTTCGATGCGACACGTGTCCGGCATGTCTTGTCATATGCAACCCAACAGGCATCAGGCGTTCCATTCTGGCAGCGCGACAAGGAGCATGTGGAGAAAGCTTTCGACTTCGGTGGTATGGGCGCGCGCAATGGCGTCGCGGCGGCAACCATGGTCGCCGCTGGTTTCTCGGCCGTGGATGATCCGTTTTCGGGCAAGCACAATCTCTTCACCGCCTTTGGTGAAAAACCCAATCCCTCTCGCCTGACGGAAGGGCTTGGATCCCATTTCGAGATCATGCGGGCCTCGATCAAGAAGTGGTGCGTGGGATCACCCATCCAGGCCGTGCTCGATGCAACGACAACCCTGATCGAAACCAATGATCTGAGAGCGGAGCAGGTCAGGCGCGTCATCATCACGATGCCTGATGATCGGATCCACATCGTCGACAACCGGACGATGCCGGATGTCTGCGTTCAGCATCTCGCCGCTCTTGCCCTTGTCGATGGCACAGTGACGTTCGAGAGCTGCCATGACCGTGAGCGAATGAATGACCCAACGGTGATGGCCATCCGCAGGCTGATCGAACTCGTTCCAAGTGCCGAGCTCACGATTGCCACTCCGGCCCGGCAGGCCATCGTTGAAATCGAGACGACCGATGGTCGCCACCTCCGGCATCATGCCAAGGCCGTGCGAGGCACACCGGAGAACCCGATGGACGGCAGTGAGATCGAGGCGAAGGCGCTCGATCTCATGAAACCCGTCATCGGGTCCGACCGGGCAACGGAACTGATTCACAAAGTGCTCAGGCTCGACGACCTCACCAATGTGCGCGATCTGCGCCGGTTGTTTGCAGCCTGAACGTTACAGGAGTCCGACATGACAAGGCGCGCCACAGGCACGCCTCACAGTTCCATATCTGGCTGTGATTACTTCACCAGCCCGACATCCTGAAGCACTGCGGCGGTTCGAGCCTGCTCTTGTTTCACGAACTCGTCGAGAGCCGCCCCCGTCAGGAAGATGTCATCCCAGGCTTTGGTCTTGAGCATTTTCTTCCACGCATCGGACTTGGCGAGATCCTCGAACATTTTCGTGAGGCGAGCGCGCTCATCAGCACTGATGCCGGGTGGAGCGACGATCATCCGCCAGTTGGAAAGCTCGAGATTGATTCCGCTCTCCTTCAGGGTCGGTGCATCGAGCTCCGGCAAGCGGTTCGGGGTGGAGATGGCCAAAAGCCGAAGCTTGCCCGCCTTGACCTGGCTCATGAACTCGCTGAGCGAATTGATGCCGGCCGTCACCTTGCCGCCGAGAAGCGCACCGAGCGACTCGCCGCCTCCCGAAAAGGCGATGTAGTTCGTCTTGCTCGGATCAGCCCCGACATTCTTGGTGATCAGGGCGGCCAGGATGTGGTCCGGTCCGCCAGCAGAACCGCCGGCCCAGGTGACCTTCGCCGGATCGGCTTTGATGAGCTCGCCGAGCTCTTTCATGGTCTTGATCGGAGAGGACGCCGGAACGGCAATCGCCTGCCATTCACCTGTCAGTCGTGCAATCGGCGTGACCTGATCCAAAGTGACGGGCGACTTGTTGGTGATGATGGCGCCTACCATGACGTAGCCGCTCGCCATGAGTTGGGTTGCATCGCCTTTCGCACTGTTCACGAATTGAGCGATGCCGATCGTGCCGCCCGCACCCGGGACATTCGCGACCTGCACGGACCGGGCCAAGCCAGCCTCCGTGAGAGCCTGTCCCACGGCCCGTGCCGTCTGATCCCATCCACCGCCAGGAGCGGCGGGCGCCATGATCTTCAAGTTGCCTTCTTGGGCATGGCCTGCCGACGGCAGAGCCGCGCCGGCAATCAACGCCAATCCCAATAATATCCTGCGGTTAAACCCCATGTTTGTCTCCTCTTGATGGGATGTTGCGACCGTTATCTTTATCGTGACGGTCTTCGGAAGTTGATATTGGCGCGCTAACGCCTTCAGATTCCGGCTTTGGCGTCAGGAACTCCAAGCGCCCGAGCCTTCGATGGCGTCGGCTCATGAAGCGCACGGCGCTCCTTCGCATATCGAACAAGCGCGCCGAAACGGTAAATGCCGTGGACGAACTTGCTGTAAGGCATCGTGATGAAGAAGCCGAATACGAAGCCCATGTGCAGCGCGAGCATCGTGCCCATGGCGGGGGTCGCACGCAGCACCAGAAGCAGGAGACCCGTCAGGCTCACCAGGAACAGCATCACGATGAAAGCCATCTCCATGCTACGCCCATTCTCATCGCGCAGAGCCGGATCGCGCTTGATCTTCGCCCACAAGAGGCCGGCAGGGCCGATCACGAGGCCAATACCGCCTAGCGATCCGAGAACGACGGGCAAGTCGTACCAGGGATAGGGGGCCTGCATGCCGAGCAGATAGTGATAGAGCGTCGCTGTGCTCGTCGCGGCGAGACAGAGAAAGAAACCATAGAAGGTCAGGTGGTGATACAGGCGGCGACGGTCGATCGGTCGCTCGTCCTCATTGAAGCAGCCCGGCCCGCCGCCGTCGAGATAGCGCAGCGCCATGGTGTCCTTCATCGCCTGCCAGACCGAGACGCTGTTGGTCAGCGTCTCGCGCGTCTCGCCGATGTCGCGCCAGAACATGCGAAATCCCATGATCATGGCTGCGATGGCATAGAAGAACGCGGCGCCGAACACGCCCGCCATCGCATTGTGCGACATGATGCGATAGAACGCACCCGGTCCCGTCTGCACCCCGAACATCACGGCCGGGTCGTTGATGGCCATCAGACCGAAGAAGAAAAGCCCGACACTGAGCGCAGCAATAAGGCTGATCGCGAGCCCGTTACGTTCGAAGATGGGCGCCAGGGCGCGCGGCCAAACATAGAACTTGTACGAATCGTTACGCACCTTCGCCAAGGTTTGGGGGACGTTGACGTTGAATTCATGCGGCGGCGAGAACTGGCAATCGGTGTAGCACGCGCCGCAGCCATGGCAGAGATTGGCCAAGTAGTTAAGATCGCCATCGTTAAAAGCGCGCCGCATCTCCATGGCAGGAAACACTGCGCACAATCCTTCGCAATAGCGGCAGGAGTTGCAAACCGTCATCAGACGATCGGCTTCTTCGAGAGCTTTAGTTGCGTGCATTTTTTGCGGCCTCTCGCCCGGCGATCCGTCCGAAGACGCTGCCGATTGTCATTCCGATGCCGGCGGCATAGCCTTTGCCCAAGACATTGCCTGCCATGATCTCTCCGGCGGCGAACATGTTTGCTGACGGCTTGCCATCGGCCATGAGCATCCGCGCCTCTTTGTTCACGCGCGTGCCCAGATAGGTGAAAGTGATGCCCGGGCGAACCGGGTAGGCATAGAAAGGAGCGGTGCGGATCGGCCGCGCCCAATGGCTCTTCGACGGCATCAGCCCTTCCGTCCTGCAATCGTCCAGGATCGTGTGGTCGAACGTGCCGGGTCGCACCGCCTGGTTGAAAGTTTCGACAGTGGTCTCAAGCGCCCCAGGATCGAGACCGAGCTTTCCGGCGAGCTCCCGGATGCTGTCTGCTTTCACAGGCGGATAGAGCGACGGCATGAAGAGTTCGAGAGAAGGCTCATCGAAGATGATATAGGCGATCTGATCCGGCTGAGCCGCGACGAGGCGGCCCCAGATCGCGTAACGCTTCGGCCAGACATCCTCACCTTCGTCATAAAAGCGCTCGGCATTCTTGTTCACCACGATGCCGAAGACGACGCAGTCGAGGCGGGTGATGATTCCGCCGTCGAACTTCGGCGCACGCGCATCGATGGCAACGGCATGGCACTGCGTCGGATCACCGATCTGCTGCACCCCCTTGTCCAGCAGCATCCTGAGCACCGAGCCACGATTGTAAGGCGTTCCGCGGATCAGGAAGTTGTCGGCAACCTCTCCCCAGTACTGCTTCAGCCATTCGATATTGGCCTCGAAGCCTCCTGCGGCGGCAACCAAAGCGCCGGCACGAACGTCATGCCGCTGCGCACCATGGGCGACTGTGGCGGACGTGAACCTGCCGCCTCGAATGTCGAGATCGACGACCTCTGCATCGTAGAGCACGTCGACGCCTAGGCGCTCCGCCGTGAGATAGAGCGCGTTCAGCATCGCTCGCCCTCCCCCTAGGAAGAACGAATTCGTCCGCCCGAGGCTGAGCGTTCCACCCAGAGACGGCTGCCAGCGAACCCCCTGTTCGACGATCCAATGCAGGATTTCCTTCGACTCGCGGATCATGAAGCGGGCGAGCTCTTCATCGGTCTGGCCGCCCGTCACCCGCAGCAGATCCTCCCAGAACTCGTCCTCCGTATAAGGACCTGTCAGGATTTCAGTCGCCGCATCATGGGCGCATCGCATGTTGCGGGTATGCCGGGTATTACCGCCCCGGTAGAATTTGGGTGCGGCCTCAAGCACCAGCACGGAAGCGCCTGACCGGCGCGCGCTGATGGCCGCACAGAGTGCAGCATTGCCTCCCCCGACAACCAGGACGTCATATTTCCGCGTCAACTCGACCGGGACGCTCTGGCCTTGTGCGTTCGTACGCAATGCCGAGTACGCCCCCTCCGTTGGCGGCAGGTCTCTCGACAGCGCGGTTTCAACCTTCATCTGCCTCAATCTCCAGCAGGCTTGCCAGCGCAACTCCAGCCGAGACCGTTCCCCGATAGGATGATACGGTTCCAGCGTCGCTTTCTCTCTGACCGCAGAGATCACCCCTTGCCCTAGAGACATTGCGCACGTTTGTATACAAAAATATCCAAACGGGTGCACTGGTCAAGAGAGATCTTCTTTGCTTCATAGATTGGAAGCATCAACCCGGGGGCTTGGATGTCGGATCAAGGGCCTGTCCCGTTGGAACTGGTCGACCGGGATACGGGAATCCCGCTTAGCGAAGCCGTTTTCCGTACGCTCTGCCAAGCTTTGCGGGCAGGCTTCTATCGCCCTGGGGATCGGCTCCGGGAGGAGGAAGTGGCCCAACGCCTCAAGGTCAGCCGGACCCCTGTCCGTGAAGCGCTTGGCCGTCTGATGGCGAAAGGGTTCGTGGAGCCTGCAGGCGGCCGCGGCCTCATCGTCCGAAGCCTCGATACGGCCGAGGTGCTTGAGCTTTATGCCATGCGTGAGATCCTGGAAGGCGCCGCCGCCCGCCTCGCCGCCCAGCACGCCTCCGATCCTGAAATCGACGCTCTGGCTGACTTGGAACTAGCCTTTGAGGCCCATCTGGATGATCCCGCCGAGATGGCCAGACTCAATCGCGTCTTTCACGAGACGATCTTCCGGGCGGCCCGGAACCGGTATCTCGACAGCGCCCTCCAGGAACTCCAGGATGGAATTTCTCTCCTTGGCGCGACGACCTTCAGTGCCGCGGGCCGCCCCTCGACGGCTGCTGCGGAGCACCGGGCTCTCATCGACGCCATCGCCGCACGCAATCCCGACCAAGCGGAGAAGCTCGCAAGGTCGCATATTCAAGAGGCCCTGCGCTCCCGGCTAAAGCTGATGCAGGGCCGCTAGTTCGCTCTCGTAGACGTCAGAAGGGCTCCCGAGGACACGCTCAGTGGAACAGAGCCGGAAGCCACAGCGACAGACCCGGGATATAAGTGACGAGCAGCAGCACGAGGACGCTCGCGCCCAGGAAGGGCCAGATCGTCTGCATGGCCTCACCGATCGAAATCTTTCCGACGGCACAACCGACGAACAGAACCGATCCGACCGGCGGCGTGTTGAGGCCGATGCCGGCATTCAGGATCAGGATAACGCCGAAATGCACCGGATCAATGCCGAAGGCTTTGATCACCGGCAGGAAGATGGGCGTGCAGATGATGATCATCGGCGCCATATCCATGAAGGTGCCGAGCACCAGCAGGATCACGTTGATCAGCAGCAGGACGACGATAGGATTGTCCGAGACAGCCTTCATCAGGTCGATGGTCGCCTGCGGCACCTGCAGAAAGGCCATGAGCCAGCCGAAGGCGCTCGCCGTGCCGATGACGAGGAGCACCATGGCGGTCGTCCGCACCGCACCAAGAGTCGCCTCCACGAAACCCTGCCAGTTCAGCTCGCGGTAGACGAAGAACGTGACGAGAAGCGCATAGACGACTGCGATGCAGGAGCTTTCCGTGGCCGTGAAGATGCCTGAGCGCACCCCGCCGAAGATGATGCCGATGAGCAGGATTCCAGGCACCGCCGACACGAAGAAATAGGCCAGCATCCGGAAGCCGGGGAACGGATCGGCCGGATAGCCGCGCCGTACCGCAACCCAATAGGCTGTAATCATGAGCGCCGCTGCGAGAAGCAGCCCTGGCACCACACCGGCCGTGAACAGATCCGCAACCGAAATTGTCCCGCCCGCTGCGATCGAGTAGATGATCATGTTGTGCGAAGGCGGGATCAGCAGCGCAATGATCGCTGCATTCACTGTGACGTTGACGCTGTAGTCCTTGGCATAGCCGCGCTTTTCCATCTGTGGAATCATGATGCCGCCGATGGCCGAGGCGTCCGCGATAGCGGAGCCGGAAATCCCGCCGAACAGGGTCGAAGCGACGACATTGACCTGCCCAAGACCACCGCGAAGGTGGCCGACGAATCCGGCCGCAAGGCGAATGAGCCTATCGGCAATGCCGCCGCGCATCATGAGATCACCGGCATAGATGAAAAACGGGATCGCCATCATGGCGAACGCGTTCATGCCGGAATTGAGCTGCTGGAATACCACGACGGGTGGCAATCCCATGTAAAGCACGGTCGCGAGAGAAGCGATGCCCAAGCAGAATGCAACCGGCGTTCCGATCAGCAGCAGCAGGGTGAAGACGCCGAAGAGAACCCAGATCGTCATGGCATCATTCCTTCACGACAACGAGATGCGGCTCGTCGATTCGAACCAGGGGTACGCTTTCACCCGCAAGCAGAAGCCTCACGAGCTTCTCCAACGAGAACAGAGCGATCAGAAGCCCGCCGACAGCGAGCGGCACATAATCCATACCTTGCGGGATCGGCAGGCCCGGCATGGCTGCGGACCAGGTCTCCACCGCCAGTTCCGTGCCGTACCACGTCATGGCCAGGCCGAAGCCTGCAACCAGCACTTCTGTTATGATGAGCATCACCTGACGCAAGAAATGCGGCGCATGATGGAGTGCGCTCTCGAAGCCGAGGTGATTGGCCTCGCGCACGCCGACTGCCGCGCCCAGGAGGATGAACCAGCTCATGAGCAGGAGTGACGCCGGTTCCGTCCAGCTTGGCGACTGGTTCAGCACATAACGACCGAACACCTGCCAACCGATGAAGGCCGTCATCAGGATAAGGCCGAGTCCCGACAACAAGAGTGCCGCTCTGTTGACGATGGAGAGGATGTGAGACAAAGCGGCAAGGTGGGCACGCATCGGTTGAAATCTCCCTCAAGAAAAGAGGTGGGCAGGCGCTCCGCCGGCCCGACGCTGCGTTTATGATCGAGATCAGTTCGTCGCCTGGATCCGTGAGACGAGATCCTTCACCTTCTCGCCCTTCACATATTTGTCGTAGACAGGCTTCATCGCATCGATGAAGGGCTGCTTGTCGACCGTGTTGATCTGGCTGCCGCCGGCCCGTATCTTCTTCTCGGCTTCCTTCTCACGCTCCTCCCAGAGCTCGCGCATCTTCGCGACCGACTCCTTGGCCGATTCACGCACGGCCTTCTGATCTTCGGGCGAGAGCTTGTCGAAGGTCTTCTTCGACATCACCAGCACTTCCGGAGACATGGAATGCTCGGTCAAGGAGTAATATTTCGCGACCTCGGCGTGACGGAAGGAGTCATAGCTCGGCCAGTTGTTCTCGGCACCGTCCACGACGCCTGTCTGGATAGCAGAGTAGACCTCACCGGGCGGCATCGGTGTCGCGTTGGCACCGAGAGCGTTCACCATATCGAGGAAGAGATCCGACTGAATCACGCGAACCTTCATGCCTTTAAGATCCGCAGGCGTATTGATGGGGCGCTTGGAGTTGTAGAAGGAGCGTGCGCCGGAATCGTAGAAGGCGAGAGCCACGAGGCCATGCGGCTCGAAGGCCTTCAGGATCTCGTCGCCGATTGGCCCATCCACGGTCTTGCGCATATGGTCGACCGACCGGAAGATGAAGGGCAGCGATGGGACGACGGTTTCAGGGATGAGATTGTTGAACGGCCCCATATTGATCCGGTTGAGGTCGATCACACCGAACCGCGTCTGCTCGATCGTGTCCTTCTCCCCTCCCAACTGGGACGAATGGAAAACCTGCACTTTGTAGCGGCCGTTGGTTTTCTTCTCGAGCAGGGAGCCGAAATATTTGACTGCCTCGACGGTCGGATATCCGTCGGGATGGACATCGGCTGATTTCAGCACCGTCTGCGCACTTGCTGCACCGCCTGTGAAGGCGGTCAACAGGCCTAAAGCGGCGGCCGCCAGAGTTCTTCTCGTGACCATAGAGCTCTCCTTGGTTTCCTCAGGGTGTTACTTGCCGTGTCGTGTTGGCCCGACTTAGGCCTTGAAGGCGAGAGCACGAATGGGATCGTTGCCGTCCCGCCTGTTGAGCAACCAGGCGTCTCTTGTTGCGTCGCTCTGGTGCAATTCGTCATCGATTCAGTTTTCGAGAAACGGGACGCTTCGGAAGATGAAGGCTTCTGAAACTTGCTGGAGAATTGTCCCCTCATGACGGCGTGAACCTCAATTCTCGTCCGCCGGATGGCCGATCATCACGAAGGCGCCGCCCTGATAGATTACAGCAGGGTTGGACGGATCTTCTGGACCTGCCTCAGCGAGCACCTCGGCCCGCCACTGAGCCGAGCTGTGCTTAGGCCTCCATCCCAGGAAGGCCGCATGGCGGTTGTCCCACCAGGTTTCATCGTTATCGGATGCGCCATAGATGATCGTGTGACCCAGGCGCGGGGCCTCGAAGGCGCGAGCGCAGAGATCGAGAAGATCCTCCACATGAAGCCATGTCGCGAGCATGCGCGGGTTCACAGGCTTCGGAAAACAGGATCCGATACGAACCGACAGGCATTCCTGCCCGAACTTGTCGAAGTAAAAGCTTGCCATGTTCTCGCCGAAGGCCTTGGAAACGCCATAGAGAGAATCCGGCCGGGGCACGGCGGTGCTGTCGAGATGCTGATCGCGCCGGTAGTAACCGACCACGTGATTGGAACTGGCGAAGATGATGCGCGGCCTGCCATGATGCCGAGCCGCCTCGAAAAGATTGTACACACCGACGATATTGCCGTTGAGAATAAGATCGAACGGCTTCTCGACCGAGACCCCGCCGAGATGGATGATACCATCCACCCCGTTCACGAGTTCGTCCACGGCGTGACCGTTACCGAGATCGCACCGCCGGAAGCTCTCGTGAGCCGCCACATCCTGAATGTCGTTGACATCCGAAAGCAGGACGGTTTGCGCAATCCGCGGCAGCAGCGGCCGAAGAGCTTTGCCAACACCCCCGGCGGCGCCGGTCAAGAGGAGCTTTCTTAGCATGCCAGTCCACTCGGCCCATTCGGCCTGACCAGGCCGCTTGACCAACGAGGAACAGCTGTATGCGAGCCTGAGCGAGCCATGGGCCTCCCCGATTGTTATTGCCTGGAACTTGTATTATGTTTATACGAAGTCATCATACAATGACAAGACAACCCGTCAACAACTTTTGTCTAACCAGCATTGCGCAGCCTCAAGGCGCTCGGTTAGAGCAAGGAGTATCAGCTGTTGGGACGCCCGGGGTTTTCGATGCGCAGCCCATCCAGCCAGGACCGGAGCCCACCTATGCAAAGCAGTGAAACCCTCGCGCGCGGCCGCAAAAACCTTGTCGAGACGGTCAGCGAGCATCTTCGCCATTCCATCTTGAGCGGGGACCTTCGCCCAGGAGACAAACTGCCGAGCGAGGCCGGCCTGACCCAGCAATACGATGTGAGCCGAACCGTGGTCCGGGAGGCGATTGCGTCCCTGCGCGCTGACGGGCTCGTCGAAGCGCGGCACGGGGTCGGTATCTTTGTCCGCACGCCCCCGCTCCAGCCGCCCCTCCCCTTTCAAACCATTGAGCCTTCAAAGATTTCCTCCATCATCGAGATGCTCGAGCTGCGCATGGGAGTCGAGACGGAGGCTGCCGGGCTGGCCGCGACACGGCGCTCTCCGGCCCAGGAGGAGGCGATCTGGGAACGGTATGACGATCTGAGCCGCCTGATCGCCGGCGGGCAACCGACGACAGCGGCAGATTTCGCGTTCCATCTCGCCATCGCAGATGCCGCCAACAACCCGCGTTTCCGAGAGTTCCTGGAGATGATGGGCCGCCCGATGATCCCGCGGGCCCAGCTGGAGGACAGCAACCCGGAGCCCACGCCCGCCGACTACCTCAAGCAGCTCCAGGCCGAACACAAGCAGATCGCCGAGGCGATTTCGGCTCGCGACGAGGAAGGCGCGCGCCAGGCCATCCGCACTCATCTGAAGCATGGCCAGGAGCGGTATCGCCGGCTTATCAGGGGCAGCTGATATCCAACTTGTCATATCTCCGATTGACAGAGATATGATGTTGTCTATGATCCTTCGCGTATTCAGATCAGCGAAGGACCCCACAGCCCATGGCACCGAATGCCCTTAAGGCGGCTCTTGGAGCCGGCCTCCTGTCGTTTCCCGTCACCTCCTTCGGCGGGGACGGCACCTTCAACGAGCGGGCCTATTCCGAGCATGTCGGCTGGCTGTCGGGATTTAACGCGAGCGTTCTCTTTGCCGCCGGAGGGACGGGAGAGTTCTTCTCGCTCGCGCCAGAGGAAGTCCCCGCCATCATCCGGACCGCGAAGGCTTCCGCGGGCAAGACGCCGATCGTGTCCGGCTGCGGCTACGGCACCCGCATTGCCGTGCCCCTGGCGAAGGCCGCCGAGGAAGCGGGCGCGGACGGCATCCTTCTCCTGCCTCACTACCTCATCGATGCGGGACAGGAAGGGCTCTATGCCCATGTGAAGGCGGTCTGCGATGCGGTGAAGATTGGCGTCATCGTCTATAACCGCGACAACTCCATTCTCTCGGCCGAGACGTTGGCTCGTCTTTGCGAGGCTTGTCCCAACCTCATCGGTTTCAAGGACGGCTCCGGCGATATCGCGCTCGTCCGCCAGATCACCGCCACCATGGGCGACCGCCTCACCTATGTCGGCGGCATGCCAACGGCAGAACTTTTTGCGGATGCTTATCTCGGCGCGGGCTTTTCCACCTACTCGTCCGCCGTGTTCAACTTTGTGCCGAAGCTCGCCCAGGAGTTCTACACGGCTCTGAGAGCCAACAATCGCGAGCGCACGGAAGCCATCCTGAAGGATTTCTTCTACCCCTTCATGAAGATCCGCAATCGCAGCAAGGGTTATGCCGTCTCCGCTATCAAGGCCGGCGTTCGTCTCGTCGGCTTCGATGCCGGCCCCGTCCGTGCACCGCTGACGGATCTCACCGACGTCGAAGTTGAAATGCTGGCCAATCTGATTGCACCCTACCGCACATGAAGATCGAATCTGTCAGAACCCATATCCTCGATCATCGTCTCGATCAGGCCTTCGAGAGCGCATCCATGCGCTTCGACCGGCGACAGCATTGCCTGGTCGAGATCATGTGCGAGGACGGCACCGTCGGCTGGGGCGAGTGCCTCGGCCCGGCCCTGCCCAATGCCGCTGTCGTGAGGGCCTATGCCTTCGCGCTCGTCGGACGAAATCCGCTGGAAACGGAGGTCATCTGGAGCGAGCTCTACAACCTTCTGCGGGACCAGGGACAGCGGGGATTGACGGTCACCGCGCTCAGCGGCATCGACATCGCGCTCTGGGACATCAAGGGCAAGCACCTGGGCGCTCCTGTCTCGCTTCTTCTCGGCGGACGTTTTCGCGAGTCTGTGCGAGCCTATGCGACAGGCTTCTTTCGAAAGCACGACGTTGATCGTGTTGCCGATGTTGCACAGGAAGCAGCCCGTTATGTGAACGAGGGCTTTCACGCCGTCAAAATCAAGATCGGCTTCAATGTCGAGGAAGACCTGAGGGCTATCGTGGCATTGCGCGACGCGCTCGGCCCCGACATTCGCCTGATGATCGATGCCAACCATGGCTACGATGTGCTGGAGGCTCTTGAGCTCGGCAAGCGCGCGGCTGCCTGCAAGATCGATTGGTTCGAGGAGCCTGTCGTTCCGGAGCAGCTTGGCGCCTACAGAGCCGTGCGCGAAGGCCAGCCGATTCCCGTCGCCGGCGGCGAAACCTGGCATGGTCGCTATGGCATGCTGGAGCCGCTGGCCACGCGCGCTGTCGATATCATTCAGCCGGACATTTGCGGCACCGGCGGCTTTACGGAGATGCGACGCATCGCCGATCTTGCCGCTCTCCATGGCGTGCGGTGCGTGCCCCATGTCTGGGGGACGGGCGTTGCGATTGCGGCGGGCCTGCAATTCATCGCGGCGCTTCCGCCCAATCCCCAGCGGGTCAACCCGATTGAACCCATCCTCGAATTCGACCGCACACACAACCCCTTCCGACAAGCCGTGCTGACTCAGGCTATCGAACATCAATCCGGTGTGGTGCGCATCCCGGATGGGCCTGGGCTCGGCATCGAGATCAACCGTTCAGCCCTCGAAGAATTCGCGTTGAAGGATGCATGATCATGGGATCGATCCCGGCCAATTCGAGACCTCTCACCGGGCCGGCCCCCGCGCTGAAGGCACCAGCCGGTGCAACGGATTGCCACATTCATCTCTACCTCCCAGGCTTCGAGCCGCAGCCCGGAGGCCCTCCCATCGCAGAGCTGGCGACGGTGGAGGATTACGCTGTCGTTCAGAACCGGCTGGGGCTGGAGCGGGTCATCCTCACACAATCGAACGCCTATCAATTCGACAATGGGTCGATCCTGGCGGCACTCGAACAGATCGGGCCGGAGCGAGCAAGAGCGGTCATTGCCGTCTCGCCCGACATGACAGTGTCGGAGCTGGAACGCCTCCATGCCCGCGGCGTACGTGGCGCACGCATCATGAACTTGCCCGGTGGAGCGATGAAGATCGCCGATATGAAGCCTGTCGAGCGGCTCTGCCGATCCGTCGGGTGGAGCATGATCGTGCAGTTCAACGGACGGGAGATTGACCAACACATCGATGCGCTTCGCTCGATCGAGACCGATTATGTGATCGACCATATCGGCAAATTCATCGATCCTGTTCCTGCCGACGATCCGCGCGTGGACGCGATCCTCCGCCTGATCGACCGTGGCAATGCGTGGTTCAAGATCTGCGGATGCTACGAGACCAGTCTCGCGGGAGCGCCGGACTTTGCTGATGTCGCGGCCATCGCCAAGCGTGTCGTCAATCATGCGCCGGACCGCATCATCTGGGGCTCGAACTGGCCGCATGTGGGCGTTCCGCGCGAACGCTATCCAGACGATGCCGTTCTTCTGGACATTCTCCTGGACTGGGCCGCACCGGATCAGCGCCAGAAGATCCTGGTCGACAACCCGGCACGCCTTTACGGCTTCTGAGCGCTCGGCCTTCTCAACTGCGACGATCCTCAAGTCTATTGAAAACCGCACGAAACTCAGGCCCACTACGTATGGGTCCTGAGATCCGTTCAAGAATTGAGGGTGTCCATGAGTGCTGATCAGCCTGAAGAGCGCGAGGCTGTGATTCGAACGATCGCCATGCCTTCCGACACCAATCCCGCAGGGGATATCTTCGGCGGCTGGCTGATGTCTCAAATGGACTTGGCAGCCGGCAATGCGGCGGCCCGACGGGCCCGGGGGCGCTGCGTGACGGTTGCCGTCGACGCTATGACTTTTCACAGTCCAGTCCATGTGGGCGACGAGGTCTCAGTCTATGCCGACCTGATCTCGACAGGGCGGACATCCATGAAATTCCAGGTTGAAGCTTGGCGTCGCTCCCGAGATGGCGATGAGAAAATCAAGGTGACCGAAGCCGTGTTCACGTTCGTGGCTATCGACAGCGGCTCCCGGCCCCGCCCGCTGCCGCCGGGATAAACCCGAACTGTAGCTCTATCTGCTATTTCCCACAGCGTTGCAGTCTCTCGATTTGCAGCGACCATTTTTCCGCAATAAAGTAACAATAAAGTTGTCTGCCCCAAGGCTTATTGGTATCCAATTATCAATGGGATCTTGAGATATAGGGCGCCGTTCAGCAGAAACAGAATTACAGCGCTTGTGCCGTGAGCGAAGTCATCGTTTCATGGCGGACATGCTCTTGTGCAAGCCCATTCATCTCACTCAGGGGGATGATGTAGTAGATTTGGTAGTCCTAAGCGCCAACTGGACGTTCGGATTGTATTCATGTCTCATGGCTAATCTACCAGTAGACTTGCTGGTAAATCCCTCACGTTCGTTTGAAGGAGCATGGAGTCTTGGCTCGATTTGATACCCAATCTCAGCTCCAGAACGGCACGGCTCTTGATGACAGTGATTCACGGCAACCGGCAGAAATACAGCAGCCTTCCAACGCTCCGATAGAGATGTACGCAGGAGAGGCCGCTCTGGAAGGCAAGAACCGGCCATTGGTTGTCGACCTCGACGGCACGCTCGTCGCGTCCGATCTCCTGATCGAAACCGCTTTTTCTGAGCTGGGCCGACGTCCCCATTCTCTGGTCGAGATATTGGCGGCCCTCAAGCGCGGCAAGGCTGCGCTCAAGCATCGGCTGTCCGAACCGGTCGATTTCGACCCGAGCACCCTCCCCTACGATCCTGAGGTTCTCGCCCTCATCCGGCAGGCCAAGGCGGAGGGCCGCCAAGTCTATTTAGCCTCTGCCAGCCACGAGAAACTCGTTGGCCGTATTGCGAGCCATCTCGGGGATTTCGACGGTTGGTTCGCGACGAATGAGACCACCAATTTGGCAGGTTATAGGAAGGCCCAGCAGTTGGTCGAGGTCTTCGGAGAAAAAGGCTTCGACTACATCGGCAATGACGCGGCCGACCTGCCGGTCTGGCAGAAAGCAGCCAAGGCCTTCGCTATTCGCGCACCTGAGAGCGTCCGAAAGAAGCTTGTTGGCAGAGACGGTGAAATCGAGCATCTGCCCCATACGCGCCCGACGTGGCGCACCTGGGCAAAGATGCTCCGCGTGCACCAATATGCCAAGAACGCTCTGATCTTCGTGCCGCTGCTGACCTCCCATCTGTTGACTGCCGGCGCGATGGCTCATGCCCTGATAGCCTTCGTCGCGTTCTCGCTCTGCGCATCGAGCGTCTATATCCTCAATGACCTGGTGGATTTGCAGGATGACCGGCGGCATCGGACAAAGTGCAACCGCCCCTTGGCCCGCGGCGCCATTCCTCTCATGCAAGGGGTGATTGCGATCCCGCTCTTGTTCCTGAGCGCCATCGCCCTCGCGGCCACGGTCTCCCTTTCTTTCCTGGGGGTACTGCTCGGATATTTCGCTCTCACGACGGCATATTCGTTCGCTCTCAAACGCATGACGATCGTCGATGTGATCACTCTGGCCGGGCTCTATTCTGTCCGAGTCTTCGGAGGTGCGGTAGCCACGAACATTGTGATCTCCGAATGGCTTCTGGCTTTCTGCATGATGATCTTCATGTCGCTGGCTCTCATCAAACGCTATGTAGAACTTGCAGGCCGGCGCGACGCCAATCTGCCCGATCCGACAAGCCGCGGCTACAAGAACAGTGATCTCGACATCGTCGCAGCTCTCGCGGCCGGAGCCGGCTTCAACGCCGTTACGATCTTCACGCTCTACATTTCAAGCAGTGCCGTGAACCAGCTCTACACGCACCCGCGGATCCTATGGCTCGTGGGACCGCTTCTGATGTATTGGATCGCTCGGATCCTGATGCTGGCCGGCCGCCGGCTGGTGGATGAAGACCCTGTGGTCTTTGCGATCAAGGACAAGGTGAGTCTGGTGATCGTCGGCCTCACGGCTCTTTTCATTGTCGCGGCGATCTGATCCATGTCGTCGCAACACAAGGGACGTGATACGGCTCGTGCGAGACCTTCCTCCCGGTCAGCCGGCAATACGGCTGGAATGTTCATTCGCTACGTGCTGTTCGCAATTCTCGCGACGCTCGCCAATCTGCTGACGCAGGAAGCGACGATGCGCTTGGCCCCGGTGGCTCCTTTGACGTTGTCGATCCTCGTGGGCACGGTGGCAGGTTTCATCCTCAAGTATCTGCTCGACAAGAAATGGGTGTTTGACGACGGATATGACGGGCATAAGCAGGAACTGCAGAAGATCACCCTTTATGGGGCCTTCAGCATTCTGACGACGCTGGTCTTCTGGGGCTTCGAGATTGCTTTCTGGGCGGTCTGGCAGACCGATTTTGCCAAATACAGCGGTGCCGTGCTGGGGCTCGCCGTCGGCTATGCGGCAAAGTTCATGCTCGACCGGAGCTTTGTTTTCAAGGAGCGACAGGCATGACGGAACTGTCCGGCTGGGGGCGTTATCCCCGCCATCCGTCAGAGATGCTCAATCCCGCTTCTCCGACGGCGTTGCCGTCCCTCATGGCCTCGCATCCGGGAATTGTCGCTCGCGGGAATGGCCGCGCCTATGGTGACGCGGCGATCGGTGAGCGAACGACTCTCGTCACCCGAGGGCTCGACCGGATCCGCGCCTTCGATCCCATGACGGGCCGCGTTCGCGTAGAAGCGGGCCTTCTTCTCGCGGATCTCTTGGACGTGATGGTGCCAAGAGGGTTCTTTCCACCCGTCGTACCCGGCACGAAATTCGTGACCGTCGGTGGCATGATCGCCTCGGATGTGCACGGCAAGAATCATCACCGCGACGGCGGATTCGGCGATCACGTGGAGACGCTGACTCTCGCGCTGCCCGATGGGGGCCTCCTCACATGCTCGCGGACAGAGAATGCCGATCTTTTCTCCGCTACCATTGGCGGTATGGGCCTGACCGGCACGATTATCGAGGCGACATTCCAGCTCCGCCCCATCGAGACTGGATGGATGCGCCAGCAGACGATTGTTGCTCCCAATCTCGAGAGTGCACTTGAAGCCTTGCAGGCGAGCAGCGACGCGACCTATTCCGTCGCCTGGATCGATTGTCTGGCCCGGGGCAAATCCATGGGCCGCTCCCTCATTTTCGCAGCCGAGCACGCTACACAGAAAGATGCCGAAGCGCTTCGACCCGGAGGAGAACGCTTTTCGTCCTCGCGAACAGGTCGGCTGTCCGTGCCTGTCGACTTTCCGTCGTTCACCCTCAACCGGCTCTCGGTTGCGGCCTTCAATGAGATGTACTTCCGCGCCGGTGCCATGAAGGCGGGATACCCGTTCCTCGTGCACTGGAACCCTTACTTCTTCCCTCTCGACGGGATTGGGGATTGGAATCGCATCTACGGACGTCGCGGCTTTCTGCAATATCAATGCGTCATCCCGACGGCTCACGCGAGCTCTGCATTGAACAGCATCCTTGATCGCATCTCGCACCGGGGCACCGCCTCCTTCCTTGCCGTTCTCAAGCAGATGGGCCCCAGCCACGGCGACATCGCCTTCCCGATGGAAGGCTTCACGCTTGCTCTCGACATGCCTGTCAGCGACACGGCGTTTTCGCTGCTCGACGAACTCGACAAGATCGTGGTTGGGGCCGGCGGCCGGCTGTATCTGGCCAAGGATGCGCGTCAATCTCCTTCCACGTTCGAGGCCGGCTATCCCGGGTTGACACGATTCCGTAATCTGCGGCGGGCGATCGGAGCAACCGGCCGGATCTCCTCCCGTCTCTCGACCAGGCTTGGCATCTGATGGCTTCCTCCCAAACCCTTCTGCTCATCGGTGGCACGTCCGATATCGGACGTGCAACCGCACTCTGCTATGCAAAAGCCGGATGGCGCGTGCTGCTGGCGGCCCGCAGGGAGGATGAAGCGCGCCGCAACGCGGACGATATTGCCGCTCGCACTGGCATTGAGGTCACGACTCATCGGCTCGACATTCTCGAGACGCACAGCTTCGATACCTTCATTAGCGGACTGCCTCACCTTCCTGATACAGTGGTGTGCGTGGTCGGCGAACTGGGCGATCAGGCAAGGGGACAGAAGGATCCCGCCCACGCCACGCAGCTCCTGCGCACCAATTTCGAAGGCCCAGTCCTGCTTCTCGGTCTTTTTGCCGAGCGCTTCCTGGAGCGCGGATCCGGCACCATCGTCGGCGTGAGCTCGGTGGCAGGCGATCGCGGGCGCGGCTCCAACTATCTCTACGGTGCTGCCAAGGCTGGCTTCTCGGCCTTCCTGTCGGGGCTTCGCAACCGCCTCGCTCCTGCAGGACTGCGCGTGATCACCGTCAAGCCCGGTTTCGTACGCACGCAGATGACCGCAGGCATGAAACTGCCGCCCGTTCTCACGGCAGAGGCCGAAGAAGTTGGGCGAGCCATCTTCACGGCAGCCGAAAAGGGGGGCGGCGACATAATTTATGTTCGCCGCATCTGGCGGCCGGTGATGATGATTATAGGTAGTATCCCGGAGAGCATCTTCAAACGTCTGCGCCTCTAGCGACAGGAGCACAGTGAAGCCGATGGAAGCCCTTACGGAGCGACGCATACCGGTGAGGGCTCTCCTGCTCGTTGTAGCCGCCTCATGCGTGCTTCTGCTTGTTCTTCCAGGACAGACTGTCACCACACGCTACCTTGATGATCTGTTCGTCATTCTCGACGGCGCCTACCGCGTTGTCTCCGGTCAGGTCCCAAGCCGCGACTTTCACACGCCTCTGGGGCCTCTGGCCTATTACCTTCCGGCCGCGGGATATGCCCTCGCCGGGACACTGGGCGGCGCCATGCCTGCTGCGATGGCCCTCGCAATCCTCGCATTCTCTATGCCGACCATCCATATCCTCGGCTCGCGCCTGCATCCCTTCCTTGCGCTTCTCTTCGGTGTCCTTCTTCTGCTCATTCTCGCTGTGCCGATCAATCTCGGCGAGGGTATCACCGCTCTGTCCTTCGCGAAGTTCTATAACCGGATCGGATGGGTCGCATTGAGCATTCTGCTCATCATGTACCTGCGTCCCATACGCCTGCACAAACAGCAGGACCTATTCGATGCGCTCTGCGCAACAGGTCTAACCTTGGTAATGCTCTATACAAAGCTCACCTATGGCATCGCTGCCATTGCCTTTCTCGTTTTCATGCTCACGGATCGGCACCAAAGGCGCTGGTTCTTTGCAACTCTGGGACTTCTTGTCATCACATGCGTTGCCGTCGAGATGATCTGGCAATCGTCGCGAGCCTATCTCGCCGATCTTCATCTGGCTCTCAACGTCGGAGGGCGCTTGCGTGGCACGTGGGGGCAGATCGCTGATCACATCCTGGGCAATCTGACCGATTACGTGATTCTCGCCATATTCGCTGGACTCGCTCTCGGGCGCACCCGCAGCTTGCGTGATGGCCTTTTCTATCTCTTCTGCGCTACCACAGGCTTTCTCATCATCAATCAGAATTTTCAGGCCTGGGGAATCATCATTCTGTATACGGCTTCCGCGGTCGCGGCAGAAACAATCCTGCGCTTCGAGGGCAAAGATGCCGCGAATCCTATCGAGCGGCACTGGTCGGTTCGTGGAGGCGCAAAACTCCTCTTTCTGGCTCTTGTCCTGCCTACGATCGTGCATTGTACGGCGGCGCTTGGACTTCACATGATTTCAGCGAGCACCCGCGCCGGGCAATCCATTGCACTTCCCCATCTCGAGCAAGTTCGAATAGCGAATTTATGGACATGGGGCGAATACGATACGGCCGATCTGTATCTGACGACGATACGTGACGGCGCCAAGCTGCTCTCTGAAATGAACTTAAACGGTGAGAAGATCTTTGCTCTCGATTTCGCCAATCCATTCCCCATGATCCTCAATACCCCACCTCCAAAGGGAGACATGCCCTGGCTGCAGTGGGAGCACACTCTCAATACATCGGCGTTCATCCCTGCCAAGACCCTTATGACCGACGTCGCTCTTGTGATGGAACCCAAGCCTGCGGGAGATGCAACTCAACCTGAACCCGCAAGAGAAGGCCTTAGGACCCTCTACGGCCGCTATATCGCCGAATATTTCGAGATTGCACGAGAGACGGATCATTGGAAGGTCTACCGTCGCCGCTCTCAGCCCAGTCCCGGAGCCGTTTTGAACCATACGGAGCCTTCATGAGACTGGCGCAGAATGGATCATCTTGGTCGGCAGGAGCCATTCTGTTTGCGGCAATCGTCTTTGCTGCCGTTCTCGCCGCACCGGGCGTGACCGTCACCGCATCTTATGTCAACGATCTCTTTATCTTTCTCGATGGTGCACACCGCATCGCCTCGGGGCAGATCCCCAACAGAGACTTTCATACAGCCCTGGGTCCTCTCTCATTTTATATACCGGCATGGGGTTACTGGCTGTCTGGAAGCATGGGCGGCGCCATGCCTGACGGCATGGCCTTGGTTACTCTCGTCCTTGCCCTGCCCATCGCCCATGTTCTGAGCTCCCGCCTTCACCCTGTTCTTGCGCTTCCTTTTGGCGTGTTCCTGATTCTCGTGCTGGCCGTTCCCTTGAACCTTGGCGAGAGCATCACGGCGCTGTCCTTCGCCATGTTCTACAACCGGATTGGCTGGGCGGCTTTAGGGGCGCTTCTCGTGATGTATCTGCGCCCGGAGCGATGTCGTCCATGGCAGGAAGCCATCGATGCTCTCTGCGCTGCCGCGCTGACCTTGGTGATGCTTTATACGAAAATAACCTATGGTCTTGTTGCTGCTTCTTTCCTGATCTTCCTCCTCTTCGATCCTCACCAGCGCCGGTGGGTTGCAGCTGCCATTGCTGTCGGGCTGATCTCCGGCATCGGGATTGAAGCATTCTGGCAATCCACGCCGGCTTATATCGCCGACCTCGTTATAAGCGCTCAGGTGAGCGGTTCGCGAAGCCCTGCTGCTCTTACCATCACATTCATCCGACACCTTGCCGATTACACTTTGCTTGGCATTTTCGCTGCCTTGGTTCTGTCGCGGACCCGCAACCTGCGCGATCTCCTGTTCTTTGTCTTCTGCACCATCCCTGGCCTCCTGATCCAGAACCAGAATTCCCAACCTTGGGGGATTCTGACCATCCACGCCGGCGCGGCAGTGGCTGCGGAAATGATCTTACGATTGCAAGCGCAGCATTCTTCCCAAAAGCTTCCTCCCCCGTCATTTGCCACAGGAGCTCCCCTGCTTCTGGCGGCGATGATCCTACCGATCATGCTTCAAAACGCCCTAGCTCTCGGACTGCATTCCATCTTGGCCGCGACTCGCACCGGCAAGGCATTCGATCTCCCGAAATTTGCAGAGATCAGACTCATCTCTCCTTGGATATCGAACGAGAAAACCTTGATGCATGTCTATCTTGAAAGCATCGAGAGTGGCGCCCGCACTTTGGAGAGCCTTCCGGAAGCCCCGGTAAAAGTATCTGTTCTCGATTTCGCAAATCCGTTCTCGGCCGGACTGGGGCTGTTACCGCCCCGTGGCGACAGTGCTTGGCTGCATTGGAATCGGAATGTCAATGCGAGCCATTTCACGCCACCGGAACAGTACTTCGCCGACGTGAACATCCTGATGCTGCCCAAATGGGGCATCAACCCCGCTCCGCTGCGTGAGCTCTATCGAGAGTACGTTGATTCAGCATTCGAACCTCTTCGCGACACTGAAGGTTGGGCCATTTACCGACGGAAGACCCGAGAAGTTGCGGCCAAGGCTCCTTTCTAGAGGAACATGAGCGCGCGTTCGTGGTTGTGGCTTGGGAGTGACCTTGACCATGACAGCTTGGACGCAACGCTCAGTCTCTGTCGCGCTGTTTGTGATTGCCTTAGCTGCAATTTGCTCCCTCATGCTTGCTTGGCCTGGGCAAACGGTCACAACCAGGTACGTGAACGATCTCTTTATCTTCCTCGACGGCGTTCACCGTATCCAGCTTGGCCAAATTCCCAACCGTGACTTTCACACGGCTCTTGGTCCGCTCGTTTATTATGCGCCCGCTGTCGGTTATTGGCTTTCGGGAAGCTTCGGAGGCGCAATGCCGGTAGGTATGGCGCTCCTCGTCATGGCTCTCGCGCTACCGGCAGCCCATATTCTCAACTCGCGCCTGAGACCAGCCGTCGCCTTTCCCCTGGCCTTCTGTCTTATTCTGATTGCCGCCGTGCCGATCAATCTTGGCGAGAGCATCAGCGCCCTCTCCTTCGCCATGTTCTATAATCGCATTGGATGGGCAGCACTTGGCTTTCTGCTCGTCATGTATCTTCGTCCTGAGCGATCCTGCCGCTATCAGCGCAGCCTCGATGCTTTAAGCGCAGCCTTTCTCGTGATCCTGATGCTGTACATCAAAATCAGCTACGGGATTGTCGGCATAGGCTTTCTCGTCTTTCTTCTTGTCGACCCACGCCAGCGCCTGTGGGCGCTAGGCGCACTTGGCCTTGTGACGGCTACCTGCTTCGTCATTGAAGTCTTCTGGCAGGGGACGAGAGCTCACATTGCAGACCTCTTTCTCGCCGGAAAGGTCAGCGGCAGCTTGAAGCCTCTTGATGAAATAGCCCAAGTTCTATTTCGAAACTTGGCTGATTTTGTGGTCTTCACTCTGTTCGTCGGCCTTGTGCTCTGGCGCACGAGAAGCACCCGCGATCTGTTGTTCTTCGGCTTTTGTGCAGCATCCGGCTCCCTGCTGATCATGCAGAATTATCAGAACTGGGGCGTGATGACTCTTGCAGCTGGCGCTGCCGTTGCGGTGGAGCTGTTGGCTCGCGCCGACGGCCCGGTTGCGGAGAAGTGGCGCTCGTCCTTGGCTGTCGGCACTCAGCTCCTCCTCTTCGCCTTTGTTCTCCCTGGGAGCCTCCATAATGCAGCAGCCCTAGGCCTTCATACCGGACTGGCAAGCCTGGATCAGGGAGAGGCCGTACCTCTTCCTCACTTTCGCGGAATCAAATTGGCTCACCTCTGGAATGAGGAAGATTACGGCGCCTTCACTCGATATTTCACCAGCATTGCAGATGGGGCGAGCGCCCTGGCGAACCTGAGACATGAGAAGGATCACGTATTGGTTCTCGACTTCGTCAGCCCCTTTTCCGCCGGCCTTGGCCTCACGGCGCCTCAAGGAGACAGCACTTGGCATCATTGGGGGCGCACGCTGGATGAGGATAGCCACCTGCCCGCCAAAGCACTCTTCCGCAATGTTCGGGTCGTGATGGAACCCAAATGGCCGATCGATAACGCTACGGCCGAAGGCCTCAAGACTATCTACGTCGAATATCTCGAGGATCGCTATGAGCTTGCGCGGGAAACAGCGGACTGGAAGATCTATGTCCTGCGTGCACCGCCCGCCGAGACGGTCAGTCGCTACCGGAGCTTTTCACCTGACGATCCGAACATCAGGCTTCTGCTCGACGGGGGCTGACCCTCTTACGGAGGAGTTGCAACACCGCGCAGGCGAGGCAGAGCTAATGTCTCGTGCGAAGCCATACGCCGTCCACGCCATTCATGATCTATAAGGACGAGAAGGCAAAGTACCATAGTCCAGCCGTAGACAGATCCGGTCGTGAGTTGAATCCATCTCGGCTTCGCGAGTTGATCAATGACGAATGGCACCGGCACAAGGAGCAGCAGGGCGACGACGCGCATCACTGGCTTATGCCAGTCGCTCCAAATCACCGGCAGCAAAAAGACCTGCAATGGATCCAGCCGAGAGGCGAGGTCAGGAGCGAAGCCACCAAGCCCAGAGCACTGATCGCCAATCTCAAGTGAAGAACCTGAGCCGCTGGGTGTAGCGCTGTGCATGGGTGTGCCCGGTCCCCTGCAAGGACGCTCGTCCTCGGGCTGTGGAACTCGTGACTTCGCAACGAGGTTTACGGATGAGCCGAGCCTGTCCGGCTGGCAAGTGAACAGTGAGGCCCAGTCCAACGATGGCGAATAATCCAGCGGTTCAGCAACCAGATTCATCCCCAACTCCTTCAGCGATGGCAACCATGGCCGCTGTCGTTGTCGGCTGGGCTCTTATCAGGTTAATCGCTGCTGGCGAGCACCATCCCGCGCCTGTCTCAGGCAGGTCTCCGGATCGGCGGACAGGTCAAGCTCGGCGTCCCCCTGATACGGGGTTCTCCGAAAAGCAACACGCCAATCCCCACGCTGCGGCAGCGGAGAGAGGCCGCGGGCGCGAGGCAGACAAGCCGACGGAGATTCCTGCAAAGGGCTGGAAGGACATTCTTTGGCGCACCTATGAGGAGTTCGGCAAGGACCGGATCACCTCAGTTGCGGCAGGCGTCACCTATTACGCGCTTCTGGCGATCTTCCCGGCCATTGCAGCCCTGGTTTCCATCTACGGCCTCTTTGCCGATCCGGCTACAATCCAGGATCATCTGAATGCAATGTCGGGTGTTCTTCCGGGCGGCGCACTCGAAATTGTCGGCGAGCAGGTCAAGCGAATCTCTTCTCAAGGCGGTGGCGCGCTTGGTTTCGGATTCATCTTCGGCCTCCTCCTCTCTCTGTGGAGTGCCAATGCCGGCATGAAGGCGATCTTTGACGCACTCAACATCGTCAATGACGAAGACGAGAAGCGCAGCTTTATTCGCCTCAACCTGGTTTCACTTTCCTTCACGCTTGGTGCGATCCTCTTCATTCTCCTTGCACTCGGCGGCATCGTCGTCCTCCCGATCATTCTCGAGTTCATTGGTCTCGGAAGCGGAACGGAGTGGCTCCTTGCCATCATTCGTTGGCCGGTTCTCCTCATTGGCGTGACACTTGGTCTGTCTCTGATCTATCGCTTCGGACCGAGCCGCGACAAAGCCGACTGGCATTGGGTCACCCCCGGTGGCCTTATCGCCGCCGTCCTATGGATTGCGGTGTCAATGCTTTTCTCGTGGTATGTCTCGAACTTCGGCAGCTACAACGAGACTTACGGCTCACTGGGAGCGGTGATCGGCTTCATGACTTGGATCTGGTTGTCGAGCATCGTCGTGTTGCTGGGAGCTGAGATCAATGCCGAGATGGAACATCAGACGGTGAAGGACACCACTGAGGGAGTCCAGCAGCCCATGGGCAGGCGCGGCGCGAAGATGGCCGACACAGTTGGCGTCGCGAAGGCCTGAACCTCCCTCTAATGATGAGAAAGGCGCCGGTTCATACCGGCGCCTCATGTGTTTCATAAGAAAGATACTTGCTCTAAGCCTGCCCCGCCGCGACGGCCCCCTGAAGCATTGTTGGAGCGCGAGGCGCCTTGCTGCTGTCGGAGCGTTCATTTGCGAACCAAGCAATGGTTTCCTTCAATCCGACATCAAGAGACGTTTTCGGGGACCATCCCAGAAGCTGCTTGGCGAGAGCGATATCAGGCCGCCGCCGCCGGGGATCGTCTACCGGCAGGGGACGCGTGACGATTTGCGAAGGTGAGCCCGTCAGCGCCAAAACCTTCTGCGCCAGATCGCCGACGGTGAGTTCCACAGGATTGCCGAGATTAACCGCTCCGGGGAAAGCTCCGTTGTAAGCCATGAGGCGCATGAATCCATCCACGAGATCCGACACATAACAGAAGGAGCGTGTCTGGCTTCCATCGCCATAGATCGTGATGTCCTCACCGGCGAGTGCCTGGCAAATGACGTTGGAGACAACGCGGCCGTCATCCGCGCGCATGCGAGGTCCATAGGTATTGAAAATCCGCGCCACGCGAACATCGGCACGCGCAGCGCGGGCAAAATCAAACGTCAGGGTTTCCGCCGCACGCTTTCCTTCATCATAGCAGGCGCGCGGGCCTGTGGGATTCACGTTCCCCCAATAGCTTTCCTTCTGCGGATGAACTTCAGGATCGCCGTAGATTTCACTGGTAGAGGCCAGGAAGAAGCGCGCTCCGATATCCTCAGCGAGCGTGAGGAGATTGTGGGTTCCAACAACGCTGGTCAACATCGTGTGCTCAGGATCCGCCTGATAATGAGGCGGAGAGGCAGCGCAGGCGAGATTGAAGATCTCATCGAACTTCAACTTTCTGGAGCGCAAGCGGGGCGGCAAGGGCTTGATGATATCGCTGTCCACAAGATCGAAACGAGGCTCGCGCTCAAGGTGCCTCAAGTTCTGCTTTCGGCCCGTTTGAAAATTGTCGAGAGCCACCACATGAGCGCCTTCGCTCAGAAGAGCGTCGCACAAATGCGATCCGAGGAATCCGGCTCCACCCGCGACAAGGACGAGCTTGCTCTTGCCATTCTTCATGAAGACGATCTCCTTATCGGACCACCAACAACGGTCCGGAGGTACAAACCTTTATCGGTCCAACGTCCGAAGCTTGGCTTGGTTCACTGCCAAGTTCAGAATCTATTCACGAAATTCAGGCCCCCACTTCCATTGCGAGACGAAGTTCCTGCTTCCGGCGCCCCAGAGCCTCGATCAGATCCCGCTCCATGGCAGCAGCCCGATGGAAAGCCGTATGCTCAGCGAGAATTCTTTCCCGCGCAGCTTGTCCCATGATAGAGCGTCGCGCCTCATCCCAGTCTTGGAGGACCTGAATGACCTCGGCCGCTTGTCGAGCAAGAACGATCTCACTTCCAGGCTTCAGCAGTGTCTCGATTCCGTCCCAGCGGTCGGAAATAATCGGCGTCCCACAGGCAGCAGCCTCGAACAAGCGCACGCTTGGACTGTACCCCGCGCGGATCATGTCGATGCGTGTGACATTGAGGGTGTAGCAGCTTGCTGCATAGAAGGCAGGGTGTTCGCTGGGAGGTACGTGATCAATGCGCTCAACGTTCTCCGGCCACACGATCTCAGCTGGATATTGAGGACCTGCAACGACGAAGCGCAGATGCGGCGCCCGCCTGGCCGGCTCGATCAGAAGCTGCTCGAGGACCGGCTGCCGGTCCGGGCTATAGGTGCCGAGATAGCTCAGGTCCCATCGCTTCTGTGTATCGAGAACGGGATAAAGCTCCGGATCAACAGAACAATAGAGCGCCCGCGCCGCAGGTGAGCCGTATCGGTCCATCAACAGGTTGAGCGTAGTGCCACCCGTGAATGAGAAATACACGTCATAGTTTGGGATCAGCTGGGGTGAGAGATATTCGTAATCACCTCTCTCAAGCTTCGCCAAGGTCACCGGAGTGTCGATATCGTAGAAGGCAACGACACCTCCTGCTGCCTCCTGCACCCAGCGCCCGACAGCCACGCCCTCGGGCACGTAGGATCCCACTATCACTGCATCGGCCGAAGCGATCCTTTCCTTATAACGCTCAAGATCTTCAAGGCTCGTGTAGAACTCAAGATCGCAGAACTCCGGATCCATGAGATCTCGATGCGCCGCATACCAAGGTACATCGCGTTCAAGAAAAACCACATCGTGCCCACGTGCCGCGAAGGCCTTCAGCAGGGCGCGGAATGTCGTGGCATGCCCATTGCCCCAGGAGGATGAGAGGCTCAAGCCCAGAACGATGACACGCAACCCGCTCACGCAACGCTCCTCTCCCGCCTTTGGGAGGCGGCTTCACGCAGGATGGTATCGACTTCGGCTCCTCTGCGGGCATAGGTGTGCTCAGCTATGATGCGTCGGCGCGCGGCGTCGCCGATGGCCTTGGCGCGCTCGGGCGTCAGTGCTTCCACATGGGCGGCCACATCCTTGCCGTCGCGAGCGACGAGAACCTCTTCCCCTTCCTTCAGGAAGAGCTCAAGACCAACCCAGGCATCCGTGATCAAGCACGCACCTGCGCCAGCGGCCTCGAACACGCGGGTTGCGGGAGAGTAGCCCGTCGTCGCCATGGAGTCGCGTGCGATGTTGAGCACGGCGAGCGGACTTGTATTGAAGGCGTTGTGATCGCGCGTATAGACATGCCCAATATGGCTCACGTTCGACGGCATGCCTTTCGTTTCCCATCCATTGCCCCCAATCAGGAATCGGCGCCCCGGCAGGCGCGCCGCCGGCTCCAGGAAGAACTGTTCAACGCGCGCCTCGCGATCAGGCAAGCGGTTTCCAAGGAAGGACAGATCGGCCTTGAAGCGTTCATCGGTCGGAACCGGGTGATGGGTCGAGGGATCGAGCGCGTTGTAGATCGGAATGCACCGACGTGCACCGAAACCTTCATAAGCCTCGATGACCGGCGGACCACCGCCATAGGTCAGCACGAAGTCGAGAGCGGGCAGCGTGCGTCGCAAGAGGTGATCTGGGCCTTCGCGCAGTTCCGCGAGCGTTGCTGGCGCATCCACATCCCAGAAGATTCGGATGGCATCAGGTCTGGAGGCTGCGACGACCCCTTCGAGCAATTCATTGTCGAAGACACCGACGCCGGAGGCCTTCACCACCACGTCGGCTTTCGCTGCCTCTGCCACGACAGCGCGCATGGCCTCTTCGGTCGCAGGATAGACCTTCACCTCCGCCCATTCCGGCGGCTCGATGTCGCGATGCTTCTGGCGATCGAAGGCATCAGGCTCATAGAAGGTGATGCTGTAGCCACGCCGGGCGAGCTCGCACAACATGCCTCGGTAATAGGTCGCCGCACCGTTCCAATAGGAGGAGAGAAGGCTGGAGCCGTAAAAGGCGATCTTCATGCGGACATCTCCATCGGCGCTGTCGTGCCGTAGGTTTCGAGAATGGTGAGAAGCTGTTCTGCGCGATGCGTACAGGAATGACGGCTACGAATGGCAGCCAGCCCATGGGCTATGAGCGAATGCCGCAAATCCGCATCGTGGCGAATGGCAGCGAGATGACGCATCATCTCGCTCTCATCACGAGCCACGAGAAAATCAGTACCGGGATTGAAGAGCCCCTCCGAGTCGATCCAGGGCGCGGAGACGAGAGGAATACCGCAGGCCAGCGCCTCGAAAACACGGATCGTGGGAATGCCGGGAAGCATATCAACATAGAAGCGACGTGGCACATGCACGGTAGCGAGGTGCTTGGCGAATACCTCAGGCGCTCTGGCATTCGGCAGCCAGCCGCGATAGGTCACGCCGTAACGGGAAAGAGTTTCAAGGGCGTGCTCGGGATAGCGCACGCCGTAAATCTCAAGCGGCAGGCCAAGGGATTGAGCGGGGCGAAACAGGAAAGTTTCCAGCTCGGCACTGCGCTCGTCATCGCCCCAATTCCCGATCCAGACCAGCCCCTCGCGCTCTGTCTCAGTGGCGGGAGGATGAAAGAGGCGGGTATCAGCGGCCTCATGCCAGACGTGAACATGGTCTTCCCATCCCCATCGCCGATAAACCTCTGCAAGCGTTTCTCCAAAAGCGAGCACGCCATCATAGCCGCTGAGATCGAATTGTCGGATTGCATTCGGATCGCTGACGGCGCGGTGATGCGTATCGTGAAAGAGAAGCGTGAAACGGGCACCCTGACGTCGCAACCTGCCGATAGCCGCGACGAGCCACGGATCGTTCCATTCGTGCACGATCACCACATGGGCATCAGACACCATCTCTTCGAGATCAGCATCTGCACCGAACGCTATCGAGGACAATTCCGGATAAAGCTTGCGATAGGCGTCCAGACCGGCTTCGCCGTGATCTTTTAGGAGATTTTCAAGACTCCAGCCACCCTGAGGCTCGTAGGCTACGACCTCATGTCCACGGTGGATGAGATCACGCAGAACCCCTCTCAGGAAGTGGGCGTTGCCGTGATTCCAGCAGGATGCGAGAGAATGCGTAAAATAGGCGAACTTCATGCAGCAGCCCCCTTCAGGGAGATGAGTTCGAATCGAGAGGGTAGCAGCGACCGGTAAGTTTCCAGGACACCCGCGCTCATGGCTTCAACGCTATAGGCAGCCGCCCGCTTCTTGGCGGCTTCTCCCATTTGGCGGCGGGTCGCCTCGTCAGCTGCAAGGTGTTCGATGGCTTGCGCCAGTGCCTGATCGTCGTCAGGAGCCACGAAGACAGCCTCACCATCCCATAACTCTCGGAAGGTCGGGATATCGGAAAGGATGAGGGCACAGCCGGCCTGTGCAGCCTCGAGCGCAGCGAGGCCAAAAGGTTCATACTTGGCAACCGAAACGAAGATTGGCTGCGCGCTCAGATATCGGGCAATGTCGTCATCGCTCAATCGGCCAAGCGAGATGGCGTGACGAGCTTCAACCTGCGTTCCGTTTGGCCCCTTGAGAGGACCTGCGGCAAGAACCGGAAATGAAAGGCGTTCTGCGGAGCGGTCAATTGTCACAAAATTCTTGCCGTCATCCCATAGGCGACCGGCCGTGAATGCAAAAATGTCGCGTGAGACAGGCTCTCCCGCCGGCATGACTCTACGCCCATTCCGCACGACTGCAGGTGCCGCGGCAAGGTTATAGGTACGAGCAGTAGCATTTGCGAAAGCTGCCGTTGGCGCCAGCAGCTTGTCGGCAACATGATATCCCTGATGCATCAAGTTCGCCCGCCATACGAACTCTTCCGGCAGAGAACCACCACGCACGGCCTCCCACCAGGTGGCGACACAGGAATGGCAGACGGCAACGATCGGGCAGTCATGCTGGCCGCTCGCGGCAAGTGCCGGACTATTGAGGTGGACAATGTCCGGCTTGATCTGTGCGGAGATACGCGCAATAGCCCGTCCAGCCTCCTCCACCTCTCGTGGCCTCTCAGCCGTCCAGTCGAGAGGGAGGTCTGTCGTGATCAGATCAATAGCTGCAGCCTTGGCCCGCTTGATTTGATCATTAGAAGGCGCAGGACCAAACACGGCGAGAGTTGTTTCGACACCGTACGCGCGTAAGCCCTCAGCAACGTCCAGCGCATACTGCCAGACGCCACCGACCGCGTCCGCCGTCATGAGCACGCGAAGAGAGGATGCGCCCCGTGTCGATACAGACATGTCTCTCTCATCTCCTTTAGAACGAGCAGACCTGATTTAGATCGATCAGTAAGATGCTCGATGCGCATCTCATGACAGAATAACAGCCTCCTGAAGGCGAGGGCTTGGGCGAATTGCGCTAGCAAGTCCCCTCTCCTCCTGCAGCCATTGCGCCAGGACCGTCACGCCCTTGCGCCACGGTGTCGGCGGATTCAATCCAAGCTCACGCGCGATCTGACGCGTGTCGGATACGTAATAGCGCTGATCGCCCGCGCGCCAATCGGAGTAGTGCGTCTCTACGGAGCGGCCGATGACATCCTCGATATGGACGAGAAGCTGCCGCAGGCTGATCGCATTCGACGGCCCGCCACCGAGATTGAAGGCGCGTCCTCGAACAACATCGATGTTCTTCCAGGCCGCCACATAGGCGTCGACTGCATCGGATATGTTAAGAATATCGCGAACCTGACAACCATCACCGTAAATGGTGATCGGCTGCCCCTCGAGGGCACGAATCAGGAAATGGGCCACCCACCCCTGATCTTCCGTTCCCATCTGGCGCTGGCCATAGATGCAGCTCATGCGCAGAACGCAGGTCGGAATGCCGTAGGAGCGTGCATAATCCAGCACGTATTGATCGGCCGCGCCCTTGGAGCAACCATAAGGCGTGTGGAAGTCGAGAGGACGCGCCTCACCGATTCCGGCGTCGCGAATGGCAGGGTCACGCGGCACGTAAGAATCGTTCGTCATGTCGAGTTCCACATCGGCAAGGTCGCCATAGACCTTGTTGGTGGACGCAAAGACGAGAGGCACCATCTCGTTGCGCCTGCGCAGTGCATCGAGCAGGTTCAGCGTGCCGCGAATGTTGATCTCAAAGTCTTCGCGAGGATCGGCAAGGCTCGTCGTGACTGCCACTTGCGCGGCCATGTGAAACACGGCCTGCGCTTCGGATGTCGCATCAGCCACAGCCGTCTCATCGCGAATATCGCCGATGACGGCGGATATCTTCGCCGGATGCCGCTTCTTCAGCCAATCCAGGTTTCGATCAACTCCAGGGCGCGCCAGGGCGTCATAGACGAGAACGTCATGGCCCTCACTAGCAAAGCGATCAGCCAGATTCGAACCGATAAATCCCGCGCCGCCTGTCACCAAAACGGGGCGGCGGCGAAGAATAGCCGGTGCGCCAGTCTTTGAATCCGCGTCTTTCATGCGACAAGACCTCGTGCTTCGAGCTCCTTGCGGGCCTCCTGAACAAGATCCTTGGCCTCCTGATGAGCAACCCATTCGGCGAGCTCGGCCAGCCCTTCCGAAAAATCCTTCTTCGGCTTGTAGCCTAGCTCCTGTCTGATTTTCGTGATGTCCGCGATACAGTGCCGGATGTCGCCAATGCGCGCCTTGCCGGCAATCTCAGGAGCAATCGGCTTGTTCATCGCTTTAGCCAGAAGTTCGGCCACTTGCGAAACCGTGCGGTCCACACCGCTTCCTACGTTGAAGACACCACCCGGAGCCTTTTCATGCTCCAGTGCCAACACGAAAGCCTGCGCCACGTCTTCCACATGCACAAAGTCACGGCGTTGCTGGCCATCTTCGAAGATCATCGGCGGCTGCCCGTTATGAAGTCGCGATGCGAAGATGGCGAGGACACCGGTATAGGGGTTGGAGAGGGCTTGGCCCGGACCATAGGCATTCCACAATCGGAGCGCCACACCTTCCATGCCATAGGCGGGACAGAGGGTGAGCGTCAGGCGCTCCTGCACATATTTCGAGAGTGCATAGACGGATGCGAGCGCCGGCTTTTTCCACTCAGGCGTCGGCACCGGCACGAGCGGACGCCTCTGCGCATCCAACGGGTCCCAAGGATCGCTCTCGCTGGTGCGAGGGACACGCACCGCATCTTCCATGATGTTCCCATCGGCATCACGGTAAAGGCCCTCCCCATAGACACTCATGGATGAGGCGACGACAACACGCTTTACAGGGTTGTCGATAAGCTGCTGGAAAAGCACCGCCGTGCCGTAATCATTGACAGAGACGTAGCGGTCGACCGCGTACATGCTCTGGCCAACCCCGACTTCGGCCGCGAGGTGAACCACCTTCGTGGCTCCCTTGAGCGCCTTCAGGATCGCGGTCTCGTCACGCACATCGCCGACGATGACCTCCACTTCCGGATCGAGGCTGTCGACCTGGGTCTTATCGCCGTGAACCTGCTCAATGAGGCTATCGAGCACGCGAACACGATGTCCACGCTCCAAGCAGGCTCGCGCAATATAACGGCCAATGAAGCCAGCGCCGCCAGTAATGAGGATCGTATCCGTCACGAGAGGTCTCCGGATCGGTTGAGAGCACGGTGCCAGAACTTGAGACGGAGAATCCTGCCCCTCCGGCTGGAGAAGCGACGCGGGACATGCGCATTTTCCAGGCGGACGCAGGGCTTCAGGGCAAAGCACGGCGCGTGGCGGCCGCCCTAATCATCCCTCTCATAGCTTGGCATTTCACGGAGCAAACGCTCCATCATCATCTTTGTTCCTTAAACCCGGACCTTGGCCGTTCAGACCTATCCCTAGCTTGGACACGTATTCCTGAAGACAAGAGCCTCGAACCGAGAATCGTTCAGGGAACAACAAACACTTTTGCTGCGTTGACGGCCAAGCTTCGGGGAAGCGACCGAGCCTGCTGCGTGCCGCCTGTGCCGGAATATGACCGGGAAATGGAGCCAGCGAAGGCCTTATCAAGGAGATCCGTCATGAGTTCACGAAAGGTCCGCGTCGGGATTGTCGGCGTCGGCAATTGCGCCTCATCCTTCGTGCAGGGTCTTTCCTATTATCGGGATGCCAAGAGCAACGAACCCATTCCTGGCCTGATGAATGTTGAGCTTGGCGGTTATCATATCAGCGATGTGGAGATCTCCGCAGCCTTCGACGTGAATACCTTGAAGGTGAAGCGTGATGTCTCCGAGGCAATCTTTGCCGAACCCAACAACACACAACGCTTCGCCGCAGTCCCTAAAAGCGGCATCATTGTCAATCGCGGCAAAACCCTTGACGGCCTTGGCAAGTATCTGCGCGACGAGATCGAGGAATCACCGGAAGACGAAGCGGACGTCACTGAAGTTCTGCGCCAGTCCAAAACGGATGTGCTCGTCTCTTACCTTCCGGTCGGATCACAGAAGGCAACCGAGTGGTATGCCGAGCGCGCTCTGGAGGCAGGATGCGCATTCGTGAACTGCATTCCTGTCTTCATCGCATCGGACCCTGAATGGCGAAAGCGCTTCGAGGATCGCGGCCTTCCAATCGTGGGTGACGACATCAAGAGCCAGGTTGGAGCCACGATCGTGCACCGCGTCCTCGCCAACCTGTTCCGGGAGCGCGGTGTGCGTCTCGACCGGACCTATCAGCTCAATTTCGGTGGCAATACGGACTTCCAGAACATGCTCGAGCGTGAGCGTCTGGAATCGAAGAAGATCTCCAAGACGCAAGCCGTGACGAGCCAGCTCGATATTCCTCTTCCTCCAGAAGATGTGCATGTCGGTCCCAGCGATCACGTGCCGTGGCTCACGGACCGCAAGTGGGCCTATATCCGCATGGAGGGCACATCCTTCGGCGGCGTTCCGCTGAATGTGGAGCTGAAGCTCGAAGTCTGGGACTCGCCCAATTCAGCCGGCATCGTCATCGATGCCGTGCGTTGCGCCAAGCTTGCCATGGACCGCAAGATCGGCGGAGCGCTCACCGGACCGTCAAGCTACTTCATGAAGTCCCCTCCGCAGCAGTTCACGGACAATGAGGCACGCGAGAGAACTATTCGTTTCATCGAAGGTGTTGACGAGGAAGCCTGAGGAGACGCCTGGCGTGACCACCACTTTTTTCCTCGTTCGCCATGCAGCCCATGACAGAGTGGGAACGGTGCTGTGCGGCCGGATGCCAAACGTGACGCTCGGCGACCTGGGCAAGGCGCAGGCACGCAGTCTTGCGGAGCGCTTTGCGAATGAGAACGTGGCGTGCATCTGCACGAGCCCGCTCGAAAGAGCCGTCGAGACGGCAGAACCCATAGCGGCCTGTCTAGGCAGGCCCCTCGAACGATCTGAAAGCATCGCTGAGATCGACTTCGGTGCTTGGTCGGGCAGAAGTTTCGACGATCTCTCCGACGATCCGCGCTGGCATGCCTGGAACAGCAGTCGCAGCACCAGTCGCCCACCCGAGGGGGAGACGATGCTGGAGGCGCAGGCACGTGTCGTCCATGCCATGGAGCAATGGCGAAATCTTTATGCTAAGCGCTCCGTCATTCTTGTCAGCCATAGCGACGTGATCAAGGCGGCTCTTCTCTACCATCTCGGCATGCCGATCGACGCCTATTCCCGCTTCGAAATTTCACCCGCTTCCATCAGCACGCTCGCCGTCGGCGACTGGGGCTCAAAAGTTCTTCGCATGAACGAGGTGATCGCCGCATGAAGCTGGTCGTGTTCGGGCTCACCATCTCCTCCTCCTGGGGCAACGGACATGCCACTCTTTGGCGGGGCCTGTGCCGGTCGCTCGCGCGTCAGGGGCACCAAGTTGTCTTCTTCGAGAAGAACGTATCCTATTACGCCTCCAACCGCGACCTTTTCGCGATCCCGAGTGGCGAACTCGTTCTCTATGACAGCTGGGGCACGATCAGAGACCGTGCGAAGACCGAACTGGCCGATGCCGACGCGGCGATGGTGACCTCTTACTGTCCGGATGGGATCGAGGCTACGGATCTCGTCCTCGATGCGCCGCGTGTGGTGCGAACCTTCTACGATCTCGATACGCCCGTCACCTTCTCAAAGCTGCAAGCCAAGGAGCCGCTTACCTATATCGGCTCGCGGGGTCTGGGCGAGTTCGATTTAGTCCTCAGCTACACAGGTGGTGGTGCCCTGGAGAAGCTGCAATCCGAGCTTGGGGCGCAGCGCGTTGCGCCTTTGTATGGGCACGTCGACCCGGATGTCCATCACCCCATCTCCCCGATCTCTCACTATGTCTCCGATCTCTCCTATCTCGGCACCTATGCCGCTGACCGGCAGACAGCTCTGCAACGGCTCTTCATCAATCCGGCGGGCATTCGCCCGCAAAGGCGCTTTCTGATCGGCGGCGCGCAGTATCCGGATGACTTCCCGTGGCAACCGAACATTCACTTCGTGCGTCACTTGCCACCATCGGAACATCCAGCCTTCTTCTCGTCATCACGATTGACCCTCAATATCACGCGCCAGGCCATGGCTGAGATGGGATGGTGCCCTTCGGGACGCCTCTTCGAGGCCTCGGCCTGTGGCGTTCCTATCCTCTCCGACGATTGGGAGGGTCTCGACAGCTTCTTCGAACCTGGCAGCGAGGTCCTCATTGCACGCACGACCGAGGATGCAGTCGCCGCCCTCGATCTATCCGATGCCGAGCTGCAGCGCATCGCACGCGCGAGCCGCGAACGCACGCTGGCGGAGCACACGTCCGAACATCGTGCTCGCGAGCTTGAGACTCTGCTGGCGAGCACCAATTCTCTCTCGCCACCGACCGGGAGACCCACCGCTATGATGGAGGCCTAAGATGTGGGGTATCATACCCGCAGCCGGACTCGGCAGCCGCATTCAGCCTTTGGCCTTTTCCAAGGAACTTCTCCCTGTCGGAAGTCGGCTCGACAACGGCGTGGAGCGCCCCTGCGCCGTCAGCGAATATCTCGTGGAGCGCATGATCTATGGCGGAGCGGACAAGATCTGCTTCGTCATCTCTCCCGGCAAATCCGACATCATGGAATATTACGGCGCGAGTTATGGTAGCGCCTCCATCGCCTATGTCGTTCAACCCCAAGCAAGCGGCTTATGCGATGCGATATTCCAGGCAACGCCGCTCATTCCGCCGAATGAGAGAGTGATCGTCGGGTTGCCCGATACCGTCTGGTTCCCTGAAAAAGCCCTGACGGAGCTGCCCGAGGACCAGCTCTCATTCCTCCTCTTTCCTGTCGATAATCCGCAGGTCTTCGACGCCGTCGTTCTGGACGAGGCCATGCAGGTTCAGGAAATCCAGGTGAAGCGGGAGGATGCTTCATCCCAATGGATCTGGGGTGCTTTCAAAATGCCTGGACACCTTCTTGAAGTGCTGCGTCAGCTCTGGCTTTCCCGCGATTGCCGGGATGAATATTTCGGTACGCTCGTCAACGCTTATCTGGCACAAGGTGGGAAGGCTCTTGGCGTCAAGGCGGGAGAATCCTATGTCGATGTGGGAACCTTGCACGGCTATCGCTCCGCCATTGGCCTTTTGAGCGAGGCCGCCCAGCACGACACCATCACCGGCGCACGCGTCGCCCTTGGCTGGCCAGCAGGGCGCATGCCCCGCGGTCTTCATGATTTGAGCAGGGAGTAATTTTTGCGATGAATGCCATGGACCCCTTATCTCCCGACGAGATCCGCAAGAAAGCCGAAGCGCTCGGACCCTGGTTTCACAACATGGAAATCAGAGAGGGCATATGGACAGCCCCCAACCACTTCCTCGGCAATTATCCTGCCATCAAGTGGAAGAACTTTTCCGACGCGATCCCACAGGACCTGGCGGGAAAGAGTGTCCTCGACATTGGCTGCAACGGCGGTTTCTATTCGATTGAGATGAAGAAGCGCGGTGCCGCACGCGTTCTCGGCATAGACTTCGACGACACCTATCTTGCCCAGGCGCGCTTCGCAGCCGAGGTCACAGGACACGATATCGAATTCCGCAAGCTCTCGGTCTACGACCTTGGCCAGTTGGCTGAGACGTTCGACGTCGTGATTTTCATGGGCGTCCTCTATCACCTGCGCCACCCCCTCCTCGCGCTTGATCTGATTCATGAGCACGTGGCCAAGGACATGCTGGTGTTTCAGTCGATGCAACGTGGCTCGAGCGAGACGATGACCGTGGAGGAAAATTACACCTTCTGGCAGACCGATCACTTCGATGATCCACGCTATCCGAAGATGCATTTCATCGAGCATCGCTATGCCGACGATCCCACGAACTGGTGGGCGCCCAATGCGGCTTGTGTCGAAGCCATGCTCCGCAGCGCCGGGTTCAAAATCGTCGAGCATCCGGAATCCGAAGTTTATATTTGCCGTCGCGTCGATGCACCGCCTGGAGCGGGAGCAGTCTACCCGGCTCAAAGGAGAACCGCATGATTGAGGCAGCAATGATCTGGAATGAGCCGAACAACAAGTCCCATTGGGACCCGGAAATCGATCCAGATTGGCGGCTCTTTTCCGAGATGGCGATCGCCGCAAGCCAAGCGATCAAGGAGGCGAACCCTAACCTGCCGCGCGTGCTCGGCGGCATCTCTCCCATCGATCCAGGCTTCATCAACAACCTGAAGGAGCGCGGTGCTCTCGATCACATCGACGTGGTGGCGGTTCATGGCTTTCCGCTCGACTGGAACCTCTGGCAGATCCATGAATGGCCCGCGAAGATTGGTGAAATTCGCGCTGTCACCGACAAGCCCATCTGGGTGACGGAGGTCGGCATCTCCACCTTTGGCGCCGAGGAGGTGCAAGTCTGGGGCTTGAACCGGACGGCGGAATTGCTCATCGGTCAGGTGCCCAAGATTCACTGGTACAGCCTTTTCGATCTCCCCCGCGCTTGGGAAGCGACGACGCGCCATCGCGAGGCTGAAGGTTCGTCCTATTACCGGCACTTCTACATGGGCCTTCTGCGTGAAGACGGCACACCGAAGCCAGCGCTTGAGGAATACGCGAAAGTGGCATCGCAGATGGGTCTTTGCCAGTGGTTCCACTTCGAGGATCACCGCCTCGATGATGCCGTCGCTTGGATGAAGCGTCTTGGCGTGAAGTATCTGCGCACGGGTCTTTCCTGGGCCGACAGCTTCCGCCCCAACGCTCTCGATTGGTTCGACCGCCAGATGGAAGCGCTTGCGGATTTCGACGTGACGGTCACTTTCTGCTTCACGCCGGAGCATCGCGGGATCGCCCCGCATCACACCAGTCCGCCGCAGGTCAAAGAGGAATTCGCGGAATTTTGCGCCAGCATGATCCGGCGATATGCGCCTCATACGGAAACGCCCGCGCGAAAGATTCTTGAGACGCTCTGATTTCTCTCTTCACGGCACCCACAACGGAAATGCGAGCCAAAGAGAAAGGCGGCTGAAGTCTCAGCCGCCTGACTTATTTAGCTTTCATTAAAGCATCTACCGGCCATAGATGCGGTCCAGCACATGGGCCACGGTAACAAGCTCCTCTACAGCAGGATCGAAACGCTCGCCGGCCGCTAATCGGGATGCCCAATCAGCGGCAGCACGTCCACCCCACTCATCCGGCGGCATCGTGAGCGTCTCGCGCGACGTGCCCCAATAGCGCTCCGTCGTGAAGTCATAGAACGAGCCATTCGCGTTGCGCATCGAGACACCGCCTTGCGTTCCGTAGAACGTTGCGGAGATGATGGCATCACACCCGGCCTGCAGCTTCCAGGAGCATGCAAGCTGAACCACGGCACCGGTCTCCAGCTCTACAGTTGCGACCGCGTAGTCCTCGACTTGGGATCTGGTGTCCTTGAGCGGCGCACCGCCCGAAAAGAGCTTTCCAGAGACAGAGCCCACGCCTGGATTGTTCAACGCCCACAGGGCAAGATCGACCAGGTGAACTCCGAGATCCATGACGCAGCCGCCACCGGAGAGTGCAGGATCATAAAACCATGACTTGTCCGGGCCATAGGCGTTGTGGAAGACGAGGTCGACCGCATAAATATGGCCCAGTTCACCGGAATTGATGATCTCGCGGATGCGGCGCATGCCATCGGTGAATCGGTAGGAGAGATCGACGCAGAGCAGGCGGTCGGCCTTGCGTGCGGCGTCGACCACCGCCTGAGCCTCCCCTGCGTTGCGCCCCAGCGGCTTCTGACAGAACACGGCAACACCACATGCCAGAGCCTGGATCGATTGCTCGGCATGCATAGCGCTGGGTGTGGCGATGACCAGGCCATCAACACCAAGGTCGATGATGTCATCGAGCGATGAGACGAGTTTCGCTTCCGGCGCCAGCTTTCCTGCCTCTGCTGCCATATCAGCCGAAGGGTCGGCAATGGCGGCGACATCGACAGATCCCGTACCCAGGATGGCCTGCATCCGATGCCTGCCGATCCAGCCGACGCCGAGAAAGCCAAGGCGCGGACGAGCCAAGGCCGTCTCTGAAGATGAATTGAAGAGGGCCTGCTGCGTCATCGGAAGGTCACCAGTGCTTTGAGGAAACCATCCGGCCGATCGCGGGTTGCGTTGAGCGCCTCATCCAGGCGATCCAGCGGATAGGTGTGCGTATAGAGCAAGCTCGGATCGAGACGTCCCGACGCGATGGCGTCAATTGCCTCGCGTAAGCCCTGCATATAGATCTTAGGATCTCGTTCGTGAGCATTGATCACGTCGAGCCCGCGCCAGTTCCACAGCCACATATTGACCTGACGCGGACCATCCTGATGATAGCCGGCCACAATCAGCCTGCCGCGCTCCCGCGTCAGCTCGGCGGCAAGATCGAGCGGCCATTGCTTGCCCACCGCTTCGATCACGCGATCACAGAATGCACCATCGGTGAGCTGCTTCACCCTCTCGATAATAGCGTCGTGATCCTCCATCGGGATCACGTCGTCTGCCCCCATCCGGCGCGCAAGATCGAGCGAGAAAGGACGGCGCGAAATGGCGATCACCCGCGCCCCGGCATCTTTGGCGAGCTTGGTAAGGATTGCGCCGAGAAAGCCGATACCGATGATCGCGATTGTCTGCCCGGCCTCGATCTCGCTACGGCGGAGAATGTTCATGGCGCAGCCGAGAGGTTCGCCCGGGAAGGGCTGGCCGGAGAGAGCGTCCGGCAGACGCGCGACCGAATCGACATCGGCAATGTCGTATTCCGCATAGGATTTGTAGGTGAGAGCCGCGACCCTATCGCCGACAGATACCTCTTCGACACCCTCTCCGATCGCATCGACGATACCCCAGGCCTCGTGCCCAAGCGCACCTGGCTCGGTGGGAAACTGCATCCAGTCCGGCCCGGCCCAAGGTGTGAGATTCGAAGCGCAGACGCCACATCCCTCGAGACGAAGGCGCACCTGTCCTGGACCGGGGTCAGGCAGCGCCACCTCTTTGATCTCCATTTGTCCGGGGCCGGTGAGAATGGCCGCCCGCATGGTCCGCTCAGCGTTGCGGGACCCGCCCGCAACGCTCTCGCCGCCTTCGGCGGAAGCGGCAAATGCGTCGTTGCTCAATGGCTTATCGTTCAACAAGTCTTCATCTCCACCTCTATGTCCGAGCAAGTAGAGACAGGGTGAGAGACTTCAAGGCTTGGCTGTTTCAGTGCGGGTTTCGAAGGGGCGACATGAACTCAGGCGTCGGAGTTTTCCTGCCTCTGCTTTTCGGCGACATAGCGCATGCGTGCCTCGCTATCAGGCACCAAGCCCTGCACAGCACACCACCGCGCAAAGGATGACGGCTCGATCAGGATGCGGACGATTTCCAGGCCAGCCTGCCGTCCGACACTTTCGTTGTTCTCGGCTGCAACGAGCCACTGCTCGTAAGTCGGAGCAAGGTTGTGGCGGTCTGCCATCATCTCGCGAATATCAGGATAATCCTGGCGGCTGTACCACGGCAGACCGATTTTTCGGTTCTCTTCCTGCACGTAAATTTTTCCGTGAAACGGCAGGCATCGAGCCCTCGCGTCCCACTAAAGAGCAAGGGTTCGATGCGGTCTTGGATGGTTAGCTCAACAGGTAGAGCACCGCAGGAACCGCGACCATAAGGCTGATGGAGGTGACGACCATCAGACGATGATCGGGGTTGGCAATGCGGCGAACTTTCCTTGCGGTCACGCCTGCTTCCATGCTCCAGCCATTCATGCAGGAGCAGAGGAGCCGATGAGCCGAGCGTTCTGAGAGGTCGAAATACTCCATGGCATCGCCCAGCCTGTCGCCCTTAAGCCCATCTGCACGCAGGATCGGATCCTCGTATGCGACTGTGATAGGGGATTCGTCTGACCTCAGCTCAGGTCGTTTCTCTTCGGGCGTGAACTCGATCTCACCCAAGGAGCGAAGTCGCCGTTTCGGCTGACGTTCCAACAATTCGGCCCAACGCTCAAGCCGCTCTCGCCGGGACAGGAAACCTTGCTTGAACTCATGTACCTCAGCAACGCCACGCAGTGTCTCTACAGGCTTATGTTCCATCGGTGTTCTCCGCAATGGGAGCCGGCCCTGAAGCCAAGGCCAAGCCCTGGGAGAGTGATGATGAAACGAGTCATAGGCTTTTTTGCGTCAATACCGATCAAAAAAGCGTCTCATGAGGATGGGCCACATGCTCTTGGAAGACGGCGCCCGTCGTGGCCTCCACCTCCTTGAGTACGACGTCATACCCCCAAAGGTTCGCGATCATCTGCAGGACGCGTTGCGTATCGTCCTTGTGCAGCAGAGTGCGGTTGAGGACATTGTGATGGAGAATGAGGCGGCGGTCTCCCGTGAGATCCACGTCGATCACTTGGATATCGGGGTCGCTCCAACCCACATCGTATTGGCGCGAGAGTGAGCGGCGCAGACGTCGGTAACCGCGCTCGTCATGGATCGCTTCGATCACCAGCTCCGGCCGGTCAGGATCATCCACCAGATGGAACATACGCCATTGCCGCATCAGGTGCGGGCTCAAGAACTGCGAGATGAAGCTCTCGTCCCGATAATTCGCCCACACGTTCCGCAGGACGCCCATCGTGTCGTCGCATCCTGCGATATCCGGAAACCACAGCCGATCCTCGGCTGTCGGCTGTGTGCAGATCCGCTCGATATCCTGCATCATCCCGAAGCCGAGGGCATAAGGATTGATGCCTCCATAATGCGGATCGTCATATTCCGGCTGCCGCGTGACATTGGTATGCGACTGCAGAAATTCGAGGAAAGCGCCGTCACTAATCTGCCGCGTCTCGTGCAGCCGGGTCATGATACGATAGTGGCAATAAGTAGCGCACCCCTCGTTCATCACCTTGGTTTGGCGCTGCGGATAGAAATATTGCGCGATCTGGCGAACGATGCGCAGGATCTCGCGCTGCCACGGCTGGAGGCGCGGCGCGGATTTCTCCAGAAAGTACAGGATGTTCTCCTGCGGCAGCTCCAGAAGAGCGCGCCTGCGGTCGTCGCTTAAAGCAGGTTTGGTGACGCCTCCCTTTGAAGGGACGGTGCGCCATAGATCATTGAAGGTCTGTTCTTGATGGATCTGGCGCTCCCGTTCGCGCCGTTCCTCGGAGCGCAGATCCGGCCGCTTCTTGCGGGGATAACGGTGAACGCCGTGAGACATGAGCGCGTGGGCCGCATCAAGCACCTTCTCGACCGCGCTCTGACCATAGCGCTCCTCACAGCGGGCAATGTAGCTCTTGGCGAATTCCAGGTAATCGAGGATGCCGTCCGCATCCGTCCATTCCTTGAAGAGATAATTGTTCTTGAAGAAGTGGTTATGGCCGAAGGCAGCATGGGCGATCACCAGCGTCTGCATCGTCGCCGTGTTCTCCTCCATGATGTAGGAGATGCACGGGTTCGAGTTGATCACGATCTCATAGGCGAGACCCATGAGCCCCTGCCTGTAGCCAGCCTCATGCGTGGCAAAGCGTTTGCCGAAGGACCAATGCTTATAGAACAGCGGCATGCCGATGGAGGCATAGGCGTCGAGCATCTGCTCGGCCGTGATCACCTCTATCTGGTTGGGATAGACATCGAGCCCCATCTCGCCGACGGCAATCTGCTCGATGGCATCGTAGACACGCTGGATAGCGCTAAAGTCCCAATCCGCGCCATGAAACAGCAGGGTGTCTTTGTCGATCATGCTCATGGCACCCTTGCCTCAGCATCGCGACGCCGGAACAGCTCACGGAAGACGGGATAGATTTCGCGCCGGTGGTTGACCTTGCGCATGGCGATATTGGCACCATCCTCCTGCAGCGTCTCATAGGTCTGCCACAGAGCCGTCTTGTGATTGATGAATCCTGCCTGCATTCGATCGTGGTCGCTGCCGACCTCGAGATAGGCGTAGTACTGGCAGGCTGGCAGGATGATATCTCGCAGCAGGGCTGCACTGGTTGCCCCGTCATTGGGCGAGTTATCCCCGTCGGAGGCCTGAGCCGCATAGATGTTCCAGTTCTCCGGCGGGTAGCGCTCGGCCACGACCCGCTGCATCTCGCGCAGCGCCGACGAGACCACTGTGCCACCTGTTTCCGGGCTGTGGAAGAAGGTATCCTCGTCCACCTCCTTTGCCTCGTGAGTATGACGGATGAAGACGATCTCCACATGCTTGTAGCGCCGGGTCAGGAAGATGTAGAGCAGCATGTAGAAGCGCTTGGCGAGATCCTTCATATGCTCGGTCATGGAGCCGGACACGTCCATGAGACAGAACATGACCGCCTGAGCCACCGGTCGCGAGACAGGCTCGAAGCGGCGATACCGTAGATCGAACGGATCGATATATGGAAACTTCCGTGTCCGAAGCCGCAACTTCTCGAGCTTTTGCTGCAGATCCAAGAGTTTTTCGCTCTCACCCTCCTTCTCAAGCAGTTCGATTTCCTCTTCGAGTTTCAACAACTCGCTGGGTTTTGGGCGGCGCATGGCAATGCGGCGGGACATGGCATTGCGCATGGAGCGCAAGAGCGCAAGATTGATCGGCGACCCGGTGACGGAATAGCCCGCACGGCGCATCCCCTGCACCTCTACTGTCGCAAGGCGACGCTTGGCGAGGTCGGGCAGCTCCAAATCTTCCAGGAAGAGGTCGAGGAATTCCTCGCGGCTCAAGGCGAAGCGGAAGTCATCCTCTCCTTCGCCGCTTGTCCCGGCAGAGGATCCTCCTCCACCGCCGCCCGGAGGCCTCTCGATCGTGTCACCTTCGACGAAACGCTTGTTGCCCGGCAGGATGTGGTCATTCACGCCCCCCTCACCGGATCGACGGAAGCTGGGCTCGCGCACACCATCGGCTGGAATTGAGACTTCCCCGCCCCTCTCAAGATCGGTAATGTCACGGTCTCCGGCCGTCTGGCGCACGGCTCGCTGGATCTGTGCTTTGGCACGACGAAGGAAGCGCTGGCGATTGGCAAGACTCTTGCCCCCTGGATTGAGGCGTCTGTCGATGATGTACATTGGAACGCCTGCTCTGCCTCCGTCTTCTGTCAGCCCGCCTGCTTCACACGCATGTACCATTCCACCAAGCGCCGCACCTGCCGCTCGGTATAGCCTCGCTCCATCATCCGCTCCACGAACTCTCCGTGTTTCTTCTCGGTCTCACTATCCTTCTTGGAGCCGAAGCTGATGACGGGCAGCAGCTCCTCGACCTGGGAGAACATGCGGCGCTCGATGACATCGCGGATCTTCTCGTAGCTCGTCCATGAGGGATTGCGTCCGTTATTGCCGGCTCGGGCTCGCAGCGAGAATTTCACGACTTCGTTACGGAAGTCCTTCGGGTTCGCGATGCCCGCCGGCTTCTCGATCTTGGTGAGTTCCTGGTTCAGGAGCTCGCGGTTGAGGAGCTGGCCGGTATCCGGATCCTTGAAATCCTGATCTTCGATCCAGGCATCCGCATAGGCCACGTAACGGTCAAAGAGGTTCTGGCCGTAATCGTGATAGGATTCAAGATAGGCCTTCTGGATCTCGTGACCGATGAAATCGGCATAGCGGGGCGCGAGCTCGCCTTTGATGAACTCGAGGTATCGGCGCTCCACATCCTGCGGCAGCTGCTCGCGCCGCAGCGATTGTTCGAGCACATACATGAGGTGCACAGGATCGGCTGCTACCTCGATGGTGTCGTGGTTGAACGTGGCCGACAACACCTTGAAAGCAAAGCGGGTGGAAATGCCATCCATGCCTTCATCTACGCCGGCAGCATCCCGATATTCCTGGAGGCTGCGAGCACGCGGGTCGACCTCGCGCAGACTCTCGCCGTCATAGACCCGCATCTTCGAGTAGAAGTTCGAATTCTCGTGCGGGCGCAGCCGCGACAGAACCGAGAACCGGGCCAGCATTTCAAGCGTGGCCGGAGCACAGGGCGCACTCGCCAGCTCGGAACCTCGGATCAGCTTCTCATAGATCTTCTGCTCCTCGGTCACCCGCAGGCAGTACGGCACCTTGATCACATAAATGCGATCGATGAAGGCCTCGTTGTTCTTGTTCGACTTGAAGCTCTGCCACTCGGCCTCGTTGGAGTGAGCGAGAATGATGCCACTGAACGGAATGGAGCCGATATTCTCGGTGCCGACATAATTTCCTTCCTGGGTCGCCGTCAGGAGAGGATGGAGCATCTTGATCGGCGCCTTGAACATCTCGACGAATTCGAGAATGCCTTGGTTGGCACGATTGAGACCACCGGAATAGCTGTAGGCATCCGGATCGGCCTGCGAGAGCGTCTCGAGCTTCCGGATATCCACCTTGCCGACGAGGGACGAAATGTCCTGATTGTTCTCGTCACCAGGCTCCGTCTTGGCAATCGCGATCTGGCGCAGCCGCGAGGGATTGATCTTCACCACACGGAATTTTGTGATATCGCCGCGGAATTCGTCGAGCCTCTTGACCGCCCAGGGGCTGAGCAGATTGGTCAAGCGCCGCCTCGGGATTCCGTAGCGCTCCTCCAACACGGCCCCCATCTGCTCAGAATCGAACAGGCCAAGCGGGCTCTCGAAGACGGGGCTGATCTCGTCACCAGCTTTCAGCACATAGATAGGGTGCACCTCCATGAGTGCCTTGAGACGCTCGGCGAGGGAGGATTTGCCGCCACCGACGGGGCCGAGGAGATAGAGGATCTGCTTACGCTCCTCCAGCCCTTGAGCCGCATGCCGGAAGAAGCTCACGATCATCTCGATCGTCTCTTCCATCCCATAGAATTCGGAGAAGGCCGGATAGACGCGGATCGTCCGGTTCATGAAGATGCGGCCGAGACGTGCGTCCTTGGAGGTGTCGACAAGCTGCGGCTCACCGATCGCCGCCAGGATGCGCTCGGGAGCGCTGGCATACATCATGGGATTGTCGCGGCACCCTTCCAGGTACTCCGCAAGGGACATCTCCGCCTCACGGCGGTTTTCGTAGGACTTCAGAAAACTCGAGAACAGGTCGTCGGAATGATGCATGGCGCCACCGAAATCAGATCCCTCTCAGAGATAACGATTCTGCACCGCTAAGGTTGCCCAGACCATGCCGTGCGATGATGCGTCAGAACGTGCCTATGGCAGCTTTCCCCTTTTCCATTGCGGCCTTCGCGATGCGATCATGAAGCCCGGATCTGCAGCGGAGCATCTGGATCGAGACAGCGAGCCGTCTTTCTCAACTAGCCTCGCGGATTGCTGCCAGCTCGGCAAGTTAAAGTTTCTCTCAAACATCGAATTCTGATGTGCCGCTTTGCCGCCACTGCAACTCAAGCAGTATCCCTTCCACAGCGCATCAAATGCTCTCTTTGTCAGTTAGATCGTTAGACAGCGAAAACCAGAAGCAGTGAAACATTTTTCGATGATATATTGTTATATTGCTGCCTGCAATAGACCTGAGAAGGGATATGTCAGGATTGAGACAACACGCATTGACGCCAGCCCCGCCTAACCTATCGTTTGCTGCAGCGGAGCGCTGATGGCCGCTTCGCTGCCACACCTCCCTGCAACGGAGACTCCCGTGATCAAAGCTTTCGGTTATGCCGCCCAGGACGCCACGACCCCGCTCGCTCCTTTCAGCTTCGAACGTCGTGAGCCGCGGGAAAGCGACGTTCAGATCGAGATTCTCTATTGTGGAGTCTGCCACTCCGACCTGCACACTGTCCGCGCGGAATGGGGCGGCACGCTTTTTCCCAGTCTTCCCGGCCACGAAATCGTGGGTCGCGTCACACGGGTCGGAGACGGCGTACAGAAATTCAAGGTCGGCGATCTTGTCGGTGTCGGCTGCATGGTGGATTCCTGCCGAACCTGCAGCAGCTGCCGGGAGGGCCTGGAGCAATACTGCGAAGTCGGCTTCACCGGCACCTATAACGGGCCCGAGCAGGGCACAGGCGCCAACACCTATGGTGGCTATTCCGATGTGATTGTGGTGGACGAGAGCTTCGTCCTGCGCATTCCGAAGGGCCTCGATCCTGCCGCAGCTGCTCCGCTTCTCTGCGCCGGCATCACCACCTATTCCCCGCTCCGCCGCTGGCGGGTTCAGCCTGGCCAGAAGGTCGGCGTCGTAGGGTTGGGTGGTCTTGGCCATATGGCCGTCAAGCTCGCCCGTGCCATGGGCGCACATGTGGTGCTCTTCACCACTTCCCCAAACAAACGGGAAGATGCTCTGGCGCTGGGTGCGCACGAAGTCGTGATCTCAAAAGACAAGGAGGCCATGGCAGCCCACCGCAACAGCTTCAACTTCATTCTCGACACGGTCGCAGCGCCTCACGACCTCGATTCCTATCTCGTGCTGCTCGCCCGTGACGGTGCGATGGTGCTGGTCGGAGCTCCCGCCGAGCCGCACCCGGCAACGACGGTCTTCAACCTCATCATGAAGCGACGGCAGCTCGCAGGCTCCCTCATCGGTGGCATTGCCGAGACCCAGGAGATGCTTGATTTCTGCGCTCAGCACGGCATTACCGCTGAAATCGAGATGATCCCGATCCAGAGCATCAACCAAGCCTATGAGCGGATGCTCAAGAGCGACGTTAAATACCGCTTCGTGATCGATATGGCCTCGCTGAGGCAGGAGGCGGCCGCATAACGGGCTTTCCATGTTGGTCTATGGTGATGTGGAATACGTCGAGACGGTTGGCGAGAAGCAGACGGCGATCGCGAACCGCCTCGACGAGATGGCTGCATTGCCGCCGGGAAGTGAACGGCATGCGGCTCTCGTCTCGGCCTTTATCAGCGCGAGCGAACTTGTTCAGGGACTCATCGATTCTGACACTCTGATGCGCGGAGTCGACGCCCTCTCCCCCGTTCACATCAGCGGAATGGAATGTCTGTCGCTTCTGGCGCAGAGCACCTTGCAATCCTGGCAAAGCGGCTTTTCCCAAGCCCCTTTGCCTGTGTCCTTCCGGAACCAGCTTCTGAGCTTCAATCCTGACCAGACGATTCGCACCAAGAGGGCGGAAGGCTACGCTTTCTATGCGCTTTATCCTGAGAGCTACGGAGAAGCCGCCCTCCGTTCGGGCCTCGGCTCGGACACAAAGGTCATCGGCATCCGCAGCATCGGCGCTGGCTTGAGTGCCATCGTCGCCGCCGCCCTTAACGCCTCTCCCGCTTTCACCATCCGCCCCATGGGTCATCCGTTCCATCGCGAGGTGAGGGTCGACCCTGCTGTGACAGCGCTGCTGACCCAGGATCCGAATGCTGCATTTGCCATCGTCGATGAAGGTCCTGGCCTGTCCGGCAGCTCCTTCGGTGCAGTCGCAGATTGGCTGGAAGCCGCCGGCATCGCTCGCGAGCGCATCCATTTCTTCCCGAGCCATGCCGGGTCTCTGGGACCGCAGGCCAGCGCAAGCCATCGCGAGCGCTGGGGCAGTGCCTCGCGTCATTTCGTCAGCATGGACGAGCTGCTCCTCAACGATAGAAGCCGTCCTCTCACGCGCTGGGTCGAAAGCCTCATTGGAACTCTCCAAAATAAGCTTGAGGATATTTCTGGCGGTTCATGGCGCACGTTGCGATATCGAGAACGTGACTCGTGGCCCGCCGCAAATATTCAACAGGAAAGGAGAAAGTTCCTGGCACGAACCAAAGGCGCAACATGGCTGGTGAAATTCGCCGGCCTTGGTGAGAGCGGATCTCGTAAATACAAGATCGCCCAGCAGCTCCATCGAGCAGGCTTCACCCCGGAAGTCATAGGCTACCGTCATGGATTTCTCATGGAATGCTGGCTTGGCGATGCACTCTCCCTCGATCAGCAGCCTATCGAAGAAGATAAGCTCGTGAGGCAGATCGGCGCTTATCTCGGCTTCCGGGCGCGCCACTTTCCGGCCGAGCCGCATCAGGGCTCATCTCTGGCCGAGCTTCGCGAGATGGCTCGCTACAACACGAGACAAGCTCTCGGAGAGCAGGCGGCATCCACCCTTGATCTGACCTTGCCAAGCGCCAATGGTCTCAGCGGACATGTCCGTCGTGTCTTCACCGATAACCGCATGCAACCCTGGGAGTGGCTTCTGATCGGGGATCGGCTGATCAAGACTGATGCCCTCGATCATTGCACAACGCATGACCTTGTCGGCTGTCAGGACATCGCATGGGATATTGCCGGAGCCGCTGTCGAGTTCAGCCTGTCAGCGCAGGACATCGACCTCCTTTGCACCATCGTTGAGGAAGAGAGTGGTCATCTCGTTTCCCCTGCCCTGCTCTCTTTCCTGGTGCCCTGCTATCTCGCCTTTCAGACTGGCGCTCACACGATGGCGGCCAATGCACTCACGGGCCATGAGGAAGAGACCCGCTTGCGCCTTGCTGTCGAGCGGTATGGCCTCCTGCTGCGAAGCCAGCTTGAACATCCGGGCCGGCTTGGCTTCAACAAGGAACAAGACAGAGTTCCTGCCGGTTAACAGCCAAGGCAACTCATTGATCCCTCGCCTGCCTACCGGCGGAGAGGAACGACGCAGGCATGTTTTCCGAAACAGGGCGACTTCTCAGCGCCGCGTTCGAAGGATGGTGGAACGATCGCGCCATGAGTCTCGGTGCCTCGATCGCTTTCTTCACCGTCTTCTCCCTGGCGCCCATGCTGCTTGCGGCCATCGCTGTCGCAGGACTTGCTTTCGGGCGGGAGGCAGCGCAGGGTGCCATCGTCTCCGAACTCGGCGGCTTGATCGGCACGAACGAAGCGTCTGCCCTTGAGGCCATGATCGCCAGCGCCAGCAATGTGGGTTCGGGTATCATCGGCACGGCAATCGGTCTCACCACTTTCCTGCTGCTGGTCACCGGCGCCGTCGTCGAACTCCAGGACAATCTGAATATCGTCTGGAAAGCCAAGCCCCTGGAAGGTTCCGGCCTCCTCAACTTCCTGCGGACGCGGATGATCAGCCTCGCCCTTGTGCTGGGGATCGGATTCCTTCTGCTCGTCTCGCTCATCATCGACGCCGGACTGTCCGCAGTCGGTGCTTACATCGAACCCAACTTCTCCGGTGCGACGGCGATCCTGCGCTTCCTCAACAGCCTTGTCGCTTTTGCGATTGCTGTTCTGCTGTTTGCCATGATCTTCAAGCTGCTGCCGAATGTGGACATCACCTGGAGCGATGTCTGGACTGGGTCGCTGGTGACAGGCCTCCTGTTCACGCTTGGAAAGTTCCTGATCGGGTATTATCTCGGCAAGAGCAACATCGCCTCAAGCTACGGCGCAGCAGCCTCCATCATCACGATCCTGCTCTGGATCTATTACTCTTCCCTGATCCTGCTGTTCGGCGCGGAGTTCACGAAAGTCTATGCCGAAAACCGAGGAAGCCGAAGCGGCGTGAAGGAAAGCAGCCCCTGAAACAAAAAGCGGGCCGATGAACCCGACCCGCCTGTGCCTGAACGCATCCGTTCTACTCGGCCGCCTGACGCGCTGCCGGAGTCGTCGGAACGTTGCGCATTCCGCCCAAAACCTCCTCGGCCGAGGCTTTGTAGTTCTTTACAGAACTGGTCCACTGTCCCCAGACGGTCTCGTCGATCTTGTCGCCATTCTTGCCTAGATTCTGCAGCCGGCGCTTTTCATCGTCCGTCAGCACCTGCTTCGGCAGAGGCGGGAGATGCCGGACATCATCGGCGGTGATGCCGATCATCTGTCCAACGCGGCTGCCGTAATCGTCATGGACCATGAACAGGTGCCAGATCATCCGTTCCTGCACATCCCGCTCGCACTGGCCGAGCAACGTGCCCATGTTGAGCACCAGATCGTCCCGCTCCCAATCCATCATGGTGCAATAGCGGCCGCGTGCATGGATATAATCATTGCGCCGCTCGATCACGCTTCGTGTCAGGCGCCCACGGATCTCAGGAGGATTGTTCGGCTCCTCACGGGCTGACTCGTGCAGACCCTGGTGAATGGATGGCTCATAATTCACATGCGGGTTCTGTCCCGGCGCCAGATCGCGACGATACGACATTTGTCCGCCGTTCAGATTAGTCGCCACCTTGGCGCTCTTGGCCTGGTTCACCGGCAACTGGAGGTAGTTGGTGCCGACGCGATAGCGCTGGGTATCCGAGTAGGAGAAGGTGCGGCCCACCAACATCTTGTCGTCGGAGAAATCGAGGCCATCGACGAGCACGCCGGTTCCCATGGCGATCTGTTCGTTCTCGTTGAAATGATCCTGGACATTCCGGTTGAGGGTCATCACGCCAACATGCCGCAGCGGGAAATCCTTCTCCGGCCAAATCTTGGTGTCGTCGAGCGGATCCCAATCGAGCTCCGGATGGTCATGATCTTCCATGATCTGCACGTACACGTCCCATTGCGGATACTCACCCCGCTCGATGGCTTCATAGAGATCCTTCGAGGCGGAGCCGAGATCCTGCCCCTGAACCTTGGCCGCTTCCTCTGCCGTAAGGCTCGCCAGGCCGCAGCGCGGATGGAAGTGGTACTTGACCAGCACCGTATCACCCTGGGCATTGACCATCTTATAGGTGTTCACGCCGAAGCCTTCCATGTGCCGGTAGCTTGCCGGAATCCCGCGCGGGCTGAACAGGTGCGTCAGCATGTGCATGGATTCGGGCGTCTGGCTCATGAAGTCGAAGATGCGGTTCGGCTCCTGGCGGAACGTGACTGGATCGGGCTTCAGCGAATGAATGACATCCGGGAACTTGATGGCATCGCGGATGAAGAAAACGGCCAAGTTGTTGCCGACGAGGTCCCAGTTGCCGTCTTCCGTATAAAACTTCACGGCAAAGCCACGCGGATCGCGCGCCACTTCCGAGGAGTCACGACCGCCGATCACGGTGGAGAAGCGGATGGCGAGCGGCGTCTTCTTGCCGGCCTCCTGGAACAGCTTGGCACGGGTGTATTTTGCAGCTGTCTCGTTACCGATCTTGCCCGTCGCCTCGAATTCCCCATAGCAGACGAAGCCGCGGGCATGGACCACGCGCTCAGGGATCCTCTCGCGGTCGAAATGGGTGATCTTTTCGAGGAACTGATAATTCTCCAGCGTTGCTGGACCACGCGCCCCCACCGTGCGCTGAGACTGATTATTGGTGATCGGGTGACCTTGCCGGTTCGTCAGAACCTGATCCGAGGCTTCCGGCGTCGAGGACTTGCCGGGCTTGGGCTCTTTCGGGTTGTTTGCCATCGATTGCTCCCTTCCTGATGCGGCCAATGGTTGGCTCCGAGCCAACACTCGGCTTAAGCGTCGGTTTCGCAGCCTCGTTCGGATGCGGCGAAAGGGATTACCTGATGCAGGTGACCCGAAAGGGAATAGAGGGCGAATTCTGAAATGCTTTTCGTAATCAGTCGAAGATGCGGTCACCCTGCTCGTCGACAATCTGTTTGCCCTTAACGATGGCGAAGGCTTCTGCATCAGCTCTGCTCGCATGCGTCTCTGCGCGCACGAAGCGATGCTCCTTCAGGCCCGTTTCGGAGTCTTTCTCGATGATCCCCGCCGTTTGATACTGCCCTTTCGATGGGTAGGGCGCAGGCCTGATGCGAAAGCCCTTGTACTCCACGGCCTCCGCCGCAGGTTCAGTGACGCCGCTGGTTCCGCCTCCCGCGAAGCGGGTCCAAAGGTCTTTGAAGAATGAGGCCATCGCGTCACCGGAACAGAATGATGATTCGTCAGGGATCAGCATATCCTTGGAGATGCCCGGAGGGTCAACCCTGTTGCATTTGATCACAAGTCTCTGATCCAAGCCGAAAATCAGGCGACGCGCCTTGACGAAGATGCTCTTCGCGTGAACGTTTATGTGCAGAGAGGCTTAAGCTAGCCTGGATCAGGTACAGGGCTTCCACCATGAAGCATCCTCTGTTCGTCCTATCTCTGTCCGCCACATCGCTGACCGGCGGGATTGCCTTTGCTCACCACGGCTGGGGCAGCTACGACGCATCCAAGCCGTTCTCCATTACCAGCGCTGTCCAGCGAGCGGATTGGCAGAATCCCCATGTGATGGTTGTCGTAACCCATACCAACAAGAATTGGGAAGCCGTTCTGGCCCCTCCCTTCCGCATGAACGCCCGCGGACTGGAACCAGACATGCTCAAACCGGGGACGCAGGTAACCGTCGAAGGATATCCTTCGACGCGTGTCGAGAACGAGATGAGGGCAGAAAGGATCACTATCGGCGGCAAGACGTTCGAACTCCGCTAATCCGATGTATCTCGACCTGCTCGCTGCTCTGGAATCGTCCTGGCTAGGTCATGCCGGACGTCATTCGGCCTGGCTCTACACGCTGGCAAATTTATCCCATGTCCTCGGAGCGGCCTTCCTCGTGGGCGGCATTGCCGTCTTCGATCTGAAGGTCTTAGCCGAGCATGGAAAGAATGCGCAACAGGTCGGCCGTTATGCCATTCCTCTCGCTGCGGCAGGGCTCGCCATACAAATTCTATCGGGAATTCTTCTTCTGGCCGTCGAAGCGCGAGCCCTTGGAGTGAATCCGGCTTTTTACACCAAGGTCGTCTTCATCGCCGTAGGACTTGCCAATGTCATTCTCTTGCATGCCCGTTTCAACGCCGCCCTAAGCGCAGGATCCCTGCCTCCGGAGGCTCGCCTCTATGCTCTCATCTCGCTGATCGCATGGATCATCGTCCTCTTGGCTGGACGAATGATCGCCTATCTTTAGCCCTACTCTTCCCTCGCGATTGGTAACGTCCGCTCATTTCGGGTCCTCATGCGCATCTGGCCGGCATTGTTTTGCGGATTCTCCCTGCTTTGCGCTCCGACTTCAGCTTCTCAAGGAGCATCTGGAGAAACAGTCGAGCAGGCTTTGTGCCGTCTCATCGAAGGAGCGGCGCGGAGGCAGGCTATCCCACGTGACTTCCTGACGAAGCTCATCTGGCGAGAAAGCTCATTCCGCACGAGCGTTGTGAGCCCTGCGGGCGCGCAAGGCGTGGCGCAATTCATGCCGGGGACCGCAAAGGAGCGCGGGCTGACAGATCCGTTCGATCCTGAGCAGGCTATTCCTAAAGCCGCAGAACTGATTGCTGATCTCTCGAATCAGTTCGGCAATCTAGGCTTGGCGGCAGCAGCGTATAACGGTGGTCCGGCTCGGGTGTCGTCGTGGCTTGCAGGGCGCGGGGACCTGCCTGAGGAGACGAGAAACTATGTCGCCGCCATCACAGGACGCGCGCCAGAAGACTGGGTGGGCGATTTGAAGAGTGCTGAGAGAACAAGCGAACAAGATCAGACGAAGCCAGAGGCGGACAGCTGTCACCAGATCGTCGCATCCCTGCGGCAACCGGGGCGCATCAGCGACAACGAAGCTCCGTTCGCACCCTGGGGCGTTCAGCTGGCCGGCAATTTCTCGAAAGCCTTGGCACTGTCTTCATACAAGCGCGCCAGCCAGGCCTACGCTTCCGTACTGGGGGATTTACGCCCCATGATCATTGGAACGCGGCTGCGCTATCGCGGCACGAGAACCTTCTATCGGGTGCGTGCTCCCGCCAACTCACGCAACAGCGCCGAGAATCTTTGTCAAAAGATTCGCTCGCTCGGCGGCAACTGCGTCGTCTTGCCGAGCTAAAGAAAAGGCCTGGATCGGACAATCCAGGCTTTTGGAAATCTTATCGCCGCTGAGGTCGCAGAGAGCGCGCCAGCTCGCGAATAACATTGTCCTCAATGCTGAGATTGAGATCGTTATTCTCGTCCTCAGCAATTTCGACATCGGTCGATACCGCCGGACTCGGCTGCGCTTGCGATTTGCCTTGGACAGCGGGAGCGGCTCTCTCGGACGTCCCCGAAGCCGCACCGCTTTGAACGAGCTCGACCTCAGCAGGATTTCTCATCGGCTGCTGGGGCACATAGGAGCGGCCGGTGCTGTAGCGGTTCTCAAGCGTGTCGAGCAAGCTGTTGAGCGCAGCGTTCGAGAGCGGAACCTCCGGGATCTGTGGCGGGCCGCTGAGCGCAATCGCACGGTTCTGATAGGCCTCCTCCGTCGTGACGTCGGGGCCGAACCAGGACAGGGGACGGAAATCCCGGGCCTCTTCCTCGCTCTCAAACGACACAGAAATCATGTCGAGGGGGCCAGGCGTCACAAAGCGGGCGATCTGAATGTCACGGGTGCCGACCGTCAGGTGCGTAAGCAGGTAATCGAGCTTGCCTGGCGTTACGTCGAGCAGAGCCTCCGCATGTGCGCGCGGCACCTCCGTGCGTTCTTCGACAGGTCCATTGGCGCCTGCATGCACCAGAACGAGGCTCCCCTTATCGCCATCCACGATCACGAAAGAGCTTCGGTCAGCCTGATTAGGGAAATGGCCTTCCGTGACGCGGTTGCCGCCTCTCTCTTTTCTAATCAAGCGCGCAAGAGAAGAGGCAATAAGATAACGTCTATAAGCAACCATTTTAAGCTCTCTGGTATAATGCGCAGAATACTTGCTGGCCTTAGAACTCGCTTCGCCAACATTCAACGGAACGAAGTTACGATTCATATCAACCATGCTGAATAAGCATGACTCGACACGCAACAACATTCCGGCATCAGGCAACTTGGTTCTTCTGAGCCAGCAATACTCAGTGAGTGCTTATGATGGCGTTCCCAAGGCAAACTTCAATGAAATAACCAAGAAGCTCTTAGCGATTTGCAAACGGAGTTAATTTGGAAGCAAAGGAATGATATTCACTGTCGAGAGACACATGGGCGGCCGAGCACATGCGTCTCTCGACGGCGAGATTAGTGCATCTTCAGCAGCCCGCGCTGAGCCAAATTGCTCATGAGGGCGT
>NZ_JBQWEL010000018.1:0-107733 GCF_052658925.1 Microvirga medicaginis | reverse complement strand
CCAGAAAAACTCTACTTTCCATGTCTTGCACAATTCGCGATATCCGCTGCGCGCCAGCTGTGAAAATGGCCGCTCGTTCTCGCGAGCATGGAACCGCCTTGCCTTCTAAAAGGAGCTCCCCTGCTCCCGATACAGTCCTTACAAACGCTATCCGATTGTCAGTTTCCTCAAGTTCCACGCTGATATCGACGTCACGTCCGATCCGCAGTTGAAAAACCCCCAGGTCGGCTTGGCCCTGATACGCGAGCAGGCCATCAGCCCGGTCGCCTGCCGAAGCGTTCACGATCCTCTGCGGGGCGACCAGCACATTTAGCGCATTCTCGAGTTCATCGAGCCTTTTGGAATGCCAGACCTGGTCGATGATCTGGCTACTCTGCGAGGCCTGGGATTGCACCGCCTGATCGTTGCGCTGCGGGTCCCGTGGCATGGTGGCAGGCCTGTGTCGGCTCATGGACTTACCCTAGGCAGCAGAAGCGGCGAGAAGCCTGGCTGAAGCTGCGAGACGTCTCTGCTGAAGGGTTCGGTAATGGAGATATTCTCTTGAAACACTTAGCCTGTAATTGCAGCGGCAATTGTTGCAATGCTGTTTCTCTACAATGGCGCAAGATTTCGTTCGCTCGATTGAGAGAAAGACCGGAAAACAACTTACAGTAGCATCCAAAAATCTCATTCCCACTCGCCTTTGACGTTGCGAGAGCTTGGAATGCTATAAGTTTGATGCACTTATTACAAGCAATACCTTAGCTAGAAGCGGCTTCCCACGAGGGCATGACCAGTGCTGGGCTACCATGACAGCCTCGGTCTCACCGGGCTCTCGGCATATGAATGAGCGGAGGTCGGAATTGGCCGATCACTCGAGTCAGCGGTCCCTGGACGTTGTCTAGCGCTTGAAGAGCGGATGCTCGATCCGATCTCCGGGCCTGATCCCGAGCTTAGCCGACGTGCCGGCATTCAGCTCCAGAACAGCGAGAACAGGCTCACCAGAGGGGATGGTGCGGGTGGACAAGGGTTCCGTATTGGCGGCAATGCGGGCGATGGTTCCGTCTGGCCGGATGAACAGCATGTCCAGGGGCAGATAGGTGTTCTGCATCCACATGGAGACCGGCTCGACACGGCCGAAATCGAACAACATGCCCCGATCCGGCGCCATCGAGCGGCGGAACATCAGCCCCTGTGCCCGATCCGCATCGTTGCGCGCGACCTCGACCTGAAAGTTCTGCCGCTGGCCGCCCTGTGTCACGATGGACAAGGCTTCGAGAGCCTGAGCATAGGCTGCCCCGGCCAGAACAACCACAAGGCCGAGAGCCGGGAAGACCGGGCGGAGGCGCTGGAACACGAAAGAGGCCTGTCAGTGGGAGTGCGGCAGGGCCATGTCGGCGAGGCGAACCTCGGCGGCCATGAGGCCCTTCGAACCATCGCCGAAGCGCACGAAAACGCGCTCGCCGGGCTTCAACTCGGCAATACCATAGCGGCGGAGGGTTTCCATATGGACGAATATGTCCGGCTTGCCCTCACCTTGCGTCAGAAAGCCGAAGCCGCGCAGGCGGTTGAACCACTTCACAACCGCAGGCTCCAAACCACTCGTCGGCACCACCTGAACATGGGTGCGCGGCAGTGGGAGCTCAGAAGGATGCAGGGCCGTCGACTCGTCGAGCGAGAGAATACGGAAAGCCTGGAGGCCGCGGGGGCGTTGGACCGCCTCAACCACGATGCGGGCGCCCTCATTCGCAGCCTGGTATCCCTCGCGCCGCAGGCAGGTCACATGCAACAGGACATCGGGCATGCCGTTATCAGGCACGATAAATCCGAAGCCCTTGGCGACGTCGAACCACTTAATCCGGCCGCTCACCTGGATGAGTTCAGCAGGGTTCTCTTCCGCAATCGGCTGAGAGGCCTCGCGCCGTCCCTGATCGAAAGAGGCATTTTCCTCTCGAAGATTGAAGGAGTTAGAGCCGAAATCGCCAGTCATGAATAAACCCAAACTCGAATCAAAAAACCCGATTCTTAAAATGAGGATAACATCGTCCTGAATCAGGGGAAGCCGGAAACAGCTCTTAAAATGCGATGAAATTTTCAGCACCCGGCGAGAGCATTGAAATTACGAGACAAATGCCGATAGCACGGCTCCGATTTCTGCATGGATCACCAAGTCCGCCATCTCGTCGAGCGGGGTCGGCTCGCGATTGACGATCACAAGCTGCGCTCCGTTGTCCTTCGCGAAAGCCGGAAAGGCAGCCGCGGGATAGACGACAAGGGACGATCCCACCACGAGGCAAAGATCGCAGCTCGCGATGAGCTTCTGTGCCCGGCGCATGGGTTCCTCCGGCATGGCCTGGCCGAAGGAAATGGTCGCGGACTTGAGAATGCCGCTGCAATGAATGCACGTGGGCGGTTCGCCACTGCTCTCGAAATGCCGTCGCACCCAATCGAGCTCGTGGCGGCGTCCGCACGACAGGCACTTCGCATATGTGCCGTTGCCGTGGAGTTCGATCACCTGCTCCTCGGAGAGGCCCGAGGCCTGATGAAGCCCATCGATATTCTGGGTGATCACCGCAGGCATCCGGCCTGACGCGATGAGCGATGCGATGCCGAAATGCCCTTGGCTCGGCTGGGCATCGCGATAGAGATCGTCCATAACGAACTTGCGTCGCCATGCCTCCCGCCGCGCTTGGGCGCTTTGAACGAATTGCTCAAAGGGAATCGGCCTGTTACGTATCCAAGGGCTGTCGGGAGAGCGAAAATCCGGAACACCGCTTTCCGTCGAGATGCCCGCCCCCGTGAAACCGGCGACGATCCGGGCATCTTGAATCATTTCCTGCAATGTGGCGATTGACGCGGCGAGGTTCTCGGTCATGTCACTGATATAGAACGTGCAGGCCGGGAAGAAACGCATCCTATGAACCACAGGATCAGCATCACGTGAGTCACGACCTTTCTCGCGCCTCAGCCTCCCAGAAGAGGGCTTACGCTCCTCCGGCAGCCGGACACGCTCAGGTCATCGCATCCCAGCGCTGGGATGCGATTGACGTGGCTCGCGGGCTCGCGATTGCAGCCATGATCGTCTATCACTTCAGCTGGGACCTGAGCTTTCTGAAGCTGATTGAAACCAACATTCTCCAGGTGCCGGCATGGCGCTGGTTCGCGCGCGGGATTGCAGGCTCATTCCTGCTCCTCGCCGGCGTGGGACTTGCCCTCGCCCATGCGCAAGGCTTCCGCCGCCTTCCCTTCCTGAGACGGCTCATGAAGGTGGGCGGAGCAGCGCTGGCCGTGACCCTCGTCACGTATTTCGCATTTCCTGAGAGCTATATCTTCTTTGGCATTCTCCACTGCATCGCTGTGTCGAGCGTGCTGGCGCTCCCGTTCCTGCGACTGCACCCTGCCCTCACTTTGCTGGTCGCAGTTTTGTGTCTGGCCGCGCCCGCAATCTTCAAGAGCCCCACGCTCGATGTGCCCTATCTCGACTGGCTGGGGCTTGGCGCCACGGATCCACTGACGAATGATTATGTGCCTGTCTTTCCCTGGTTCGGAATGGTTCTGATCGGTGTTGCTCTCGGCAAGCTGTTCCTGAGACAATCCGAGACCATGCGCCTTGCGCGATGGCGGGCGACGGATGCGCTGTCTCGAACTTTCGTCTGGGCCGGACGGAAGAGCCTTCCGATTTACCTCATCCATCAGCTCGTACTGCTTGGGCTCCTCTATGGAGTGCTGCAGATCACCGGACCGAACCCAAGAGCCGAGGCCCAGCCGTTCATGAATGAATGCGTTGCGACCTGCCTGATGCAGAACGCCCAACCACAGACCTGCAACGCCCTGTGCTCCTGTACGGTCGATACGCTGCGTCAAAGCGAATTGTGGCGAAAAGTCCTCAGCGGCACGACGAGCGCAGAGGAGCGGACGCAAATCTCCCGAGCCGCACAGCAATGCCTGCACCGCGCGCCGTCCTAAAGCACTTTCGGCGAGGTGGATCCGGTTCGCCTTTCGGATAAATGCGTCGCTCCAGGGAACAGAGTTGGTTTCACGCAAGTGGAAACAGCTCTAGGTTTCGATGGTGATCGGATAGCCTTCGAAGCTCTTGAGGGTTTTCAGAACGAAGGTCGTGTGAATGCGGCCGATGCCGCATCCCGTATCCGCAAGGATGGCTTCGGTGAGCGCCTCATAAGCGGCAAGTGTGGGCGCGACGATACGGGCGATGTAATCGTACTCGCCGTTCACGACCTGCAATTCAACGACCGCCGGATGTCCGAGCAAGGCCTTCTCAAGCCGCTGCCGCGTAACTGCTGAGGGATCGCGCATGCTGATTCCTGCAAGCGCAATGATATCATGGCCGATCGCCGAAGGGTCGACGAGCGCCGTATAGCCGCGAATAACTCCCTTCTGCTCCAGACGCTTGACCCGCTCAAGGCAGGGACGCGGCGAGAGTCCGACACGGTCTGACAGCGCCTGATAGGTAATACGGCCGTTCTGGCGCAGTGCGTCGAGGATCAAAAGGTCGATCCGGTCCAAAGCAGACTTAGCTGGACGGATCGGCAGCTTCGCAGACGGCTTCATGATGTAGCTCGAACGAGGATCTCCTCCCACCGGGAGGTGAGCGCGTCTGTAGCTCACGATGGGGGTCGCTTGCAAATCGACTTAGAAATGACCGCTAAATCCGTGGCGGCACGCAAACATTAGCAACCGTGGGAGTGAGGTCAGATCAATTCAGGCTGCTGTTTGAACTTACGTTACATCTTCGTGCATTTACTTTGCAAATTACGGAGGGGAAGATTGCAATATTACAAATGAGGAATGATATCTTACCGAAACGATACACAGTATATTCCCCTGAACGACTCAACGTAGTCGCTCGAGGGGCGAAAATGACTTTTCACTCAGAGGCGAATGTCGCTCGCCAGATCGCTGACCTGTGCAAATGGATAAGCGAAGGCAGCGTTACTCATGTTGAAATGAGTATGTCGCTCACTCGGGATCTGGCCTTTGATTCCATGAAGCTTATGCAGTTCTTCACGGGCACCGAGGAGCTGTATTCAGGCATTGCTCTTGAAGATTGGTTCATCGAACACAGCGCCGGTGGGCGCGATACCATCGGGAGCGTTGTGCAATACATCGCCGCTGCGTTGACCCTCGTTGCAGCAGAGCGGCCCAATGCCTCTTCGAAGCGTGATCGCTCTCCCGACCTTCTTTAATCCGTCCTCGGCCGTCACCAAGCACGTTTTGATACGGCTGAGGCACGAGACTTTGGCCGTCTATGGATTTGCCCAATGCATTGTTATGGCTTCCATCGTACGACTGTCGGAACCCTCGTGCTTCCAACCGATCTTGCGGCAATTCATTACGCGAGGCGCAACCGCTCCTCAATGCTTTAGCTCCCGATCATGGAAAACCTCTGGCGCTGCGTAAAAGTCGCTGGAAAACTCCCGCGACTTTCGCGTTAAGTTCTCGTCATCGACACAGGCTTTCTAAGAGGTGCTGTCTTGTTGCAGGGCTATATGACCGATGTTCCCCTGGTCGCAATCCTTCGCGGATTGCGACCTGATGCAGCTGAAACCGTTGGCCTTGCTCTCGTCGAGGCAGGCTTCCGCATCATCGAGGTCCCCCTGAACTCGCCCGAGCCTTTCCGCAGCATCGAAATCTTGGCCAAGACCATGCCGGGCGACGTTCTCGTCGGTGCTGGCACTGTTCTTGATCCTCAGCAGGTCGACGGCGTCCGCGACGTGGGTGGCAAACTCATCGTCATGCCTCATGCCGATCTCGATGTCATCCAGCGCGCCAAAGACCATAGGATGATTTGCACCCCTGGCGTCGCAACGCCAACGGAAGCCTTTGCAGCGCTCAAGGCCGGGGCCGACGCCATCAAGGTCTTCCCGGCGGAAGCCATTCCGCCGGCCGTCGTAAAAGCTTGGCGTGCGGTTCTGCCCAAAGAGACGATCGTGCTGCCGGTCGGCGGCATCAAGCCTGACAATATGAAGCCCTACATTGATGCAGGCGCCAACGGGTTCGGTTTGGGTTCTGCTCTCTTCACACCGTCCTTGACGGTCGAAGAGATTGGCCGCAATGCGCGTGCCTTCTCATCCGCATGGAAAGATCTGCGTGCGGGCTGAAACTCTCCTAAGCCTTTGCAGGAACCGCCACGGGCGGAAGACGTTCACACGGCAAGGCTTGAACCATGGAGTTTCAGATATGAAGACGTTGGCGTTCGTTTTTGCCGCTACGGTGCTGAGTACGGCGGCCTTCGCTCAGGATACCACGACGACCATCAAGAAAGAGGAAGGCATCCTCGGCAGCAAGACGACCATCGAGCAGAAGCGCGAGCCGAGCACCACATCCTCGACGACCGTTACGACCGGCTCGAGCGTCGGCCGCACGACCGAAACGAAGCAGAAGACGGACGAGTTCGGCGACACGACCACCCAGAAGAAGACCGAGTGCTGAGTGTCGATCACTCACCAGTAAGAGGCCCGGCTTACGCCGGGTCTTTTCGCGAGAGATCCTAGCGGCGCTTGCCGCTACGTCCTCCACGGAAGAACGGAACCGTCAGAAGTCGCCGTCCTGTCTCATCGACGATTTCGAGCTCGATATTGCCCGCATCCGCAAGCTCGTCCCGCAGCTCTTCGACGGTGGCGATGGCTTCGGCCTTGGCCGCCTCAAGATCGGGAAGCTCGATGCCCTCATCGTCTTCGTCAACGTCGTAACCGTCTCGAATATTGAAGAAAAAGCGAGGCATGGCTTTACGCTCGGCAATAGAAAGATGGCGAGAAAACGCCTTTCACATCGGCAAGTTCACTGTAGCGGCAGCCGCCCTCGTTTGGACATCGGAATCTTGGTGAGGATGCCCAGTTATGCAGCACAACTTGCTGTGCTTCTCGGCATGGAGCTTTTGAGACACTTTGCGCGTTGATGGACACGCCAAGGGATCATGCGGGCAACCCGCTTAGGACGTGCCATGATTCATCGCTCCCTTGCTATGCTGTCGCTCCTCAGCCTGCCTCTGCTGATCGAACCGTCCGCGGCCTTCGCGCAGATCTCATGCGGACCGCGCGATCAGCTCGTGAAATTGCTTGCCGAACAATACAAGGAAGATCCGGTCGGGATCGGCCTCGCCCAGCCGGGCCAGGTTCTCGAAGTCTTCGCCTCCCAAGCCGGATCGTGGTCGATGGTGATGACGATGCCGGACGGCAAAGCCTGTCTGATCGCAGCCGGCGACAATTGGGAAATGGTGGCCAGGATCAAAGGCAGTCCGACCTGAAGCGATTGCCCTCAGAACTTTTTAGAAGCCAATTGTCTGAAGAATAAAGTGGCGCGCCCTAGGGGAGTCGAACCCCTCTTTCCTGCGTGAAAGGCAGATGTCCTAACCGATAGACGAAGGGCGCACTGTCTGTTTCGGGGGCATTGCCGCCGAAGTGGGCGGACGTATAGACGGGTTCGTGACGCACCGCAAGCGTCAGTTTTGAATTATTCAGGCCTTGCCACATCCATGATGCGAAGCTCGGCTTTTTCCTGGCCACCCCAGCGATCGATGGACAGCGTTCCGGCCACGTGCAACGGACTTCCAATAGCCCCTGAGAGCGCATTCCCCAGCGGTTGGCCCGCGGCGCGGAATGCGATTCCCCCGATGAAGCTGCCATCGCCACCGCGAAGCTTCACGCGCATATGCCCGCCGCTGCCGACCTCACGCGCCTCGACGACGCGATGTTGTGGAAACACGAAGACGGGCTCCGGCTGCCCCGACCCGAACGGCCCTGCCCGCTCCAATGCGGTTACGAGCGTTGGCTGCGCGCCTGCCGCCGTCAGTGTGGCGTCGATGGCGAACTGATCGTTCAGGCGCGTGATGCTGACCGGCTCGTTCAGTTTGTCCTTCACGAAGGCCACGAAGTGATCGAGGTCCGTTGCCTTGATCGTGACGCCCGCCGCCATGGTGTGGCCCCCGCCCTTGATGGCGATTCCAGCCTCCACGGCCGCTCGAACGGCCGCCCCGAGATCGACGCCGGGCACGGAGCGACCGGAGCCAGTCGCCGTGCCGTCCGGGTTGAGGGTGAAGGCGAATGCCGGACGGCGGAACCGCTCCTTGGTGCGGGCGGAAATCAGCCCGACGACACCCGGATGCCATTCGGCCGAGGCTGTGACGAGCACCGGTTGGTCGGGCGCCCTCTCCAGAGCCAGCATGGCCTGGGCTTCGGCCTCCTGAACGGCGACCACCTCAATGGCTTGGCGCTCGCGGTTCAGCCGATCGAGCTCGCCCGCGATCTGACCAGCCTGAACCGGATCCTCCGTCAACAGGAGCCGAGCCCCCAGCGCGGCATCGCCGATTCGCCCACCGGCATTGATACGCGGACCCACCAGATAGCCAAGGTGCCAGGCTTCCGGAGCCCCGGCGAGACCTGCCGTGTCGAGCAGCGCCGCCAAGCCAATGCGGTGGCGGGCGCGCATGATGGCAAGGCCCTGGCGCACGAAAGCGCGATTGAGCCCGATCAGCGGCACCACGTCCGCCACTGTGGCGAGAGCCACAAGGTCGAGGCTGCCCATCAGGTCCGGCTCATGCCGGTTCTGGAAAAAGCCGCGCTGGCGCAGAACCCGGTTGAGAGCGACGAGGAAGAGAAAAACCACGCCAGCGGCGCAGAGATGCCCGAGACCGGAGAGATCGTCCTGCCGGTTCGGGTTCACGATGGCGAGCGCCTCGGGCAGCTGCACTGGAGCCTGATGATGATCGAGAACGATCGGGTCCAGGCCAAGGCGCTTCGCCTCGGCGAGCGGCTCGATGCTGGCCGTACCGCAATCGACCGTGACGAGGATATCCGCACCCTGTTCCTTCAGCGCGCGGATGGCATCGACATTCGGACCATAGCCCTCAGTGATCCTGTCCGGGATGTGAATGGCGAAACTGATTCCGCATCCGCGCAGATACTCGCCCAGCAGCGCCGAGCTGCAGGCACCATCCACGTCGTAATCGCCGAAAATCGCAACCTTCTCCGAGCGCATCACGGAATCCGCGAGCCTAGAGGCTGCGGCTTCCATGTCGGTGAGCACATGAGGATCCGGCAGCAGATCCCTCAAACGCGGATTGAGAAAACCTTCCGTTTCATGGATGCCGACCCCGCGTCCGGCGATCACGCGCGCGAGGATGTCGGGCACGCCATGGGTCTGGGCGATGGCGAGCGCAATCGCGCTCTGGGAAGCGCTGCAACGCTCGACCCAGAGGCGTCCGAGGGCTGATTGGGTCACCCCCAAAAAGGGTTTCGGCAGAGAAAGCGGCGATGATTCGGTCACGGAAACAATATTAACCGCGAATTGTGGTCAGAACACTGTGCAGTTTTCTCGCAGCACTCGGTGTCATTCCCGACCGGAGCAAAGCGAAGGAGAAGGGAATCCATAGCTCGATACTCGATCAAGGTCCCCTTCCCGGCCCTCTGGGCCGCCGGGGATGACACTGGGTCAGCTTAGGAGATGGCGGTATTGGATGAACCCGCTGCGGGAGGCCACCTTGTCGTAAAGCACCTGAGCGGCCGTATTCGTCTCATGGGTCAGCCAATAGACGCGGCTCGCCCCATCTGCTTTCGCGCGGGCATAAACTGCCTCGATCAGAGCCCGTCCGACACCGCGCCCCCGCGCCTCCTCGGACGTGAAGAGATCCTGCAGATAGCAGTAATCGCCCGTCGTCCAGGTCGAGCGGTGATAGAGGTAGTGCACAATGCCAACAACCTTGCCGTCGAGGATGGCGACGAGGCCATGCATGGGCTCGGCCGGATCCATGAGACGCCGCCATGTGGTTTCCGTGGCTTCGGCGGGGAGCGTGGATTTGTAGAAGGTCAGGTAGCCCTGCCAGAGGGGCTCCCACGCCTGCCGGTCTTCAGGATTGAAGGGACGGATTTGAATCATACGATTTCCTTAATGGCTCTCTTGCCATGGCCGCACTTGTTGCAGCCATCCATGTCGTAAGATCTTTTCGTTTGAAACGTGGATGGCCGGGACAAGCCCGGCCATGACGAAGAAGCAAGGTGATGCGTGGCCGCGAACGCTTTAGCGCATCGTGCGGACCCGAAGGGCCACGTTAGTGAAAAGTGGACCCGGTTTTCCGCGCAGACGATGCGCTCCTCAGAGAATGCGCATCGGATGGATCCCAAAAGCGCAAGTCCACTTTTGGGTCCGATGCTCTAGTCGAGGTGGAACTTCGCCAGCTCGCGGTGCTCGCCGTGGATGCGGCGGACGGTACCGGTGGCGGAGCGATAGACCACCGTCTCGGTGGTGATCACGTCCTTGCCGAAATGGACGCCCTTGAGCAGCCCGCCATCGGTCACGCCTGTAGCGGCCACGATCACGTCGCCGCGGGCGAGGTCCGTCACGTCGTATTTCTTGTTGGGATCGGTCACGCCCATTTGCAAGGCGCGCGAACGCTTCTCCTCGGTATCGAGGATCAGGCGTCCCTGCATTTGGCCGCCGATGCAGCGCAACGCCCCGGCCGCGAGCACGCCTTCGGGGGCCGCGCCGATGCCGAGATACATGTCGATGCCCGTGTCGGCAGGCTTCGTCGTGAAGATCACGCCCGCCACGTCGCCGTCCGTGATCAGGCGAACGCCGGCGCCCGTCTTGCGGATGGCTGCGATCAGCTCCGCGTGGCGCGGACGGTCGAGCACGAGGCAGTTGATTTCGTTCGGCTTTACGCCTTTCGCCTTGGCGAGAGCGTGAATGTTGTCCTCCGGTGACGCATCGAGATCGACGACGCCCGTGGGATAACCAGGACCGACGGCGATCTTATGCATGTAGACGTCGGGAGCGGCCAGCAGAGTTCCGGCCTCGGCCATGGCCATGACGGCAATGGAGCCCGGCATGTCCTTGGCGCAGAGGGTCGTGCCCTCGAGCGGGTCGACCGCGATATCGACCTTCGGGCCCTGCTTGTTGCCGACCTTCTCGCCAATGAAGAGCATCGGCGCCTCGTCGCGCTCGCCCTCGCCGATCACCACAGTGCCGTCGATGGGCAGCTTGTTCAGCTCACGGCGCATGGCGTCCACGGCGGCCTGGTCAGCCGCCTTCTCGTTGCCGCGCCCGCGCAGACGGGCTGAAGCCACCGCCGCGCGCTCAGTGACGCGAACGAGCTCCATGGTCAGGATGCGCTCGATGATTTGCCCCGGTTGGACGGTAATGGCTTGCGACATGGATGTGTCGTCTCCCTCTTGAAGGTGGTCTTTGGGCTCTTCGCCTACTCGATGATTAATCTCGCTCGATGCGAATGACTTGGGGCGGCTCGGCGATAAGACCATCCCTCGAAATCTTCTCCAGCGCCGAGCGGATGGAAGCTTCCGTCGCCGCGTAGGTGATGAGCACGAGGGAGACCGGCGCGCCGGAGCGGCCGTGAGGATCCTGCGTCGCGGCGATCTCGGAGCGCTTCTGCAGGATGCTTTCGAGCGAAATGTCGGCCTCGGCCATGCGCGTGGCGACACCGGCGGCAACACCCGGCCGGTCATGGACCGTGAGGCGGACATAGTAGCCACCCTCGTGGCGCTGCATGGGCGCGCGAGGCGCCTTCTCAAGCTGGCCAACTGGCTTGCCGAAGAGAGGCTGGGCCAAACCTGCGGCCACGTCGGCGATGTCGGCCACCACGGCTGAAGCAGTGGCATCGCCTCCTGCTCCGGGTCCGATCAGCGTCAGTTCGCGAACCGCATCGGCGTCGATGGTGACGGCGTTCGTGACGCCCATGACCTGCGCGATGGACGAGGTCCGCGGCACCATGGTCGGATGCACGCGCTGCTCGATGCCGGTTTCCGTCCGCTCGGCGACGCCGAGCAGCTTGATCCGGAAACCCAGCTCCTTCGCCATGGCAAGATCGAGCGGCGTGATGGAGGAAATCCCCTCCACGTAGATTGCATCGGCATCGATCTCGGTGCCGAAGGCAAGGCTCGTGAGGATGGCGAGCTTATGGGCCGTGTCGAAACCTTCCACGTCGAAGGTTGGATCGGCCTCCGCATAGCCGAGGCGCTGCGCGTCCTTCAGGCATTCCTGGAAGGTCAGCCCCTCCATCTCCATGCGGGAGAGGATGTAATTGCAGGTCCCGTTGAGAATGCCGTAGAGCCGGGAAATCCGGTTGCCCGGCAAGGCCTCACGCAGGGTCTTGATGATCGGGATGCCGCCCGCAACCGACGCCTCAAAGGCAATCGACACGTCCTTGCCTTCGGCAATCTTTGCGAGTGCCAAACCATGCCTAGCGAGCAGAGCCTTATTGGCCGTCACGACATGCTTAGCCTGGGACAGGGCCGTCTGCACCACCTCAAGGGCTGCCCCATCGGCACCGCCCACTAGCTCGACCACGCAATCCACATCCGCCGAGCGGGCAAGGTCCACGGGATTGTCGAACCATGTGAACCGGGAGAGATCGACGCCGCGATCCTTCGTGCGGTCACGGGCCGATACGGCCACAACCTCAACAGGCCGCCCGCCCCTCTGAGTGACGGTCTCGTTCCGGCGTTCGAGGATCCGAATGACCGAAGCGCCAACCGTGCCGAGGCCGGCAATGCCCACCTTGAGAGGACGTGTCACAGACAAAAGCTCCCTGTAAAACCGCGTTGCTCTTTACGCCTGCCGAGCTCCCATGTCCATGCGGGCACGAAAACCAGCCAGTCATACGGGGCAGCTTGGTCCCTGAGGGTTCACCCCCTACGCGCCATCGGCACTACGTTGTGGAGGGTCTGATCTGCGCTGTCGAAGAACTTGCGAATATTGCGGGCAGCCTGGCGAATGCGCTGCTCGTTTTCCACAAGGGCGATACGGACATAATCATCGCCATGCTCGCCGAAGCCGATACCCGGCGCCACCGCGACGTCGGCCTTTTCGACCAGGAGCTTGGAGAATTCCAGGCTGCCCATAGCCCGGAACCTCTCCGGAATCTGGACCCAGGCGAACATGGAGGCGCTGGGGGCCGGAATGGACCAGCCCGCCTTCTCGAAGGCATCGATCATCACGTCCCGGCGCTTCTTATAGGTCGCGCGCATCTCGCGGATGCAATCGTCGGGGCCGTTGAGAGCGGCGGTCGCTGCAACCTGCACCGGCGTGAAGGCGCCGTAATCGAGATAGGACTTCACGCGGGTCAGGGCCGCGAGCAGGCGCTCGTTGCCGACGGCAAAGCCGATGCGCCAGCCGGCCATGGAGAAGGTTTTCGACATGGAGGTGAATTCCACCGCTACGTCGATCGCGCCCGGGATCTGGAGGATCGAGGGCGGCGGGTTTCTCTCGTCGAAATAAACCTCGGCATAGGCGAGGTCCGACAGCAGGATCAGGTCGTGCTTCTTCGCGAAGGCCACGAGGTCCCGGTAGAAATCGAGAGAAGCCACATAGGCCGTGGGATTCGACGGATAGCAGACCACCATCGCCACGGGCTTGGGGATCGAGTGCATCACGGCCTTCTCGGCGGCCACGAAGAAGTCCGGGGTGGGTTCTGCCGGAACGGAGCGGATCACGCCGCCCGCCATCAGGAAGCCGAAGGCATGGATCGGGTAGCTCGGGTTCGGCACGAGGATCACGTCACCCGGTTCGGTGATGGCCTGCGCCATGTTGGCGAAGCCTTCCTTGGAACCCAGGGTCGCAACCACCTGCGTATCGGGATTGAGCTTCACACCGAAGCGGCGCTCGTAATAACCGGCCTGCGCACGGCGAAGGCCCGAGATGCCCTTGGAAGCCGAGTAGCGGTCCGTGCGCGGCTTGCCCACGGTCTCGACCAGCTTGTCGATCACGTGCTGTGGGGCGGCCAAATCCGGGTTACCCATGCCGAGATCGATAATGTCCGCTCCATTGGCGCGAGCGGCGGCCTTAATGCGGTTGACCTGCTCGAAGACATAAGGCGGAAGGCGCTTGATGCGATAGAAGTTAGACATGGTTCTGTCCTCGAGCGGAATCGGGTGAATCCGGTATAGATTCTAGCGATTGGTATTGGAATTCGTCTTCTGGGCAGGGCTCTGCGGCTTCTTGACCGGCAATATGATCGGCTCAGGCGGAGGCGTTCCGCCTAGACGAGCCGCAGCGGCTCCGGCAGCCTCGTTCCGGGCGCGCAGGGCATCGAGCTCCGACTCGGCAGCCTTGACCTCGCCAGCACTCCGGGCCGGAGTCGGACGCCCCTCCTCAGCAGTCCCGATCGGCATGTAGTCGAGATTTTGCGGTCGCGAGCGGGCCACGAAATCCGGGGTTGGCGCAACTTGGGGGCCCGCCCCCACGGCGGTCGCGATATCACGGACAGGATTGGAACCGCCGGTGCAGGCCGCAACGTTAGCAGCAACCAGCACCGTCAGCAGCAGGGCCGGAGCGCGGGAAACCGTAGGAAACTGGATACGCATTGTCGCTAACCTAAGAGATAACTGCACAGATCGGGGATCAAACGCTAAGATGCTCGAAATGCGCACCCGGAGCAATGGCGCGAGATAGAGGGAGATCGCCTTATGGACAAGCCATACGGTGAAGAGAAGGCACGGTCCTCATCCCCGGACTTCGAGGAGCTCTCCCGCAACATGGCCCGCTTCCTCGAGGGAGCGACCAAGGCCACGGCCGCCTACCTCAAGCCTCTGGAGGAGCGGGGCTCCTCGGAGATCGCAGGCGATGCCTCGGAAGCAATCAGGACGCTGGGCCGCGTTGCAGAAGCATGGATGAGCGATCCGCAGAAGTCCCTGGAAGCACAGACGCGCCTCGGAGCCCAGTTCCTCGATCTGTGGGCCTCGACATTCAAAAAGGCGCAGGGCGAGCCTGCAGATCCCGTTGCAGAGCCGGAGCCCAAGGACAGCCGCTTCAAGGATCCGGAATGGTCCGAAAATCCCGTCTTCGATTTTCTGAAGCAGGCCTATCTGATCTCCTCACGCTGGGCGGAGGACATGGTTGAGGAGGCGGAGGGTCTGGACGAGCGGACGCGCCACAAGGCGCAATTCTATCTCAAGCAAATTTCGAGTGCCCTCTCGCCGTCGAACTTCCTCCTCACCAATCCCGAACTCATCCGCGAAACATTCAAGGAAAACGGTGCGAACCTTGCTCGCGGCATGGCGATGCTGGCGGAGGACATTCAGGCGGGCCGCGGCGAGCTCAAGATCCGCCAGACCGATCCCACCAATTTCAAGATCGGCGTGAACATCGCGACCACCCCGGGGAAGGTCGTCTTCCGCAATGACCTGATCGAGCTGATCCAATATGCACCGACCACCGAGCAGGTGCTGAAGCGCCCGTTGCTGATCGTGCCGCCCTGGATCAACAAGTACTACATTCTCGATCTCAACCCGGAGAAGAGCTTCATCCGCTGGGCCGTGGCGCAGGGCCTTACCGTGTTCTGCATCTCGTGGGTCAACCCGGCGGAGCAGCATGCGGAGAAGGGCTTCGAGCACTACATGCGCGAGGGCATCTTTGCGGCGCTCGATGCAATCGAACAGGCTACCGGCGAAAAGAAAGTGACGGCCATCGGCTATTGCGTCGGCGGCACTCTGCTCGCCGTCACGATGGCTTACATGGCAGCCAAGCGAGACAAGCGCATCGATAGCGCGACCTTCTTCACCGCGCAGGTGGACTTCACTCATGCGGGCGACCTAAAGGTGTTTGCGGACGAGGAGCAGATCCGCGCCATCGAAACCGACATGAAAAAGCGCGGCTATCTCGATGGATCGCGCATGGCCAATGCCTTCAACATGCTGCGCCCCACCGACCTGATCTGGTCGAACGTCGTGAACGTTTACATGAAGGGCCAGCCCCCCACCGCCTTCGATCTGCTCTACTGGAACTCGGATTCCACGCGCATGCCGGCAGCGAACCACGCCTTCTATCTGCGCAACTGCTACCTGGAGAACAAGCTCGCCAGGGGCGAGATGGAGCTGGCAGGCGTGAAGCTCGATCTGAAGAAGATCAAGGCGCCGATCTTCAACCTCGCCACAAAGGAGGACCACATCGCCCCTGCCCGCTCCGTGTTCCTGGGCTCGAAGGCTTTCGGTGGTCCGGTCGATTTCGTCCTTGCCGGATCGGGCCATATCGCGGGCGTGGTGAATTCACCCAGCAAGCCGAAATATCAGTTCTGGACCGGCGGTCCGGTCGAAGGCGAATTGGAAGACTGGATGGCCAAGACCACGGAACATCCGGGCTCATGGTGGTCCTATTGGTTCTCGTGGATCGAGAAGCAGGCTCCCAAGAAAGTGCCCGCGCGGGAGCCGGGCGGCGGCAAGCTCGAGCCGCTCTGCGACGCGCCTGGGACCTACGTTCTGGCGAGGGCCTGACGCGAACCGCACCAGCGCCGTTTCCCTAAATCCTAAAAGAAAAGGCCGGCGTCACTGCCGGCCTTTGATTTGTGAATCTTTCGGCCTTCAGTACTTGCGAACGATCGGGGCGGCCGGGATCGCCACCTTCGCGTCGTCCCAGCGGTAGCGCAGACCCACCGAGATGATATCGACATCCGATTCCACATCAGCCACGAAGGGCAGACCCGGGCGGAAGTCCTGATGGCCCTCGACGATGCGGATATCGGTCTCCTTCGCGAAGATATGGGTATAGGCGACATCGAACGAGAACTTGTCGTTCCACTGGTAGCCGAGACCAATCGAGGCCCAGATGCGATCGTTGTCCGGCAGACGGGTGGAGCGGATCTCCGTGTCGATCGGGGATTCTTCGTAAGCCACACCGGCGCGCACGATCCACTGGTTGTTCAGCCGGTAGTCCATACCCAGCGAATAGAAGAAGCCGTCATCGTAGTTGAGCGGAAGCTGCTGGACGACAGCACCGGTATTCGCATTCGTGACGAGCGGCGTCTTGAGAACGCTCCAGTTCGTCCACTCGAAGCCGAGGTGAACCGTCACAGCAGGTGTAATCACCTGCGAGAGGCCAATGGTAACCTGATCGGGGGTCTTGAGGGTCGCCTCAATTGGCGTCCGAACTGCGACAGGGGCAACCACACCGGCGGGAAGCGTAAAGGTTCCTTCGACATTATGCTCGATGGCCGAACGGTAGCCGACACCGATCGTCGTTCCCACGAATGGAGTGATGGTCAGGCCAGCCGTGAAGCCGAAGCCGATATCGTCACCATCGAGAATACCGCTCGGCTGACCAGGAAAAACAGCGGTAATAGGCGCAGTAATCGGGGTTGGCACTGCACTCTTCAGGCGGATGTCGAAATACTGGAGCGTCGGGCCTGCGGCAACCGACAGCCAATCGGTCACCTTAAAGCCGATAACCGGGTTGATGTTCGCAGAGAAGATCCGCGACGAGCGGGAATAGACCTGGCCGGCCCAGTTCTCGCGGGGATCGGTCACGAGACCGTAAGGAGCGGTACTGGAAAGGCCGATCCAGAACCTGTCGTTGATCTGATAGGAGGAGAAGCCGGTCGGCACGATGGCATCCTGCCCGATATCACCGGAAGCGCCGAAAACGGCAGTCGGCGTCCGCAGAGGATCCGGATTGATATCGACGCGCGGAACGATCAGCGAAAGATGCCACTCGCTGTGCCAGCCGGGGGCCATCGTGATGACGGCAGGGTTCCAGAACATAGAGGAGAGATAGCCCGAACCGGAAGCGGCACCGGCGAAGGAGTAGCCCTGCGCAGTGGCGCTCTGCTCACGGACTGCGAAACCGCCAGCCTGGGCGCCACCCTGGGCGGCGATGAGAGCGGCGAAGGAGATTGCGGCGAGGGACAAAGAACGATTGAAGCGGCTCATGGGAGCTTCCTGCCCTTTTCTGTTTTGTTACGGGGAATCCCGCATTAGCCACACTGTGCCAATGCTCTATTTCTACCGCAATCTCGTTGTGAGCCGCCCAACATGTCTTAAACAAACCTAAATACTGTCCACATTTACCGTTTCATACTTAGACCAGTCTAAGCTTAATCATCAGATATATAACCAACAACGGTTGGTTCATATGTAAACCAATGTATTTGAAAGATAGGACTGCAATTTTGCAGCATTTTCTTAGGCAGGGGAAATTTCGCGCTTTGTCTGCCTTCGTGGCAAAACGGCAACATATTTGTGTCTAGAAAATGCATTGTACGCAGGCGCGGAAGCGCCAAATAGCAACATGCCGTTACGAGAGGAGTGCTTGATGAAGCTGGTGAGATTTGGGGAATACGGACGCGAGAAGCCGGGAATCGTCGATGCCCAGGGACAGATCCGCGATCTGTCGGGCGTGGTTCCGGATATTACAGGCGCAACTCTGTCCTCGGAGAGCCTGTCCCGCATCCGCAACGTGGATACCGGCACGCTTCCCCTCGCCCCGTCTGGACAGCGCCTCGGCGCCTGCGTCGGTCAGGTCCGAAATTTCATTGCCATCGGGCTGAACTATGCAGATCATGCCGCCGAGACAGGTGCTCCCATTCCGGCAGAGCCCATCGTCTTCAACAAGGCCCCCTCCTGCATCGTGGGGCCCAATGACGAAGTCATTATTCCGCGCGGATCCCAAAAGACCGACTGGGAGGTTGAACTCGCCATCGTGATCGGCGAGCACGCTTCCTATGTCGGCGCCAACGAGGCCTTGGACTACGTGGCCGGCTATTGCGTCTGCAACGACGTGTCCGAGCGAGAATTCCAGCTGGAGCGCGGTGGCACCTGGACCAAGGGCAAGGGCTGCCCGACCTTCGGCCCCCTCGGTCCCTGGCTCGTGACGAAGGACGAGATCCCCGATCCGCAGAACCTCTCCATGTGGCTCGATGTGAACGGCGAGCGCATGCAGACCGGCTCCACTACGACCATGATCTTCAACGTGGCAAAGATCGTCTCCTACGTCTCACACTTTATGATCCTGGAGCCGGGCGATGTGATCACCACCGGCACGCCGCCCGGCGTCGGCATGGGCATGAAGCCGCCGCGCTACCTGAAGGCAGGAGACGTCGTCAGCCTCGGCATCGAAGGTCTCGGCGAGCAGCGTCAGCGCTTCGTCGCTTTCGAGGAAGCCCAGCCGGTTACGAGCAAGGGGCGTTAAGCTTTTCCTTCTCACGTCATCACCGGCCTTGTGCCGGTGATCTCATTTATGAGAGGTGGGTTGCTTTCCCAATCGAGATGGCCGGGACAAGCCCGGCCATGACGACGGATATCACTCTAAACCAACCCCAGCATAAGCTGGATGTTCTGCACGGCGGCACCCGAGGCGCCCTTCCCGAGATTGTCGAGGCGCGCCACCAGCACCGCGTGATTATAGCTGTCGTGCTTGAAGACGAAGAGCTCCAGACGGTCCGTGTCGTTGAGCGCCTCGGGCTCGAGCCGCTCGATCTTCTTGCCCTCTGAGATCGTCGGGACGACGCTCACGAGACCACCGCCCTGGTAGCGTTCCATGAGCGCCTTCTCCAATTCGACCGTCTTCGGCTTGCCCGGCAGCAGGTCGAGGTGAAGCGGAACGCTCACCAGCATGCCCTGACGGAAATTGCCCACCGAGGGAATGAAGATCGGGCGGCGGGTCAGGCCGGTATATTTCTGCAATTCGGGCACATGCTTGTGCTCGAAGCCGAGGCCGTAGAGCTCGAATGCAGGAGCCGTGCCGGCCTCGTAGGCCTCGATCATGGTGCGCCCGCCGCCGCTATAGCCGCTCACCGCATTCACGCTGATCGGATAATCGGGCGGGATCAAGCCCGCATCGATCAGCGGGCGCAGGAGTGCAATGGCACCGGTGGGGTAGCAGCCAGGATTGGCGACGCGCTCGGCCGTCGCGACCGCCCGCCTCTGCTCGGAGGTCAGCTCCGCGAAGCCATAAGCCCAGCCAGGACTCACCCGGTGTGCGGTGCTGGCGTCGAGGATCTTCGGCTTCCTGCCGCTCAAGCCGTCCACGAGGGCCACCGTCTCGCGCGCTGCATCGTCGTGAAGACAGAGAACCACGAGATCCACGTCGGCGAGAATTTCACGCTTGGCCTCGGGGTCCTTGCGGCGCGCGGGATCGATACTGCGGAGAGATACGCCCGATATGCCTTGCAGGCGTTCGCGAATGCCGAGCCCCGTGGTGCCCGCCTCGCCATCGATGAAGACCGTCTTCGTGCCCTGGGAAAGATTCACTGAGCTCTGGGTCATGGTTGTCATAGTCGATCCGATCCACCTGTGGCCGCCGATGAGGCTTTAAGCCAATAACGCCGATAGGGTTCTGGAGAAACAAAAAAGCCGCGCAATGGCGCGGCTTGCGGTCAGGCCTTCAAGACAGCCGTCATCGCACGCGCGCCGAGGCGGCAATCATTCGGCGTCGGATGATGAAAAGGCTCTGGTTCATGCAGTTTGTATGAGGCTGCATTTCCGCCCTGTCAACAAGCGCGGCGGTTCACAGCCTCATCCCACCATTCCCGGCAGAGGGTAGCGGAGAGGAAGGGAATCTATTCTCATATTCCACACCATGGATCCCTTCCTGGTCCTTGCGGACCACCGGGGATGACACGATCCCAAACAAAAAGGGCGGCCCGAGAGCCGCCCTTTTCGCAATGTGTCGCCCTGAGGCGTTAGCGCTTCGAGAACTGGAAGCTGCGGCGAGCTTTCTTCTTGCCGTACTTCTTGCGCTCGACGACGCGCGGATCGCGAGTCAGGAAGCCTTCCTTCTTGAGCGGGCCGCGAAGCTCCGGCTCGTAGTAAGTCAGCGCCTTGGCGAGGCCGTGACGGACCGCACCGGCCTGACCGGAGAGGCCACCGCCGTTGACGTTCACGACGATGTCGTACTGGCCTTCGCGCTGGGCGATCTGCAGCGGCTGCGACAGGATCAGGCGGAGAACCGGACGAGCGAAGTAAACTTCGACGGCGCGGTCGTTGATGATGATCTTGCCGGAGCCGGGCTTGATCCACACGCGGGCGACAGCGTCCTTACGCTTGCCGGTGGCGTAAGCGCGACCGAGGGAGTCGAGCTTCTGGACGTGCTTCGGAGCTTCCGGAGCGGCAGCCTGGGCGTTCTGACCCAGATCGGCGAGAGACTGAAGGGTCGCCATGGATTAGGCCCTCACGTTCTTGGCATTGAGGGCAGCCACGTCGAGCACCTCCGGCTGCTGAGCCGTATGCGGATGCTCAGCGCCGCCGTAGACGCGCAGGTTGCCCATGATCTGGCGGAAAAGCGGGCCGCGGGGGAGCATGCGCTCCACAGCCTTCTCGACCACGCGCTCAGGGAAGCGACCGTCCAGGATGAACTTGGCGGTGCGCTCCTTGATGCCGCCCGGATAACCGGTGTGATGGTAGTACACCTTCTGCTCGCGCTTGCGGCCGGTGAACACCACCTTGTCGGCGTTGATAACGATAACATTGTCGCCGCAGTCGACGTGGGGCGTGTAGTTCGCCTTGTGCTTGCCACGCAGGCGCATGGCAACGATCGTCGCGAGACGGCCCACAACAAGGCCCTTCGCGTCGATCACAACCCACTTCTTCTCGACCTCGGCGGGCTTCAGCGAAGTCGTAGTCTTCATTGCGCTGTATCCCGTTGGAGCCCGTCTGGGCTCAGGTTCTGAAAACGACAAACCGCCGCGAGATGCGGCGGCGAGTGAGAGGGTGTTTAGTGGTTTTAGGGCTATAAGTCAACGGCATTCACGCAGGACAAAGGAGCAATAAAATCTATACAAAACAAGCAGTTAAGATAGTGTGGTATTAAAATACCAACAACGTGGTTTCATAATACCACATCAATTTTGCCATTTCGCATAGCTACGCTATCGTCCTGCCTTCTGCCACCCCTCAAAGAGGAATCAGGATGACCGACGAACTCATCTTCTACACCCATCCGCAGTCGCGCGGGCGGATCGCCCGCTGGATGCTCGAGGAGGTCGGTCGCCCTTACAAGACAGAGATTCTGCAGTTTGGAACCTCGATGAAGAGTCCGGACTATCTCGCCTTCAATCCCATGGGGAAAGTGCCGACGATCATTCATAACGCCACGGTCGTCACCGAAGCGGCAGCCATCTGTGCCTATCTGGCCGACGTCTTCCCTGAGGCTGGCTTGGCTCCGCCCCATGGCGACCGTCGCCGGGGTCCCTATTACCGCTGGATGTTCTTTGCCGCCGGACCTGTTGAAGCCGCTCTGAGCAACAAGGCTTTCGGCTTCGAGGTCCCCGCCGAGCGGCGCGGTGTGGTCGGCTACGGCAGCGTCGAGGACGTGGTGAATGCCCTGGAATATGCCGTCACCCAATCCGAATATATTGCCGGCGACCACTTCAGTGCCGCCGATGTCTATGTCGGCTCGCAGATCGGCTGGGGCATGATGTTCGGAACGCTCGAGAGGCGTGCCGCCTTCGAGGCCTATTGGCAGCGGATCAGCTCACGCCCGGCAGCCATGAGGGCGCGAGAGATCGACGACGCGCTATCACCTTCCGATCCGGCGGGTAGATAAATCCTCGGAGCCTATCGATCCGGATTCTCACAATGAGGCAGGCGTCGGATAGGCCTCAGCAGAAGGATTTCCTCCTGTTCATTGAAGGCAGCCTCTTTGGCGCACATGCGCATGGCAGCACATGCCTTGCTTCGCTCACTCGGCCACGGCTGCTTTCTATTGATGGCTCTTTTGCACCTTACATAATCCTCAGACGAGAAAGACGGCTCAGCCCTTAGAGGCGGAGCCGTGAGAAGAAATAGTGAGATCCAGGAAAAGAAATGATGAGATTTCATCTTAGGCACTTGGGATGGAGTAGGTCCCGGTCGCATGGCAGACCACATCGGGGCTGCCTTCCGAGAATATCGAGACCTCTCCTACGGCAAGCCGCTTGCCGAGCTTAAGGAGCCGGCAATTGGCGATCAGGGCCCGAGCCTCGGGCTTTCTCAAGAAATTGAAATTGAGGCTCGTGGTGACGGCGAGCGCTACGGGACCGATATGGGCGAGAATCGCGGCATAAAGCGCGAGATCGGCCAGCGCCATCATGGAAGGACCTGAAATGGTGCCGCCGGGCCTTAGGTGGCGCTCGTGATAATCCATGCGCATCCGCGCGGAGAGCGGCCCGATCTCGTCGAGGAAATAGGTCTGTCCGCCCACATGGATCTGAGGAAACTCCCGGTCGAGGAAGGCGATCAGATCTTCCTTCGTCATGATCGGATGATGGGTTGCCATGCGTCAAAAGCTCATTGAACTGCCCTGCCCTATCCCATACGTTCTCGCCATGGATCACAGCAATTACCCGAACGATTACATCCGCGGCATTCTCAACAGCGTGAAGACCATTGCGCTCGTGGGCGCCTCGGCGAATCCCGCCCGCCCGAGTTGGATTGTCACCAAGTACCTGCTGGAGCGGGGCTATGATGTGATCCCCGTCAATCCGGGGATCGCCGGCACCGAGCTGCTCGGCAAGAAGGTGTACGGCTCGCTCGCCGAAGTGCCCGGCCCTATCGACATGGTCGAGATCTTCCGCAATTCGGAGGCTGCCGGCCCGATCACGGACGAGGCGCTTGCCCTCGATCCCCTGCCGAAGGTGCTCTGGATGCAGCTCTCCGTCCGCAACGACGAGGCTGCCGCCAAGGCGGAGGCCAAGGGTCTCAAGGTCGTGATGGACCGCTGCCCCAAGATCGAGTTCGGACGTCTCTCCGGCGAGATTTCCTGGCAGGGCGTGAACTCGCGGATGTTGAGCTCCAAGAAGCCCGTTCTCTCCGGCAAGGGCTTTCAGAAGCTCAGCCTCAATCGCCCATAAGTCTTAAACAGGAGCCCTGAGCAGCCTCCTTGACCGGACGAACGTTTCGTTCTTTAAAGAGAACAGAACATCATCTCCAAGAAGGAAAGGGCTCCCGCCATGTCTGATCGTCTGCCAGGCTTCAATACGCTCGCCATTCACGCGGGGGCTGCCCCCGATGCTGCGACCGGCGCCCGTGCCACGCCGATCTATCAGACCACGTCCTTCGTGTTCGATGATGTCGATCATGCGGCCTCACTCTTCGGCCTGCAGGCTTTCGGCAATATCTACTCACGTATCGGCAACCCGACCTGCTCGGTTCTCGAAGAACGCGTTGCGGCGCTTGAAGGTGGCACCGCAGCCCTCGCCGTTGCTTCGGGCCATGCGGCGGAATTCCTGACCTTCCATACGCTGCTCCAGCCCGGAGATGAGTTCATCGCAGCCAGGAAGCTCTATGGCGGCTCGATCAACCAGTTCAATCATGCCTACAAAAACTTCGGCTGGAACGTGGTCTGGGCCGATTCCGACGATCCTTCGTCCTTCGAGGCGGCCATCACGCCGAAGACCAAGGCGATCTTCGTCGAATCCATCGCCAATCCGGGCGGCGTGATCGTCGATCTGCAGGCGATCGCGGCTATCGCCAAGAGGCATCGCATTCCGTTCATCGTCGACAACACGATGGCAACCCCTTATCTCATCAAGCCCTTCGAGCATGGGGCTGACATCATCGTGCATTCGGCCACCAAGTTCCTCGGCGGGCACGGCAACTCGGTCGGTGGCCTGATCGTAGATGGCGGCTCGTTCAACTTCGCGGGCGACGACCGCTATCCGATGCTTTCCAAGCCGCGTCCCGAATACGGCGGCATGGTGCTGGGCGAGACCTTCGGCAATTTCGGCTTCGCCATTGCTGCCCGCGTGCTTGGCCTGCGCGATCTCGGCCCCGCGCTCTCGCCCTTCAATGCCTTTCTGATCCTCAACGGGATCGAGACCCTGCCGCTGCGCATGCAGCGCCATTCTGACAATACCCTGGCGGTCGCCGAGCACCTGGCGAGCCACAGAAAGGTGTCTTGGGTCAGCTATCCGGGGCTGCGCACGGATCGCTATCACGACCTTGCCAAGCAGTACTGCCCCAAGGGTGCTGGCGCGGTGTTCACCTTCGGCCTGAAGGGTGGCTACGAGGCGGGCGTGAAGCTCGTGTCGAACCTGAAGCTCTTCTCGCATCTCGCCAATATCGGCGACACGCGCTCGCTGGTGATTCACCCGGCATCGACCACGCACCGTCAGCTCACCGACGAGCAGAAGACCCAGGCCGGCGCCGGCCCCGAGGTAGTGCGCCTCTCCATCGGCCTTGAGGACACGGAAGACCTGATCGAGGATCTCAACCAGGCTCTGGACGCGGATTAAAGCCCTTCCATAAGGACCGTTTATTCGCTCCGCGTCATGGCCGTACTTGGTTTACGGCCATCCGCATCTTTTGCCTCTCATGCGCCAAAAGGCGTGGATGCCCGGGACAAGTCCGGGCATGACGAAGGGGATAGAGCGAAAATACAAAAAGGGCGGCTCGAAGCCGCCCTTCTTTCATGCTGAAGCCCAGGACTCCCGTCACGCCGCGCGCGAGGAGCCGCCGGTCTTCTTGTAGGTGTTGTGAATGGCGTTGAGCGAACGCTCCAGAGCCGTCCACAAACGCCCCATTTCCTCAGCACCCTGGGAGCTCGGCTCGTATTCCTTCGCGCCTTCTCCCGTCGCAAGGGCAAGGGTCAATTCGGGGCGGTGGGTGATCTGGCCCGCCCAGACCGGAACCTGCAGCGCATTCAGTGCACCGCGAGCATCGGCCACCACGTGAGCCTCCGCATCACCATGCTTGGGCGGGGCGGCATTGATGACGGCCGCGTAGGGCTTGCGCAGTTCCCGCGCGATCTGAACCGTATCCTGCAGAGCCGCAATGTCGAACAGGCTTGCCCGAGTGGGGATGATCACAAGAGTCGCATGCCTGATGGATTCGGCGACGATGTTGGACTTATTGGGCGGCGTGTCGACCAGAACCCATTCATAGCCTTCGCGCTTGGCCTCCTTCAGAGCTTCGCCAAGGTTGCGTACATTGTGCCTGATGCCGAGATGCTCCTGATGGCGGATCTTGTGCCACAGCGACAGAGATCCCTGCGGATCATTGTCGATCAGCAGCGTCTTGCGGTTTGGATTGGCAATGTAGCTCGCGAGATGTGCAGCGAGCGTGCTCTTACCCGAGCCGCCTTTCCGCGAAGCAAAGACCAGCACATTCATGCCTGAGACTCCTCATAAGCCTATCAAAGCCCGCCGCCCTTAGTTAATGCGAGCTTAATATTGTTCATCTGTAGCAGAACAAGACCTGATTTCCTAATTCCACCTTCGATCACTCTGTGCATATCCCCAAGCAGAACGCGGGTTTTTAGGCAAAAGGCCGTGCCGCAGCGATAAGCCTTCACAACTCAGCCTGAAGTGCCCATCCTTCGCAGCGTACTGGTCCGGGGGAAGCGTGAGCCGGAAGCCGTAAGACGAAGATCCCAGGATTCAATAGAAGGAGAGTGATTTCGATCCGATTGCAAGCAAGAAAAGAGGATTATTTGCTTGAAACATGGCCTCCTCGTAATTCCCTAACAATATCGGAACCACCCTTAAGCCTAGTCGTTAAGCTCCCGACCTTACCAGTGAAATGGAGCTGACAATGTCGAAGAAGATTCTGTTTACTGGCGCCGTTCTCGTGGCTCTTGCCCCGGTTGGCGCCTTCGCTCAGGACCCGGCTGCTGGCGGCGCTGCTGCAGGCGCAGCGACGGGTGCCGTTGGCGGCGCAATCGTCGGCGGTCCGATCGGTGCAGCCGTCGGCGGCGTGACCGGCGCGATCGTGGGCGGCCTTGCTGGCGAGGCTCAGCCCCGCTTCCGTCAGTATGTCGTAACGCAGGGCGTCCCATCCTACCGCTACGCGGAAGAGGTTCGTGTGGGCGCCGTGCTCCCCTCGTCCGGCGTGCAGTACTATGAGGTTCCGGCCGAATATGGCGTGACCCAGTATCGCTACACGGTGGTCAACGACACCCCGGTTCTGGTCGATCCCGGCACCCGCCGCATCGTTCAGGTCGTCCGCTAATCGCTAGTGGAATGATCGAGTTTGGGCGGCCTTAAAGGCCGCCCTTTCCTTTTCAGATTGTGCTCACGCGAGCGTGCGCCACCGCCATCGCGAGCACGGCCATGGCGAAGACCTGATGGGCCAGACCAGCCCAGAGCGGCACCGCCAGAAGCAGCGTCACGATGCCAAGTCCCATCTGCGCGAAAGTGAGAAAAGCCATTCCATTCGCGCGGCGCGCCACGCCCGACCCCGGCGCTTTGCGGCGCATGTCCCATGCATGCCAAAGGGCAAAGGCGACAAGGGCGTAAGCCAGCATGCGGTGATTGAACTGAACCAGCAGCACATTGTCGACGAAGTTCTCGATCCAGGGCTTCACCACGAACAGAGCCGGCGAGGATGGAAAAAGCGCTCCGTCCATGAGGGGCCAGGTGTTGTAGGTCAGCCCGGCCTTCGAGCCGGCGACGAGCCCCCCCAAAGCTATCTGCACCAGGATCAGACCGACGAGAATCCGGGGTGCAAAGCCTGCGCTTTTCTCAGGCTGAGAAGCGCTTCGATCCTTCAGCCCGGCCGCCACCCAGACCAAACACGCGAGAATGATGCTGGCCACTGTCAGGTGCAGCGCGAGCTTGATGGGCGCGACAGCCGTCATGCCGGGCTCCAGCCCTGAGGCCACCATGATCCAGCCGATGGCCCCCTGCAGCCCGCCGAGCCCACCGATTCCGAGCAGCTTCAGGGCCAGCCTGCCGTTGATGATGCCGCGTGCCCAGAACCAAACCAGCGGCAGGAAGAAGACCAAACCGATGAGACGGCCGAGCTGACGGTGCCCCCATTCCCAGGCATAAATGAACTTGAACTCGGAAAGGGTCATGCCCTTGTTCACGAGTTCGTATTGCGAGATCTGTCGGTACTTCTCGAACTCTACCTGCCAAGCCTGTTCCGTGAGCGGCGGAATCGCGCCGGTGACCGGCTTCCATTCCGTGATCGACAGGCCGGAGCCTGTCAGGCGGGTCGCTCCGCCAACGGCGACCATCAGCACGACCAAGGCTGCGAGCGTGTAGATCCATAGACGGACAAGGGTCTGAGACCGGGTTTGAGGCGATTGGACTTCAGGCAGGCGCGCCAACGGCACGCCCTCGGTTGAGGCTGCGACAGCCATGCTCGTTCTCATCGACAATTTAAGACTTGAACCCAGGATAATGCCTGTCACATAGAGGTTGAGCCTCCTTGAGGCAATCAATGCCAGTGACGCACCGCAAAAAGGTGGGTTCTAGAAGGGTTTGAGCATGAACATGCGTGTGCGCAAGCTGATCGGGACGGTGATGATGCTGGTCTTCATCATCACCTATGCGCTGTTTGCCATGGCTGTGGCCGAGGGCCGGATTACCGAGGCTCCGAAGCTCGTCCAGACCCTCGCCTACATCGTGCTCGGCCTGATCTGGATCATTCCCATGATGCCGCTTGTCAGATGGATGGCCAAGCCCGACAAGCACTCATAAAAGGCTTCAGGTTGATCCCAAAACGGCCTTTTCTTTGAGCCCGATGCTCAAGCGCCGCCGATCCCCTCGATAATCTTGCCCGTTCCGCCACACATGGGACAGGCCGCCGCACCGATGCGGCCGCTGCCCTTGCATTCGGGACAGACATTCTCACCTGTACCAGGAGTGCCGGGCTCGGCCTGATCGCCAGGGTTGAGCTTCGTCTTGTCAGAGGCAGCTTGGTCGCGCGGTGTGTTGCTCATGACAGAACTCGCGTTGTGGCTTTCCCCGTCAACGCGGCAATGGAATCGCGGTTTCTAAACCGCGCAAAGAAAAGGCCCGCCAGAAGCGGGCCTTTGATTCGTGACAGAGGATTAGTTGCAGACCTGACGGCTGCGATATTCCCAGCCCCAGCCTGGAACCCACTCACGATAGCGCTCGGTCGCGCAACGCTCGACATAGACGCGGCGGGGACGATGATGCTCATAAACAACCGCGGCAGGTTCCTCCACGTAAACGCGGGTCGGCGGGGGCGGTGGAGGCGGTGCCACATAAACCGGCGCCGGAGCGGCATAAGCCGGCTGCTGGGCAACCGTCGCGCCGACAATAGTACCGACCGCAAGGCCACCCAGGACACCGACGGCAGCGGCCGCGCCGGGAGACATGCGATCACGGGCAGCAGCCGGTTGGGCGGCGGCCAGACCGGCCACCAGCGCCAGAGCAGCAGCCGTACCGGAGAAGAAACTGAAGACCTTCATGAATCGTCACCTACAAGCAAGAGGGAGATTTCCGCTCTCCCTTTCTTGGCAAAGACTATATCGCCGCAAACCTCACTGGAAGCTGAACAGATTGTGGCAAAGCTCGGACCGAACTTTGTTTCATGCCAGATGGTAAGGAGATTCTTAACGAGCCCTTTCGCCGACCGGCCGGCGTTAATCTCCAGTTGTCCGCAATGGGACCGACAGCAGCACGCGCACCAGATCGGCCTGCCGGTTCGTCTCGGTCTTCCTGAAAAGATTCTTCAAGTGGAAGACAACCGTTGTCTGTGCGACCTCGAGTTCTTCGGCAATCTGGTCGAGACGCTTGCCATCGATCAGCATCAGCGCAACTCGGGTCTCAGAGGGCGTCAGATTGTAAAGCCGCACGAGCGTATCGCCTGAGACTTTGGTGCGCTGCTCGGTATCAATGACAAGCAGCACCACGGCATCAGGTCTCTCTTCCGCCGAGAACCTTTGACCGGGAACCAGCACGAGATAGGGGCGCCCGCCGGAGTTTCGCGGGAAGGACACGATCTCATCGAGAGCTTCCTCTTCGAACGCCTTCTCGATGGCCTGATGCAGCTTGGAATTCTGCTTCGCCACAGCACCTTTAAGCACGCCGCCGGAAACGGTAAGACCATCATTCTCACCCATGATCCGCTCGGCTTCCTTGTTCATCAGCCTCACAGTCCCCTTCTCATCGACGATCGCGACGCCGACCAAAAAACGGTCGAAGGCGAAAGTCGCATTGTACAGGGCTTCGACTGTGCGTCCGCGTGAGGATTTGAGGATTTCCTGCCAGGCCTCCTCCGCACGGCTGACGGCACTCGACTGCACGCGCGCCACCTGATTGAGACGCGCCTCGATCGTGGCGAGCAGGATCTCGTAGTCGATGGGCTTGACAAGGTAATCGTCCGCGCCGGCTTGCTTGCCAACCAGAACGTCGTTCCTCTCCGCCAGGGCCGTCAGGAAGATGAAGGGGACGTCGGCCTTGTCGGCTTGCTCGCGAAGGGCCTTGAGCACATCGTAGCCACCAAGACCCGGCATAGTGATATCGCAGAGCACGAGGTCAGGACGCTCATTTTCAAGGAAACCAAGGGCTTCGCTGCCATTCGCTGCCTGAAGCACGCGGTAGTTCGCGGACTCCAGTTCCTCGGCAAGGTCGGTCCTCAAGTCTTCTTCGTCTTCAACGCAAAGAATTGTTTTTTGGATATTCATTGGCTTGGTCACTTATGCAGCCTGTTGCGCCTCTTCGGCATTCGATAGTGGCAAGTCGAACGTGAACAAAGATCCTCCAGCCTCGTAGCTTTCCACTTGGATCTCCCCCCCGTGCAAGTGCATGATTCTTTGCGCGAAATTCAAACCGATGCCGGTCCCTGCGATTCCTGACGCCGTCCTGGCACGATAGAACCGATCAAAGATCTTAGGCAACTCGTCGGCCGGAATACCGATACCCCAGTCCCGGACGGAGCAAAAAGCACGCGCGCCCTCTGTCCAAACAGTGATCTCAACCACCGGTTTCTCGCCCGAATACTTCACTGCATTTGATACAAGATTGATGACAACCTGCTCGATCAGCATGCTGTCGCAATAGACCTGCACAGGAAGATCAGGCACCTGGAAGCGAATGTCCGCATGCGAGTTGAGCTCGCTCTGACGCTCGCAGATATCCATGACAAGGTTGATGAGGTCACAGGTTTCAGGATTCAGCTCGATCCGGCCCGCATCGAGTTTCGCGGCATTCAGAACGCTCTCTACGAGGCGGGTCAGGCGATTACCGGCGTTTCTGATCTTCTGAATGCGCGTGGAAAGCTCCTCGGGCGTCAAATGGGGGCCACGTCTCAGAATGCGCTGCGCGCTGGAATCGAGAATCGCCAGCGGCGTGCGGAACTGGTGGGAGACCATGGAGACGAAGTTGCGGTAGGCATTCGTCGTCTCACGCTCACGATCGAGAGCAGATTGAAGGGCATTTGCCACCTGCTTGTAGGCGGAGATGTCGGTGAGACGCACGAAGATCGTCGCGCCATCGGCCTTCGCGACGGACAGGCGAGCCCAAATGTCCTTCTTGATCAGAACGTCGACCTCGATTTCCTCGAAGGGAGGCTGAGCCACCAGAAGCCGCTCATCCGCACCTTCGCACATGGCAAAGCAGCGCAGGAAGACGGGAAGGCTCATCTCCTCCCGGCACCAAAGAGCGACCGGAGCGGCCGCCCAGATCTGCTCGTTGGCAAAGAGCAGTTTGCCGGTCCAGTCGAAGGCCGCAAACCCTTCCGCGGCGGATTCGATAGCGGCAATAAGACGGCGCTCGGCCTGTCGCAGAGCGGCGGTGCGCTGGAGAACCTTGATCTCCAGGTCGAAGTTCTGGCGCTCGGCCTGCTTGCGGGCGAGCCATTGCTCGGTCACATCGCGCATGAAGGCGATGCCCAGCTTGCGCTGAGCCATGGAAACCGGAAAACAATTGATCTCGAGGCAACGCTCCTGGCTGGCATCGTCCGGCGTCATGTCTTCAAAAATGGAACTTGTTCCCTCAATCGCCAGATTGAGGGAACGGATCACATCCGCTTTCGCGAAAAGTGGGTCAATGTCTTGCATGAGCCGCCTGATCGCCTGATCCGGCTTGACGTTGAGCAGGCCCTCCATCCCGGGATTCCAGAGCAGGCATTCCAGCTTCTCGTCGAACATGACGATGCCCTGGTTGCTGACGTTGTTGATCACGAGATCCGACAATTCCTGCTCCTGACGCAGGAGTTGCTTGGCCTGACTTGCTTCCTGAGCACCTCGGAAAAAGCGTAGAAGGAGGAATGTCGCGCTGAGCACGGTGACGATGAATAACCCGAAACTCTGGAAGACGACGCGCATGTAATTCGCGTGCTTCAGAGAGGCTTGCTCCCGCCCGTACAGGAGGACTTGGTTGGCGGCATCCCGCAGCTTGAAGGCGAGATCGCGCGCCTGAGCCTGCAGCAGCGACACACCCTCGGTATCGATACCTTGCTGGAGCACCGCCTCGACCAGCGTGAGCTGAAGATAAGATTGCTTCAGGTCGCCGATGAGACCCAGGGCACCAAACACCTCACCCTGAGGCCCTTCAATAAGAACGGCGAGGCGGCTGATCAGGATTGTGGCACGAAAAGCCGGCTCCTCCTCAGGTGTGGCGAAGGTCTCCTGGGCAGCTTTGCGTGCTAGGCTTTCCGCAAAAGCGGCGGCTTCGAACTGGGTCTGAGTGGTCACCCAGAGATTCATCTGCATGGCGTCCGACCGCAGATCGCGCTCGAGATCGAGCAGCCGCGCAACCGTGAAGCCGAGATAGGCGGCAAGGCTCGCGATTGCAAAGAGCGTGACGATGGCGGCTTTCTTGCTGGGCAGAGCGAATTTCATGGCTACTCGATATGAAGCCTGCTCAGCTGCCAGACCCAGCGCGAGTCATACTTCGCATCCTGGAGGACAGGATGGGCATCACGCGGATAAGCGATCCAGAGCGGTCCCTTATCGCGGGCGGTAATCACCCTGCCGTCCACCTTCATGGCGAGAATGGGCTCGAACTGAAGATCTTCCATGGGGATGGAGATCTGATAAGCGTTCAGGGCCGTTGCCTTGATCGTCTTGCCCAGAGCCCCCACACGCTCGAGCACAGCACGCAGAGGAACCCCCTCGAACGTCATGGGTGTTGCCGACACTTCGGACGATGTCGTGTACGAGGCCTTTCCCAAAGCCTCCAGCATGGCCTTATCAAACTGAGCCTGCCCCGGGGCGTTCGTCTGGGTGACATTACCCGTGACCGCTAGAATGACGGCCCCTTGGGGATGAGGCAAAGGCTCAGCTGCGGAGGCGCTCCTCATACCCCCCAGCAACCCAACCAGCGTTACCAGCAACGTGACGTAACGCACGAAAGCCCCCTCTCGAATGCTTATGTTAGAACATACTCCTTTTTGAATGATTTCATGGCAAAAATCCAGGGCTTTTCAGGGATTGTTGTATTGTCCCTTCCAGATACTTCGTCGACTGCGACCTCCACCTCGAAGGTAGACCGTCGGGTGAACCCGCAACCTTTAGATATATTATAACTTTTTGATCTGTCTCTCTAGGCTTCGGCTTGATCAGGCCGAGACATTTCACTGTGGCCGGTGTGCGGGTCCCGGCCATGGGAAGGCCGCAGACCGGTGAACCGCAGCAAGATATTTGCAAGCTTGGCAGATTGCATTGTAGCTTCGCGACCTGATATGGCGGCCTAAATGCAATAATATTGCAATACAGGAGTCCTCAATGCGCAAACTCACTGCAGCCCTTGGTCCAACGGTAATCCTCTCGGCAATCCTATTCGGCTCGCCCCTTCCTGCCGATGCCGAACCTCTCTTGGACCAAGCCCTCACGAAGCTGGAGCGGCCTTACCCGAACGAGAGCTATACGCAATACTATTACAGTCGCCGCCACTATTATCGCCACCATCATCATGACGGAGGCTCGGCTCTTGCCGCGGGCGCCGTGGGCTTGGCAGCAGGAGCTTTGATCGGGAGCGCCATTGCCAGCCAAGCTCAGGCCGCCCCTCCTCCGCCTCCCGGCACGGTCGATCCCACAGTGGCGGCCTATTGCGCCCGCAAATATCGCTCCTACGACCCCGTGACGGGCACGTTCCTGGCCCATAACGGCATGCGCTACGTCTGCACCTATCCTTAACCTTGCCGCCATCGAGCAGAAATCCACCGTCTTGTGGCGGTGGACTTCTTGTCTCTATGCAATCGAACGCAGCATCCTGGCGAGGGTTTACATCCGGCGCCGATGGCTTAGCGCCTCGTGTGGAACCGGAGGTTCACGCCAGTGACCCGAAGGGCCGCGCCAGCGCAAATTGGACCCGGTTCTGCGCACCAACGATGTGCTCCTCGAAAGAATGAGCATCGGAAGGGTCCCAATAGCGGGGTCCACTTTCGGGACCGATGCTCTAGAACTGGCAAAGAGCCTGAAACTTGCAAAGAGAAAGACACCGTCATGGCCCTTCCTCCCGACAGCAGTGGCACCGTCATTCCTCCCAACGAGGCAGCCATCGTGACGGCCAGCAACATGACGGAGCTGGAACTCGTCCTGCCGGATATGGGCGATGAGGACCTTCCCGAGATCGCGATTTTCCTGGTAGCCTGCGCCATGCGCTTCCACAGCGACCCCAACTTCGTGCAGGAGCAGTTGGAATGGCTCGTCAGGATGCACGATACCGAGATCGATGAGGGCCTGAAGCCTGATCAGCTGAACTCCGCCAATGACGACTGAAGGCTGCCCTTTGCCCGATTAGTCGAGAAAGACGACTGGCATCCCTTTCTTGACCATGCCCGCAAGCTCCTCGACATCCCAGTTCGTCAGCCGAACGCAGCCATGGGAATAGGCCTTGCCGACCTTCTCCGGCTCGGGCGTGCCGTGGATGCCGAAGGACTCGACGGAAAGGTCGATCCATTTTGAGCCGACAGGGTTATTCGGCCCCGGCTTGATCTCGAATTTCTCCTTCGCCTTCACGCCCTTGAAGGCATAATCGGGATTGTAGGTATAGGTAGGATTGGGCGCGACGGCGCGCACCGTATGTGATCCTGTGGGTGCGGGCTTCTCCTCACTGCCGATGGAAGCTGGATAGGTGGCGATCACCGCTCCATCCTTTCCAATCACTCGCAGGATGTGTTCGCTTTTAACCACTTCGATCTTCTCGATTTCCTTGGCTTGTTCGTTCGCAGCCGATGGTGGCGCGACATTGGCGACGACGATGGAAGTGCCCGCCTGGTCGAAGCGCTTATCGGGATTGAGCTCCTTGAGCAGGTCCTCATCCATGTGGAATTTTTCCGCCAGAAGCTCTTCAGGGCTGGAATAGGACAACCGCTCCAGCTTTGCCTGCTCCTCCATCCTTTCAGGGATCACGGTGAAAGGTCCTTTCACATCCTCATCGCTGATCGTGTAGGTGATGAGGACCGGATCGGGGGAGGCTTCGTTCAGCTTTGCCCACAGCTCCTCGTCGAGCGCTCCATCGACTTTAAGCCCCCGCGCCTTCTCGAAGGCCCTGATCGCGTTCTGCATGTTCTCGCCATTGCGCCCGTCGATCGCGCCGGGAGAAAACCGCGCCCGGTCGAGCAGAACCTGCGCTTTGACGAGGACTGGACTGACGCCCTTTTCAACCTTCGCGGAGAAATTGGAGGCGTTCACGGCCTCCATATCCAAGACCTGCGGAGCCGCGGCCGCCCCTCCAGTCATGCACAACAAACCCAACGCGGCACGCACCAGAACCTTCATCACCCACTCCACTCAATTCGTCTCGGCGTGAGACGGGGAACATGTCAAAGACGAAAGCCTGCGGCTCGTTCCCAGCATCACTGGCAAATGCGGTAATCGCCCTTGCGCACCCGCATATCGAGATGAAGGTGATCGGCATGGTCATCATCGGAACCCGGCCCGAGCACGGTCGAGAAAACCGCGCAGGCTTCGTGCCGGACAGCCGCTTGGAAAGCGGCCTCAGGGGAGCCTTCGGGCTGGACACGAACCGTCAGCGGCGGGCGCTTGTCGAACTCGAAGCCCATCACATCCACACTGTTCCCGAAGGCATGCTCACTCAACTTGGCTCCGGACCGCTGATCGCGGCATTGATAGGATGTTCCGATCAGCAGCTTCGTCGGCGCACTTTGGAAGTGCTCCCCCGTGCGGGGAATGACGACCTCATTCACCCAGCGCACCAAGCCCTCAGCAAAGGAGCACTCCATCAGCGAGGCCGGTGAGAGTTCGACTCCATTCGGAAGCCCTGAGACGGAAACAGGGTTGCCGATGCTGCAGCCATTCTCCTGCACAGGCGGGCGCCTCTCGAAGCGAAGCCCCAGCTTTGTCAGACGTTCGATGCAGGCGGCGGCCGCATCACCGGCATCCGTTGCTTTCGGCTCGGCACTCTCTCCAACAGGCGGTTTCTCATCCGGCTTTTCCGGGGGCGCAGGCCTGTCCGGTCGAGGTGGCGGCAAGGGTGGGTTCTGCTCCTGAGCGGCCCCTGCCCCGGCGAGAGCCACCGGCGCCACGAGGGCCAGACTTCTGATCCAACGTGCAAAGCCGTTCCGGGAAGAGCCGCCCAACCGCCAATCCTTACCCTTGACCTTTGCCATGCTAGTCAACCGAACCTGGCAGGTTGGCGTTCCACTCACCCTTTCGGGTGGCTTGTCCTCACCGTCGGAAGCGCCAAATTCTTTGCCAGAGGGATATCTGATGAGCATGCTGACTCTCCCACCGGCCAATTACAGCGAGGGCGTGGCTCTCGGCCCGAAGCTGCATGAGCTTCAGGAAGGCCATTGCACGAAGCGTGTTGCGGAGCTGAGGGCTCATGTGGAGCGCCTGCGGGCCCAGCTGCAGGAGGCTGAAGAGGAACTGGTGCGGGAACAGAACCGCGTGCCTGAGATCGGCGAGTTCGTCCGCTGTCCGCTGACAGGCTTCTTCGGCCAGGTGACAAAGGTTACCCCGCGCGCCTATGGCCGCCCCTGGGTCGAGATCCTGCTTTACCTCGGCAAGGACATGCCCGGCCACGCGACCATCGATCTGTTCGGGAATTGGGAGTTGATGGACCCACCTTCAGAGGACAGGACATTGCTGGGCTCGTAACCCGTAGCTGAGCCGTTCAGATCGGTTCAGCCAGCCTGCACAAGCCGATCCCAATCCCGGCAATATCGCTGATAGCTCTCAGGGAGCCAGAAAGTAACAGCGTGTTCTTCCGCCTGAGCGGCTATCGCCGCAGAGAGGTCGGAAGCCAGAAGAGCCGCACCGACGCTCGTTCCTGTCGATCCGGAGACGGCGATCACCTGACGTCCGCTCGCCTTGGCCAGGGCCTCGATATAGAACTCGTTTCGGGCGAAAGGTCCTTCCACGACAATGGGGCCAGCCGCGCCGGTAAGATCCAGGCAGGTTCTCGTCATCAGGGCGGCATACAGGGAGGCGGCCACATAGGTCTCGTCCGCGTCGAGCCCCTCGGGCGCATTCACGATGCGGTGCTCCGCATGAGGATAAGGCCCGCATCCCGGGACGACGCTCGGCGTCAGGAAAATGCCTTCTTCCACGACACGTGCCACAGCCTCCGGGGTCGCCGTCCCCTGCCCTCCCGTCAGGATCTCGAACTCGCGCCCTCCCATGAACCGGGCTGAGGGCACGGCACGGCCGAGAGCATCGACGTTCGCCAGCGTGTCGCGCTCGGAATCGAGATGATCGAGATCCCCGCCCACGGCGAAAAGCACGACCCAGGTGCCTGTCGACACCACCGCGAAAGGCGCCTCCCGTTGAAGGAGATGCGGCAGAAGAGACGCATTGGAATCGTGAATGCCGCAATAGACCGGCACGGCACGCGTCAGCCCGATCCTGCCTGCAATCTCGTCGGTGACATATCCCAGCAGGTCGGCCGGTTTCCTGACGGGCGCCAACTTACCGGCGATCCCAAGGCTGTCGACGAGGCTGGAGAACATGCCGACGCGCGGCAGCCAGAGATCCGTGTGGCAGCCGAGCGACGTGACCTCGGTCGCCGCAACACCCGTGAGCCGCCAGCCCCAATATTGCGGATAAGTAACGATCCTCCGTACCTTTCTGAACGCATCCGGAAAGGTGGTTTTCTGATAATGAAGCTGCGCGCCGAGATTGAGCCCGCCGGGCAAGCGGGGTGAGAAGGTCTCCCGGAACGACGGCCTGATCGCATCATAAGCCTTATCGATCTCTGCCGGATAACGGAACTCGTAGTCCAGAACCGGCAATGCCAAGCCGTCCTCGCCGAGAAGCGCACTGCTCGCACCATGGGCTGTGATAGAAATGGCCTCGAAGCCGAACTCGGCATTGAGCTCTCTCAGGGATTCTAGAAAGAACGCGAAGATCCCATCCACGTCGAAATGGGGATAGAGGCCGTCCGTCAGCACCCTGTTCGGCATCGTGCGGGCCGCAAGCTCCCGCCCGGCCGTCACATCGACGACAACGGCCTTGACGTTCGTCTTGCCGACATCGAGCACTGCGACATTCATGGGTCAGACCATATGGAAGACGGTGGCGAGCGGCTTCTCCACCGGCGAATTGTCCGGGTTCGTTGCCATGATATCGGCCATGTAGGCCCACCAGCGCTTCATCACGGGATGGCTAGGCAGATCGGCCATGTTGTGGCTCACGGGCCGCCAAAGCACGGCGAAGAGGATGTTGGTCTCCCGGTCGAGATGGATCGAATAATCCTCGACGCCCGCATTCTTTAGAAGCTCCACCAACTCGGGCCAGATCTCGTCATGGCGGCGGCGATATTCCTCCTCCATTCCGGGATTGAGCTGCATCTTGAACGCGTATTTTTCTTTCGTGCTCATGCGGCGGCTTTCGAACGGATGCGGCGGAAGACGATCGGCAGCGCGATCACGAGAATCAGCAGCAGGCCGATGAAGATGGACATGACGATTCCGGGCACATTGAGCAGGCCCAATCCGAAGGTGACGAGGCCCATGACGATGGCTGCAAGCACCACGCCCAGAATGGTGCCGGAGCCGCCCAGAATGCTCACCCCGCCAAGCACCGCCATGGTGATGGCCTCGAGTTCCCAGCCTGCGGCGATGGTGTGCCGGGTCGAGCCAAGGCGCGAGGTGAGGCAAACGGCGGCAAAGCCGCTCATCACACCTGTCAGAAGAAACAGGATGAATTTCGTGCGCTGGACGGGAATGCCGGAAAACTGCGCCGCAAAGGCGTTGTTGCCGATGGCATAGATCCAGCGCCCGAAAGTCGTCCGGTGCAGCAGGATGCCGAAGGCAACGGCGAAGAGCACGAAGGCCACCATTTCGAAGGTCACGACCTCGAATCCTGGAAGCGTGGGCCACCAGGAGAAATCCGACATATAGCCCTGGCCGAACCAGGCGAAGCTCGCCGGATAGCCGCCATAGGCCTGATCGCCGAGAACGATCTGCGCGATGCCGCGGAACAGGCTCATGGTGCCGATGGTCACCACGATGGAAGGCAAACCGATGCGCGCCACCAGCAATCCGTTGAACGCACCGCACAGAAGACCGACGCAGAGCCCGATGCCGACCAGCGCCGGTGTCTGGAACCCGGCCTGGGCGGCGGCTCCCATGGCGGTGGAGGCAAGCGCGATGATCGCCGCAACCGACAGGTCGATTTCCCCTGAGATAATCAGCAGCGTCATCGCGAAGGCGATCATGGCCTTCTCGGTGAAGTTGTAGGTGGCGTCCGACAGGTTCCACGGATCGAGGAAGTGCGGCGACGCCAGCGAGTTGGCGATGAAGATCGCGATGGCGACTGCGGCGAGCAGCGTCTCCCAACTTCCCAGAATCCGCCCGAGAGGGGTTGAGAGCTTGTCGGGGATATGGCGCACGGGCTGTTTGTCGGCGGTCATGATGCTCATGCGGCTGCTCCTTCAACAGGGGCCTCGATCCGGGATGGGCGGCGCTTGGCGGCATCGCGCAGGATGAGACGGCCCTTGCGGCGCTCCTGACGGGCATTGAAGAGAACGGCGATGATGATCACGAAACCCGAAATCGCCATCTGCCAGAACGGCGAGATGTTGATCACCGGAAGCGCATTCTTGATGACCCCGAGGAAGAGCGCGCCCAAAACAGCACCGCCAACGGAGCCGATACCGCCAAGGGTGGAAATTCCGCCGATCACGCAGGCTGCAACCGTGTCGAGTTCGAAGCCGGCGGCGATATCCACATAGGCGACCGCATAGCGTGACACCCAGAGATAGCCGCAGAGCCCCGCCAACGCGCCGGACAGCACGAAGGCGAAGAATTTCGTGCGACCGACGTCGACGCCGGCATAAAGCGCTGCGGTGGGGTTTCCGCCGGAAGCATAAAGGGACCGCCCGAAGACCGTGCGCGTGAAAACGATGGCGATGACGGCGATCACGAGGATGGCCGTCCAGCCGAGCAAGGGAAGTCCGAGCACGGGCATGCGCGGCGTGTTGAGGAAGACCGGCGTCATCTGGGTCTGGTTGACCCAGGCACCGCCCGAGAGCACGAAGGCCATGCCGCGATAGATCGTGAGCGTGCCGAGGGTCGCCACGATGGCGGGAATGCCGATCTTCCACACCATGAGGCCGTTGATGGCGCCGAGAATGGCTCCAATGGCGAGCGCCGCCAGGATCAGGAGCGGCAGCGGAATGCCGGGATAAGCGGCATTGAGCATCGCAACCGCCATGCCGGTGAAGGACAGATTGGCGGCGACGGAAAGGTCGATGGATTTGGTGAGGATCACAGCCATCTGACCAAGCGCCAGAATGATCAGGATCGAGGTGTCGTTGAAGATGTTCGCGAGGCTCTTGGGCGAAGCGAAGCCCGGTGCACGATAGGAGAAGGCAGCGACCAGCACGATGATGATCGCCACCAGCAAGAGTTCGCGGTACTTCAGAATACGGCTCATCGCGTCTCTCTTCCCATCACTCGTTGCCGGTGGCGGCGCGCACCAGCGTCTCGGCGCCGAGTCCCTCGCGGTTCCAGATCCCAGCCATGCGCCCCTCGCGCATCACCATCACCCGGTCCGACATGCCGAGGATTTCGGGCAACTCGGACGACACCATGATCACGCTCAGACCCTCGCTCGCGAGTTCGCTCATGAAGGCATGAACCGCCGCCTTGGAGCCGATATCGATCCCCTTCGTCGGCTCGTCCAGAATGATCACCTTCGGCTTGGTGGCGAGCCACTTGCCGATGACGACCTTCTGCTGATTGCCGCCGGACAGGGTGCCGACCGGGACCGACAAGGCGGCTGCGCGAAGGTCGAGCCGCTCCGCATACTTGCGCGCCAGGGCGAATTCCTCGGCCTGCCGGAGGAAACCCGCCCGCGTGGTCTTGGCCAAGGTGGCCATGGAGAAGTTCTGGAAGATCGGCATCTGAAGCACGGCGCCATGACGACCGCGCTCTTCCGGCACATAGACGATACCGACCGCAATGGCATCCGATGGAGAGCGGATCTCGATAGGGCGCCCTTCCAGCTCGAGGGATCCCGCACTCGGACGGGTGATGCCGAAGAGTGACTGACAGAATTCCGAGCGCCCAGCCCCGACGAGACCATAAAGACCGAGGATTTCACCGAGGCGAAGCTCGAACGAAATGCTGTCGAATTCCGTCGGGTGAGAATATCCGGAAACCTTCAGAACGGTGCTGCCGATGGCGACTTCTGTTTTGGGAAACACGTGATCGACCGAGCGGCCGACCATCATGCGCACGATCTCGTCCTGGCTGGTTTGCGCCAGCAATCCGGCACCGATCGAGCGCCCATCCCGGAAGACCACGAAACGCTCGGCGATCTCATAGACTTCCTCGAACTTGTGGCTGATGAAGAGGATCGCCTTCCCCTGCCGCTTCAGCCTGTCGATGATTCGGAAGAGATCCTCCACCTCCTTATAGGACAGCGCCGCCGTCGGCTCGTCCATGATGACGACACGGGCCTCGACGGACAGGGCGCGCGCAATGGCGACGAGGTGGCGCTGCGCGATGGAAAGATCCTTCAGCCGCGTATAGGGGCTGATCGGCGCATCGATGGAGGTCAGCAGGGCCGCTGCCCGCGCGTTCATGGCAGACCAGTTGACGAGCCCCCACCGGTTGCGAGGCGCATGCCCAAGAAAGATATTTTCCGCGACGGAGAGTTCGTCGAACAGCACGGTTTCCTGATGGATCGCCGTGATGCCGCTGCGAATGGCGGCTTCTGCGTCCGCGAAGCGCACGGGCGTACCATCAACGATAATCTCACCGTTATCAGGCTGGTAGATGCCCGTCAGAATCTTGACGAGGGTAGATTTGCCCGCGCCGTTCTCGCCGATCAGCGCCGTCACGGTTCCCGGGTAGAGCGCGACATCGACGTGATCGAGCGCCTTGACGCCAGGAAACGACTTGGAGATGCCGCGCATCTCCAGAAGCGGAGTTGGATCTTGAGCAACCGCTTGTACGACAGACATGGGAACTCCCGCCGCGAGCCAACGTGAGCGAGGAAGGCGCGAGCGACCCGCGCCTTGCTCTGAGAATGTCGAGATCAGAAGATCTTGGCGAATTCGTCGACGTTCTTCGCGTCATAGACGAAGGGATCGGCCATGGCGGCTTCACCATTGTCGCCGACCTTGATCTTGCCCATGCGGCCGACATTGATCTCCGAACCCGGCTTGCCGTCGGTCTCCTTCTTGACGAGGCGATAGGCGATCTGCGTCGCGGAGTAACCGAGATCAATCGGGTTCCAGATCGCGAACTGCTTGGTTGCGCCCGAGTGGACCGCACCCGCCATCTCGGACGGCAGGCCGAGGCCGGTCACGTAGACTTGGCCGATCTTGCCGGCATCCTTCACAGCCTGCGAGGCCGCGAGCACACCAACGGTCGTCGGAGCAACGATCACCTTCACGTTCGGGTGGGAGGTGAGAAGGCCCTGGGCTTCGCGATAGCTCTTGTCGGCCAGGTCATCGCCATAGACGGTCGTGACGAGGTTCAGCCCCGGATATTTCGGAAGCTGCTTCTTCATCTCGGCAATCCAGGTGTTCTGGTTCGTCGAGGTCGAGGTGGCCGACAGGATGGCGAAGTCGCCCTTGCCGCCCGGCAGGTGATCGGCTGCGAGCTTCAGGCACATATTGCCGATGAGCTCGTTCGACGACGGATTGAGGTGAAGAATGCGACCGTCCTTGTTGACGCCGGAATCCCAGGAGATCACCTTGATGCCGCGCTGTGCCGCCTTCTTCAGCGCCGGAACGAGCGCATCCGGATCGTTGGCGGAAACCGCGATCGCATCGACCTTCTGGGCAATCAGGGCATTGATGACTTCGATCTGGCCTTCGGCGGTCGTGGTGGTGGGGCCTGTATAGATGATGTCGACGCCGCCGAGCTCTTTCGCCGCTTCCTGAGCGCCCTTGTTGGCCGCCTCGAAGAAGCCGTTGCCGAGGGACTTCACGACGAGACCGATCTTGATGTTTTCGGCGCTTGCGGCGCCCGTGAGAAGGGCGAGGCCCAGCGCGGTCCCGACAGCGAGTTTCGCGAATAATTTCATGTTTTCTTCCTCCCTTGTAAACACCTCCGGCAGACTTCACGCTGCCGATGAGGATTCCGTTGGCTGCTCAGCTGCCGAGACATTGGCAACGATCAGCTTGATGCCCGCCTCCTCGATCATCCCCCTGGCCGTGTCCGGAATGCCATCGTCGGTGATCAGCGTAGAGACACGATTGAGCGGGCAGAGAATGAGACTGGAGCGGCGCTGGAACTTGGTGGAATCCACCATCAGTACCAGCTCATCGGCTTGGTTGATGAGCTTCTGCTCGGCTTGAATGATCAGGGCATCCTGCTCCATCACGCCAAGGGGGCCGACGCCTTGAGCGCCCATGAACATGCGCCGCGCATAGAAGTTGCGCGTCACGTCGTTGTCAAAGGGCGAGAGAATGATGCTCTGATCGCGATAGACAGAGCCACCCGGCAGCATCACCTGGTTTTTGGAATGCTTGATGAGGTGCTCGGCAATCGCGAAGGAATTGGTGAAGACCTGCATCCGGCGGGCAGTCAGATAATGCACCATCTGGAAGGTGGTCGTTCCGCCATTGATGATGATGGCGTCACCATCATGACAGAGGGCCACTGCCTCGCGGGCGACGGCGCGTTTCTTGGCGGCGTTTTCGCCTTCGGAAATCCGGAAGGGCTTTGCGGCCAGCGGACTGATCTGCTGCGGGTGAAGAGCTTCCGCCCCGCCGCGCACGCGGCGGAGGCGTCCCTGGACATGAAGGGCCGCGATGTCTCGGCGGATCGTTGCCTCGGAGGCTTCCGTCAGCTCCATCAGATCCTGGATGGTCGCGACCGGCCTCTCCTGAACGAGGCTGAGAATGATCCGATGCCTTTCACGTTCGTGCATTATTCCTCACAGAGCGCCCTAGAACCAAGCAAGATCACTAAGAGGCCATCAAATCCGCTTAAAAATCAATCCTAACGTCCCGGAGATTTGGAGCATCGTCAATCATTTCCAATCTTATCCCTTCGTATTATGATCAGTTATGATCGATTTTGAACGGTTTTGGTTGACAAGATAGGAGGCCTCGCCAATGCTCTTTGCCTCAACGTGAGGCACCGTGAGCCCACTTTCAGCTTGGCAGGAGAACAACGTGGATACTGCGACGCAAACCGTGGAGCTGCTCGACAACAAGTGGGATGACGCGAAGGCGGCCAGCCTCGACGAGCCCGGCCTGCTTCTCTACCGCTCCAATCTGCTCGGCGCCGACAAGCGCATTACGAACTATGGCGGCGGCAACACCTCGGCCAAGGTGATGGAAACCGATCCCCTTACGGGGGAGAAGGTCGAGGTTCTCTGGGTGAAAGGCTCCGGCGGCGATGTCGGCACCATCAAGCTCGACGGTTTCGCGACCCTGTACATGGACAAGCTGCTCTCGCTGAAGTCCCTCTACAAGGGCGTCGAGGACGAGGACCGCATGGTCGGCTTCCTGCCCCACGCGACCTTCAACCTGAACACGCGCGCAGCCTCCATCGATACGCCTCTGCACGGCTTCCTGCCCTACAAGCATGTCGACCACATGCATCCGGATGCGATCATCGCGATTGCAGCCTCCAAGAACTCGCGCGAACTCACGCAGGAAATCTTCGGCGACGAGATCGGCTGGCTCCCCTGGCGTCGCCCCGGCTTCCAGCTCGGTCTCGATCTGGAGGCTTTCGCCAAGGCCAATCCCCACGCCAAGGGCGTCGTGCTCGAAAGCCACGGCCTGTTCACCTGGGCCGACAACGCGAAGGATTGCTACGAGCTGACGCTTCGCATCATCAATCAGGCCATCGCATGGTTCGCGAAAGAAACGTCCGGCAAGCCGGCCTTCGGCGGCGCAGTGACCACGAGCCTTTCCCGCGAGGAGCGCCGCAAGATCGCGGCTCGCCTGATGCCCGAAATCCGCGGCAAGATCGGCCAGGCTGAGCGCAAGCTCGGACACTTCGACGATCAGGACGCGGTGCTCGAATTCGTCAATTCCGCCGACCTCAAGCCGCTGGCTCATCTCGGCACCAGCTGCCCGGATCACTTCCTACGCACCAAGATTCGGCCGCTCGTGCTGGACTTCGACCCCGGATCGCCGAACATTGACGCCGTGGTCGCCAACCTCGACGCGGCGTTGGAGGCCTATCGCGCCGACTACACGCGCTACTACGAGCAGAGCAAGCATCCGAACAGTCCGAAGATGCGCGATCCGAATCCGGTGATCTTCCTGATCCCCGGCGTCGGCATGCTCTCCTTCGCCCGCGACAAGGCCACGGCCCGCATCGCCAGCGAGTTTTATGTGAATGCCATCAACGTGATGCGCGGCGCCTCCTCGGTCTCCCAATACCAAGGCCTGCCCGAGCAGGAGGCATTCGACATCGAATACTGGCTGCTCGAAGAGGCGAAGCTCCAGCGCATGCCCAAGCCGAAGAGCCTTGCGGGCCGCGTGGCCTTCATCACCGGCGGCGCGGGCGGCATCGGACGCGCCACGGCCGAGCGGCTGATGGCCGAGGGCGCCTGCGTGGTTCTGGCCGATATTGATCAGGAATCTCTCGACGGCACGGTCGACGATTTCAGCAAGCGCTTCGGCCAGGACGTGGTGCGCGGCATGAAGCTCAACGTCACGAGCGAGAGCGAGGTTCTTTCCTCCTTCATCGAGGCGTCGGTCGAGTTCGGCGGCATCGATATTCTGGTGTCCAATGCTGGCATCGCCTCCTCGGCTCCCGTCGAGGACACCGATCTCGCCATGTGGAACAGGAACATCGACATCCTGGCGACCGGCTATTTCCTCGTCTCCCGCGAGGCCTTCCGCCTGTTCCGCCGCCAGAAGCTCGGGGGCAACATCGTCTTCGTGGCGTCCAAGAACGGCCTCGCCTCCTCGCCGAACGCGTCGGCCTATTGCACGGCGAAGGCCGCCGAGATCCACCTCGCCCGCTGCTTGGCGCTCGAAGGCGCGGAGGCCGGTATTCGCGTCAACACGGTCAACCCGGATGCGGTGCTGCGCGGGTCCAAGATCTGGTCGGGCGAATGGCGTGAGCAGCGTGCAGCCTCGTCGAAGCTCGCCGTCGACGAGCTTGAGGAGCATTACCGTAAGCGCTCCCTGCTGAAGCTGAACGTCTTTCCGGAAGACATCGCGGAAGCCATCTACTTCCTCGCCTCCGACGCTTCGGCAAAGTCCACTGGCAACATCATCAATGTGGATGCCGGCAACGCCATGTCGTTCACGCGTTAAGATCAGGCCGGGGAGGAAACCATGTCAGAACAGAAAATCCGGGCCGACATCATTGCTACCGATAACGAGAAGCGCTCAAGCGCTCTGAAGGCCGATTACGATGCTCTCGGGGCAAAACTCTCCCGCGACGGCATCGATATCGATGCGATCACGGAAAAGGTCGGGACGTTCTTCGTGGCCGTCCCCTCCTGGGGTGTCGGCACGGGCGGAACCCGTTTCGCCCGTTTTCCAGGCATCGGCGAGCCTCGCAACATCTTCGACAAGCTCGATGATTGCGCGGTCATCCACCAGCTGACGCAGGCCACGCCGACCGTATCCTTGCATATCCCATGGGACAAGGTGGATGATCCGCGTCAGCTGAAGACCCGTGCGGATGCGCTGGGTCTCGGCTTCGACGCCATGAATTCCAACACCTTCTCCGATGCGCCCGGACAGGAGCACAGCTACAAGTATGGCTCTCTCAGCCACACGGATGCGGCGACACGCCAGCAGGCTATCGAGCACAATATCGAATGCATCGAGATCGGCGAGGCCATCGGATCCAAGGCGCTGACAGTCTGGATCGGCGACGGCTCGAACTTCCCGGGCCAGACGAACTTCACCCGGAGCTTCGAGCGTTACCTCGCCTCCATGAAGGCGATCTACAAACGGCTTCCAAACGACTGGCGCATCTTCTCCGAGCACAAGATGTACGAGCCGGCCTTCTACTCGACCGTCGTGCAGGATTGGGGCACCAACTACCTGATAGCCACAGAGCTCGGCGAGAAAGCCTATTGCCTTGTGGACCTCGGCCACCATGCGCCGAACGTCAATATCGAGATGATCGTCGCCCGCCTGATTCAGTTCAAGAAGCTCGGCGGGTTCCACTTCAACGACTCGAAGTACGGTGACGACGATCTCGATGCGGGCTCCATCGATCCCTATCGTCTGTTCCTCGTCTTCAACGAGCTGGTGGATGCCGCGCACCGAAGGGCGGAGGATTTTCACCCCACTCACATGATCGACCAGTCGCACAATGTGACGGACCCGATCGAAAGCCTGATCCGCAGCGCCAACGAAATTCGCCGCGCCTATGCGCAGGCGCTGATCGTGGACCGGAGAGCGCTGGAGAGCTATCAGGAAGCCAACGATGCGCTCATGGCATCCGAGACGCTAAAACTTGCCTTCCGCACCGATGTGGAGCCGATCCTCGCCATGGCTCGCCTGAAGGCCGGCGGCGCCATCGATCCCATCGCGGCCTATCGGGCGAGCGGCTATCGCGAGAAGGTGGGCAAGGAGCGCCCTGCAGTCGCTGGAGGCAGTGGCGGCATCGTCTGAGGTTGTATATCAGCAGGTCAGGAATGGTTCTTATAGGCCCGGGCAACAACCCGGGTCTTCTGTTTTGTGGTCTCATGCACATTCGCTGATAATGGTCGAAATTCCGGCTCGGGCAGCATTGCGCCATTCGTCTGCCTTGAAGAGTACTTTTCGGAGCGAGGCTATGATGCCGCCGAGGCAAGCCGCATCTGGCGTCCGCGCTAGAGGATGTGTTGACAGACTCTACTTAGCAGTAGGAATAATACTGCGCATATAACGTGATCTGCAAAGGACAGGGGCGACCTCGTTCCCGGTTCACAACCGAAAAGGGGCACCCAAGTCCTTTGTAGCTCCCGGGTGACCGGCGGCACAGGGATTGGTGCGCTGCCCTGAAGATCAGAGCTCCGATGGGGCCGTCCATATCTGGGAGACATAATGAACGCCCTCTCCTCTTCCTCTCCTTCCATCATCGGCGTCCAAGGAACCGGCATTGTGCGTGCCGCCGTCATCGGCGCGGGATCCATGGGATCCGGTATCGCCGCACAATTTGCGAATGCCGGCATTCCCGTGGATCTGCTCGACATTCGAGGACCGGACTCGTCTCCCAACAGCCCAGCTGAGGCAGGAATCGCACGTCAGCTGAAGGCGAACGGCTTCATGCATCCTGATGCTGCCAAACTCGTCCATGCCGGCAATATCGATGATGATCTTCAACGCCTGTCAGAAGCCGACTGGATCATCGAGGCCGTTGTCGAGAAGCTCGATGTGAAACGCGATCTTTACCGCAAGATCGACAGCGTCAGGAAAAAGGGGTCGATCGTTTCCTCCAACACCTCCACGATTCCCCGTTCAGACCTGATTGCAGAACTCAAGGACTCGTTCGCGGCCGACTTCCTGATTACGCATTTCTTCAATCCGCCGCGCATCATGCGGCTCGTCGAGATCGTCAGCTCCCCAGAGAACTCAACCGATCTGGTGTCGCGCGCGAAGGCGGCGTCGGAAGTCATTCTCGGAAAAACCGTCGTCGATTGCCACGACACGCCGGGCTTCATCGCCAATCGCATCGGCTGCTACTGGCTGGCCGTGGCTGCCCTCGAAGCGAAGAGCCTGGGTCTGACCGTTGAGGAGGCGGATACGGTGATGGCGGCTTTAGGCATGCCGCGCACCGGCGCTTTCGGACTGCTCGACCTCATCGGTATCGATCTTATCCCGCATGTGTGGGGCAGCCTCATGAGCGCCCTGCCCGCTTCCGACGGCATCCACGCCTATGATCTTCCTGCGGATCAGATCGTCCAGGGCATGATCGCGGCAGGACAGCTGGGTCGAAAAGCCAAGGGCGGCTTCTACAGGGTCAATGCCGACAGATCGCGTGAAGTGCTGGATCTCTCGTCAGGTCTGTATCGCCCCGAGGCGCCGGTCGACGCCGCTTCGCTACCTGGTAAGGGCCGCGATCCTGCGGCCCTTCTGCAAGCAAGTGATCCTCGCGGTCTCTACGCTTGGCGGGTGTTGTCCCGCCTCGTCGCCTATACAGCTCATGTCGGCCCGGAGATTGCGAAAGACGTTGCAGCCATCGACGCAGCCATGGAACTCGGCTATGCTTGGCGCGAAGGTCCGTTCAAGCTTGCCGAACGTTGCGGTCTGGCAATGCTCGTGGAACGCTTACTTCAGGACGGGCAAGCCGTACCCTCCCTTCTTGCTTCTGCTATCCATAACGAGGGCTTCTACGACAAGAACACAGGATTGGCGCTGCGCACCGATGGCACATGCGCGCTGCCGACGAACAAGACCGGCCTTCTCACATTGGCGGGCCTCAAGTCACGCCGGCTGAAAATTCTCGGGAACGAAGGAGCCTCGCTCTGGGATGCCGGCGACGGCATAGTCTGCCTTGAAGTCCATACGAAAATGAACAGCCTGACCCCTGCCGTGTTCGATGCGCTGGAGGCAAGCCTCGACAAGGTAGCCGCCGAGTTTCATGGTCTCGTTATCGGCAACGACAACCCGCGCGCCTTCTCGGCGGGCGCTGATCTGTCGTATTTCGTCGATCTCGTGCGCAAGGAAGATTGGGCTGTGCTGGAGGCCTTTCTCTCAAGGGGGCAAGACCTCTTCCTGCGGATGAAATATGCGCCCTTCCCCGTCGTGGCTGCCTCAGCCGGACTCGCGCTCGGCGGCGGGTGCGAGCTGATGCTTCATTGCGATGCTGTTGTCGCTCACGCGGAGTTGGCCGCAGGACTTCCGGAGACGAAAGTGGGCATCGTGCCAGGCTGGGGAGGATGCACGCAGCTCCTGTTGCGCGGGCAGGAGCGAGCCAAGAATGCAGGCGATCCTGTTTCTGTCGCGACAACGGCATTCGAGACTATCCTCACCGGAAACCCCTCGTCCTCGGCTCTCGATGCCTGGGACAGAAGATTGCTGTGCTCAAAAGATGGCATCGTCATGAACCGCGATCACCTGCTCGGCGCGGCGATCCGGCGCGCAGCGTCGATGGCGAATGCCGGATACCATGCGCCCAACCGCTCGACGATTGTGCTGGCCGGTCCGTCCGGCAAGCGCATGCTCATGAATCCTATCGAGCAGCGCCGAGAAGCCCTTCGCTTCACTGAAACCGATATGGCAGTTGCCGAGTCTCTCGCCTCTGTTCTCACAGGCTCGAACAGCAGAAGCGGCGCCGCGTCCGAGGCGGACGTGCTGACATTGGAGCGTGAGGCGGTGATCGCTCTCGCGAAGATGCAGGCCACGCGGGAGCGCATCGAGCACATGCTGGCAACCGGCAAGCCGCTGCGCAATTGACCTGCGTGTTATTTCAGGAGACCGGAGCTGTCGATGCTCCGGCCTCATCGTCCATATTCTGCCCTCGATAGCCTCCGGGCCTGCAAAGAGCCGGATAGAGCCGCGCCATCTCACCCATGAGAAACTTCGCAGGCACGTCAAAGAACGTGCCGTGATTGACGACGTAATCCATGAACACCCGCCCTTCTCCATCGAAAGGTTGGAATAAGGCATCGCGTGTGCCATCGAAGGCGAGCGGCTCGACGCCGAGCTTGGCGCAGAGGCTCGCATTGAAGGTCGGCGTCGCCTTCAGCCAGCGTCCGCCGAGATGAACCTCGACATAGCCGTGATACGAAAACACGTCGGTGCCGACGGCCTCCAGCAGACGCGGCGTCGAGAGATGGTTGCGCACATCGGATAAGCCAATACGCGCCGGAATTCCGGCAGCGCGGCAAAGCGCGGCGTAAAGAGCGGCCTTGCCGACACAATAGCCGCGCCCCACCGCCAGAACGCTGCTCGCCCGGAAGCTCCCGTGGTCGGTGTAGTCCACATAGGGATCGTAGCGGATTTCGTCGCGCACCGCTTCATACAGCACCTTCGCACGCTCGGCGTCCAAGACAAGCCCAACGGTCAGCCTCTCGGCGTGTTCCCGGATCGCAGCGTGATCACTATCCACATATTCGGCCGGGCTGAGATAAAGACGCTGTTCGGTTGCGTTCATCGCGCGGTTCCTCTCCTCCCGAGACAAGAGCCGTCAGGAAGCCCGGCTGGCGGATTTCCGAGGTTGTTTGGGTGAGGCAGGTGCATTCGCAGTAGCGAGCCTCATCCCAGCCTTACCGGCTGTCCTTCTTCTCGTCTGACCAGCACCACCAACAACACCGTTGACGAGCAGGTCGATCATCTGGTCCGCGAGTTCCTGCGGATTGAGCGGCCCACGCGGGTCGTACCAGCGCGCGATCCAGCTCAACGCACCCGCGGCGGCGAAGGCCGCGATCTTCGGATCGCAAGGGCGGATGGAGCCGTCCTCGATACCCTCCGCGATGACGGAGCGGAACCGCTTGTCGATCCGCCCTTTCAACGCACGCAGCTCCTTGCGCGTGCCCGGCGGAAGCGGATCCTCGCCCACGAGGATCAGGCAGCGGCCGAAGTCTTCGGTGACGATCTGTACATAGACCCGCCAGAGCGCGATCAGCTTGCTGAGGCCGGTGGCATTGGTTCCCTCGATCTGGGCCGAGGCATCCTCCAGCATTTCCAGGCCGATGCGGACGCATTCGAACAGGATCTGATCCTTGTTCTTGACGTAGTAGTAGATCGTCGGCTTCGTGACGTTCAGGCGCTCGGCCACATCGTCCAGGGAAGTCTTGTGGAAGCCGTTTTCATTGAAAGCCTGAGCGGCAGCACGCAGCACGGCATCGCGCTTGACTTCGCGCTCCTTCTGCCGGTCGGCGGGCTTTTTCCAAGGGGATGCCGTCATTGGGTTCCTAAGTGATAAGGGGGCGTCACCGCCCGCCCATGTAAAGGCCGCTCGGCAGGACGTCCAGGGCAGGCGTGCCGCTCATTTCATGTCCTTTAGGCTCTCTCGATTGCCAATGCGATGCCTTGGCCGCCACCGATGCACATGGTGATCAGGCCGTAGCGCCCACCCGTTCGGGCGAGCTCGTAAGCCGTCTTGACGGTGAGGATAGTACCAGTAGCTCCTACCGGATGACCGAGGGCAATAGCTCCCCCGTTCGGATTGACGCGCTCGGGGTCGAAGCCGAGTTCGTTCGCCACGGCGCAGGCTTGGGCCGCGAAGGCCTCATTAGACTCGATGACATCGAAGTCGCTGATCTTCATTCCTGTCCTCTCAAGGAGGTTGCGGACGGCCGGAACCGGTCCGATGCCCATCTCACCAGGCTCCACGCCAGCATGCGCGTAGCCGACGATCCGGGCGAGCACATTCCGTCCTTCGCGCCCCGCCCGGCCCTCCTCCATCAAAACGACAGCGGCCGCGCCATCGTTGATGCCGGAAGCATTGCCGGCCGTCACCGTTCCGTCCTTTCGGAAGACGGGACGCAGGGACGACAGGCTCTCGCGGGTCGTTTCGCCTTTGGGATGCTCGTCGGTATCGAAGGAAACGATCTCCCGCCCCTTTCGCACTTCGACCGGAAGGATCTGATCCTTGAAGCGTCCTTCCTTGATCGCGACTGCAGCACGACGCTGGCTTTCCGCTGCAAATGAATCCTGGCTGTCGCGGGAAATCTGCCACTTGGATGCAACGTTCTCCGCCGTGATGCCCATGATGCCGTTGCCGAACGGATCGGTGAGGATACCGGTCAGGTGATCCACGACCAAGGCGTCCCCCATCCGCTGACCGAAGCGCGCGGTATGCAACAGGTGCGGCGAGCGGCTCATCGCCTCCGCGCCACCCGCCACAGCTACCTCCGAGTCGCCAAGCATGATGGATTGTGCAGCCGACACGATGGATTGGACACCGCTGCCGCACAGGCGGTTCACGGTCATCGCCGGCACCTCGATAGGAATGCCGCCCTCGATGGCCGCGACACGGCCGAGATAGGCATCCTTCGGCTCGGTGATGATCACGTTGCCGAACACCACGTGATCCACATCGACGCCTTCGAGCCTGGCTCGCTTCAGCGCCTCTGCCACGCAGAGCGCACCGAGCTGGGTGGGCGAATGGTTGGACAACATGCCGCCGAACGTGCCGATGGCGGTCCTGACTCCCGATGCGATGACGACGCTGCGTGCCATCCTGAAAACTCCTCGAACCTGCTTGTCTTATTCAGCCGCCACAGCGGGCGCCTCTCTGTAGAGCCCTTCGATCTCGGCGGCATATTTCCGGTAGATGTTCGCGCGCCGGACCTTCATGGTGGCGGTGACTTCATCGTCGTCGTGATCCAGCTCCTTCGTGAGGAGATGGAATTTCTTGATCTGTGCCACGGGTGCGAGCTGCCTATTGGCCCGCTCGACCTCCGCATCGATCAGCTCGCGCACGCGCCCGTTCTCCGCGAGGCTCTTGTAGTTCGTGAAGGGCACCCGGTTTTCCTCTGCCCACTTGCCGACGGTTTCCGCATCGATCTGGATCAATGCAGCCGGGTAACGGCGCCCCTCGGCTATGACGATGCACTCCTTGATGAAGGCGCTGCTCTTGACCGTATTCTCGATCTCGGACGGGCTGAGGTTCTTTCCGCCGGCAGTGATCATGATGTCCTTGAGCCGATCCACGATCTTGACCTGACCGGCCTCGATCCTGGCCACGTCGCCCGTGTGCAGCCATCCGTCACGGATCGATGCGCGGGTCGCTTCCTCATTGCGGTAATAGCCCTCGAAGACCATATCGCCGCGCACGAGCAGTTCTCCATCTAGGCCAATATCGACCTCTGCTCCATGAACCGCCGGACCGACGGCACCCGGCAGGAGAGCGTCGAGCCGCTGCCCCGTGACCATGCCGGAAGTCTCGGTCAGGCCATAGACTTCGATGAGCGGGATCCCGAGCGTGCGGAAGAAACGGACGATTAGGGAGGAAATCGGCGCCGCACCGGTGAGCGCCACTCTGGCTCGCCGCAGGCCGATGAAATTCTGCAGCGCCCGGAAGACCAGGAGATAGCAAATCCCGAACACTAGCTTCTCACGTAAGCTGCGGTCGGCGGCTGCCTTCTCGGCGAAGGGTTCGCATAGGGAGACTGCTTTTTCATAGAGCCTGCGGCGAAAGCCCTTGGCCTCGATCATCTTGATATGGATGGCCGAATGCAGCTTCTCCCAGATCCGAGGCACGCCGAGGAACAAGGTTGGCGCGATCTCGCGCAGATCCTCTTGGACAGTGCGGATGGATTCGCCGAAACTCACGCAAGAACCGGCCTGGAGGGGCGCCATCACCGTCAGCATCTGCTCGGCCACATGGCACAGCGGCAGATACGACAGGTTAGTGGTATCCTCCGTATAACCGAGCCGCTCGATCACGCCAGCAGCCTGCGCACGCATGTTGCGATAGCTGAGCATCGCGCCCTTCGGCTTTCCGGTTGAGCCGGACGTGTAGACGATGAGCCCGATATCGGTGAGGCTTTGCCCAGCGAGGCATGCGTCGATTAGGTCCGGACGGTCCTTTTCGTAAGAAGCGCCCTTTTCGAGAACCCCTTTGAATGTCGAGAGCTTGTCGTTCTCATAGTGACGCAGGCCTTTCGGGTCGATCACCACGATGCGCCTGAGCCTCGGCAGCTCCTCCAGGCACTCGAGCACCTTGTCGGTCTGTTCCTGATCTTCGCAGACCACCACCTCCGCGTCCGAATGGCCCAGAACATATGAGACCTCGTTGGCCGGACTTGTGGCATAGACACCGATGGTCACGCCGCCCACGAGACCAGTGCCAAGCTGGGCAATCACCCATTCGGCCCGGTTCTCCGACAGAATGGCCACATGCCCGCGCAGCTCCAGACCCAATGACGCGAGCCCCAGTCCGAAATGCCGCGCCCGATTATAGTAATCGGCCCACGTGATCGGCTGCCAAATGCCGAAATCCTTCTGCCTCAGGGCAATGCGGTCGGGCATGCGTTGGGCATTATCCCGCAGGAGCTGCGGAAGGGTCATGCTGTCGCGGTCGAGAACTTGCGGCATCGTGGTCCTCATGACAGCCAGCGCTTGCGGCGCTTGTAATGCTTCACATCCCGATAGCTCTTGTGGGTCCCGCCTCCGCCTAGGCCGAGATAAAACTCCTGCACGTCCTGATCCTTGACGAGCCGTTCCACCGGCCCGTCGATGACGACCTTGCCCATTTCCATGATGTAGCCGTAGCTCGCGACAGAGAAGGCGACGGCGGCATTCTGTTCAACGAGCAGCATGGAGACGCTCTGCTCCGCGTTGATGCGCGCGATGATGGTGAAGATTTCCTCCACGAGCTTCGGCGACAGGCCGAGCGAGGGCTCGTCGAGAAGAATGAGCTTCGGCTTCGAGATCAGCGCCCGGCCGATCGCGAGCATCTGCTGTTCGCCGCCGGAGAGATAGCCGGCAAGCCCCTTCCGGCGTTCGTAGAGACGCGGAAAATAGGAATAGACGAGATCGAATGGCGTGATCGGCAGGCCGCGTCCGGAGAGCGAGAAGGTGGCGGCGGTGAGGTTTTCCTCTACCGTCAGATCCTCGAAGATGCGGCGCCCCTCCATTACATGAAACAGGCCACGCCGCACGAGACCGTGCGGCGTGAGTGTCGCGATATCCGCTCCGTCGAACTCGATCCGGCCTGCGGTGACGGCTCCGTCCTCCAGTTCAAGCAAATTCGAAACCGCCTTGAGCGTGGTCGACTTGCCCGCTCCGTTCGAGCCCAGAAGAGCGACGATCTCGCCCTTCGGGACCTGCAGGGACAGGCCGCGGAGAACCTGGATCGTCCGGTTATAGACGACCTCGACATTGTTGACGCTCAAGAGGATCTCCGCGTCCATGGGCTCTACTTTCCGAGCTGGATCCAATCGGAGGCCGGGAGCATCTGCTTCTGTTTGGCATCGAAGCGATAGATGCGGCCGACCGGCACGGAATTGCCGGGGATGGAGATCGGAACACCGAAGATGCCGCCCGTGTCGAAGTCCTTGATGGAGTTGAGCGAGGCCTTCATGTTTGCACCCGTCAGCTCCTTGCCAGCATCGAGGGTGCGCTTCACCGCTTCCGTCATCAGCATCGCCGTCACGAAGCCCTGCATATAGGCCGTGGACTGATACTCGGGCCGCATCTGCCGAATCTTGTCCAGCATCGGCGCGGTGCCCTCCTTGTCATAGTAGTAGCGGTAGGGCATCACCCCCATGAAGCCGTCGGCCGCCTCGCCCATCTTCTCCACCATGGAATTATCCATGGACCAGAAGGTGCCCATGAAGCGGCTCTGCATGCCCATCTGCTTCGCCTGCTGGATGAATTCCGGGATCGGCGCGAGTACGTAGCCATGGAAAATCGTGTAGTCGGGCCGCGCGCGGCGCAGCTTCAGCACTTCCGTGGACACGTCAACGCTGCCCGGCGGCGTCACGATCTTTTCGACCACCTTCAGCCCGAGTTCCGTGGCGAGCTTTTCGCCCGGTGCGATGGGATCGCGCCCGAATTCGGTGTCGGAATAGACGAAGGCGATGCTCGCTCCCGGCTTTTCCTTGGCGATGTGGCGCATGAGGATGCCGAACATCTCCGTGTAGTCCGGGCCCGGCAGGAACTGCAGCGGGAACTTCTTCGGGTCGTTCAGCTCCGACGCGAAGGAAGCGCCGGCCATGATCATCGTGCCCTTGCGTTCGAGCTCAGGATTGATCGTCTTCGCGAAGCCCGTGGAGTCGCCGTAATAGAGCGAGACCTTCTCCTGGCCGGTGATCTTGTTGAAGGCCGCTACCGAAGCATCGACCTTGTAGCCGGTATCTTCGGCCACGTACTTGATCTTGCGGCCTTTGATGCCGCCAGCATCATTGACGATCTTCAGGTAGTCCTGAATGCCCGCATGAATGCCGATGCCTGCGAAGGCGAAGACGCCGGTGAGCGGGATCGATCCGCCGAGGACGATCTCCCCGTTCTGTCCTTGAGCCCTGGCTTCGACCGCGCCGAGCGCAAGTCCGGCCATCGCCGCTCCTATAAGACTTCTCCGCGAGAACGTGAGTTTCATGTGATTTCCTCCCGATAGTCTTTATGTTCTGAAGGGCCATAGGTGGAAGAAACGTCGGATCCGTTGCCAGATTTCGGCAAGGCCCTGTGGTTCGAAGATGAGGAACCCGACGATCAGAGCACCGAACACGATGGTTCGGATTGGAGCGAGCAGGCTGAGCGCATCCGGCACCCAGGGCGCGATCCAGCCGACCAAGAGTTTGAGAACCTCCGGCACCAGGGTCATGAAGGCAGCCCCGAGGATGCCGCCCAGGATAGTCCCCATGCCGCCGACGATGATGGCCGCGAGATAGAAGATCGAGTTGATCAGCGGGAAGCTCTCAGGCGTCACGACGCGGAAGAAGTAAGCCCACATCCCACCCGCGATGCCAGCATAGAACGACGAGAGAGCAAAACTCGTCAGCTTGGTCCGGAGCAGCGGAATGCCAAGCACTTCCGCCGAGATGTCCCGGTCGCGCACGGCAATGAAGGCACGCCCCACGCGGGTTCGGAAGAGGTTCGCGGCCCCCAGCACCATGAGTGCAGTCACCGGAATGATGAGCCAATAGAGCCTCTGCGGCTGGTCGAGCGATAAGCCGAAGAAGCTTGCAGGCGGCATCGAGAGGCCACGCGTTCCGCCGGTAAGCGGCCAATGCGCGAACACGAAGTGCAGGATCATCGATGCCGCGATAGTGGCAATCGCGAGATAGAGGCCCTTCACGCGAAGGCTCGGAATGCCGAACACCACGCCGACCGCTGCAGTTGTTCCACCCGCCAGCAGCAGGTTGATGAAAAACGGTGTGCCGACGCGGGTTTCGAGCACCGCGACCGTGTAGGCTCCAACGCCCATGAAGGCCGCCTGCCCGAGGCTCACGAGGCCCGTATAGCCCGTGAGGATATTGAGCCCCGTCGCGCTTGCCACGTTGATGGCCACGAGGCAGGCTAGATAGACCCAGTACGGGCCTGCTACGAAGGGGAAGATCACGAGCCCTAGCGTGAGGAGGCCGAGCCAGATCCACTGCACCTTCGTGTCGAACAAGGCCTCGTCGGCAGCGTAGGAGAGTTTTAAGGTTCCAATACGCATCAGAGCCTCTCGATCTCATGGCTGCCGAAAATGCCGTAAGGCCGGATCATCAGGATCAGGATCAACAGGCTAAATGTGGCGAGAAGCTTGTATTCGCCACCGAGGAAGCTGCCGGCGAGCGCTTCGACCAATCCGATGATAAGTCCACCGACCAGCGCGCCTGCGACGGAGTCGAGGCCCCCGACAATGACGACCACGAGCACGGATAATCCGAAGATGCCCATGGTGGGCGAAATGCCGCCGATGGCCCCGACGATCACTCCCGCTCCAGCTGCCGTGGCGCAGGCCGCCATCCAGGACAGCGAGAAGACACGCCCCACATCGATTCCCATGGAATAGGCAGCGCCCTGGTCACGCGCCGTTGCGCGCAGAGCGACGCCTCCTCGGGAAAATCTGAGCGCCACAACCGCTCCGGCAATGAGAAGAGCGGCGACGAGCGCACCATAGGCGACCTTCGGCGCGAGATAGGCCTCGCCCAGGAAGATCGGCGTGTTGGGAATGAACTCGGGCAAACGCAGCGGATCGGCTCCCCAGGCGAGTTCGACGATGCCGGCCAGGATGGAGCCCAACCCGATCGTCACCATGAAGACCGAGATGGAACTTTCGCCGAGCATCGGGCGGATGAGGGTGCGCTCCACCACTACGCCCAAGCCGGCACCGGCGAGAATCGTCAGCGGAATGGCGGCCCAGATTGACAGACCGGCTCCCGCGACCAGTCCGAAGAATACATAGCCGCCGAGCATGAGGATCTCGCCGATGGCGAGATTGACCACGCGGGTCGCCTTGTAGATCAACACGAAGGCGACACCAGTGAGCGCGTAGAGAGCGCCTGCCCCCAGACCGGCCAGAGCAACTTCGGTCAGATAAAGCCAATCCATTACGCAGCCTCCGTCTTGCGGATGCGCTGCGCGAGATCGCCCGAGCCGAGATAGGCGCTGATGACAGCGGGATCGTTCTGCACGTCAGCCGGGCGCCCCTGCGCGATCACTTGACCGAAATTGAGGACGACCACGTGATCGGAGATATCCATCACCATGCCCATGTCGTGCTCGACCATGAGGATGGTGATGCCCCACTCTTCCTTTACGTCCAGGATGAAGCGGGCCATGTCCTCCGTCTCCTCCCGGTTCATCCCCGCGACAGGCTCGTCGAGCATGAGAATGCGGGGGCGCATGGCGAGAGCGCGAGCAAGCTCCACGCGCTTCTGCAAGCCATAGGGAAGCGCCGCGACGGGTGCGTGGCGGATATGCTGGATCTCAAGGAAGTCGATGATACGCTCCTCGACCTCGGCCCGGAGCTCCATCTCTTCCCGATGCGCCCGCCCCCGGTAGAACAGCGCGTCGAGAACATTGGTCTTGAGATGCGCATGGCGACCCAACTTGATGTTGTCGAGCACTGTCATGCCCCGAAACAGGGCGATATTCTGGAACGTCCGCGCCAATCCCCTTTTGGCCCTCGCGGGCGGCCGCTCGCGGCTGATGTCCTCACCTTCGAAGATGATCCGGCCCTCGGTCGGTCTGTAGAAGCCCGAGATGGAATTGAACATGGATGTCTTGCCCGCACCGTTCGGCCCGATGAGGGCGGTGATAGAGCCTTCCTGCACCTCGAACGAAACGCCGGAGAGCGCGCGCAGTCCGCCGAAGGACAATGAGAGCGCGTCGACTTTCAGGATCGGAGCATCGGTCTCACGCGACGATCGGTTGAGGCCGCCTGACATGCTCTAGTGTCCCTTGAATTGCGCCGGAGTCTTGTTGAGAAAGGCGGAGACGCCTTCCCGGAAGTCGTGTGTTCGCGAAAGCGCCTTGAAGGCCTGGCGTTCGGCGTCGAGCTGGGCGTCCAAATCCCTGTGGAAGGCCGAGGTCAGCAGATCGCGGATGCGGTGATAGGCAACCGAGGGTCCTGACGCGAGACGTGCGGCAAGCCGGGCACATTCGCTGTCGAGCTCCGCCTCCGGAACCACCCGGTTGACGAGACCGAGCCGAAGCGCTTCCGACGCATCGATGGTGTCGGCCAAGAGCGCAAGTTCCTTCGCTTTCCTCAGGCCCACGATGCGCGGCAGGTGATAGGTGGAGGATCCATCAGGGCTTACGCCGATACGCGCATAAGCCAGCGTGAATTTCGCGGTCTCAGTCGCAATGGCGAAATCACATGCCAGCGCGAGGCTAAAGCCCGCCCCCGCCGCCGCACCATGAACGGCGGCAACAGACGGTTGCGGAAGATGGTCGAGCAGCCGCAACGCCTCATGGAACGGGGTGATGATCTCGTCGATCGCCGCCTCGGGATCGCCGCCCCCAAACCGTCCGACGTCCCCACCGGCGCAGAACGCCCGCCCCTCCCCACGTAGTACGATGGCGCGCACGTCCGAGCGGCTCGCGATGACTTGAAGAACATTCAGAAAAGCTCTCGCCGCGCCTGCGTCGAGGGCATTGAGCACCGACGGGCGGTTGAGCCTGATCGTTGCGACAGCGTCGGCAACGGACAAGGTGATCGAGTCAGAACTCTGCACCACCAGCATTTCCTCCCTAGGACGCACCGGCATTCGCCGACGCTCCATCTGATGGCCGGATATGCTCTTAGGCGGCATTCTCGGCTTCTCGTTGATGGACCAACAGTGAATTGATCTACTCTCAAATCGTATTCTTACCCGCGAGTAGAAGTCAACATGCCTCCCCTCCTCCGAGAGATGAAGCATACCGGGCAGGACTCAGGATCCTTTGACTCCGAAAGCGACTTCCTTGTTTTAGCTAAGAGAGGGATGCTTGACGGAAAAGAAGCTCGGTGCTTACCTTTTAGTCATGAAACTACCGCCGGGTAGATAACAAAATAATTTCGGGAGGATGGACGCCGCAGCCCTGTCGGATGGCCGGCCACGCCGAGCACATCGGCCGGATTGGCCTGGGTGCGCGAAATCACATCGAACGATCGCCCCTCTTCGGCCCGCCAGCAACTGCCTGTCTCCTCGCGCGATGGAAGGAACGCTCATGACCTACCGCTCATCCTGGATGACCGGCGAACTCGATATCTTTCGGGAGACGTTCCGGCGCTATCTCTCCACCACGCTCTCTCCGCAAGCGGAGCGATGGCGCGCCTCCAAGATGATCGACAGGGACGCATGGCTGGCTCTTGGAGAAATGGGTGCGCTTTGTCCGGACGTTCCGGAAGAATATGGCGGCCTCGGCGGTACCTTCGCCCATGCGGCGGCCGTGATCGAAGATCTCGAGTATGGATTGCCCGAGATGGCTCTGCCCGTAGCCGTGCACAATGCCATCGTAGCGCAATACGTCATGCATTTTGGTTCGCACGAACAGAAGCAGCGCTGGCTGCCCGGATTGGTGACGGGCAAGCTCGTCGGTGCGATAGCCATGACGGAGCCGGGCGGCGGCTCCGATCTTCGGGCGCTTCGCACCCGCGCCAACCGCGACGGCAATGCCTATGTGCTGAATGGATCGAAGACATTCATCACGAATGGTCAGATCGCGGATCTCATCATCGTCGCGGCGAAGACCGATCCGGAGCAGGGCACGAAGGGCATCTCGCTCCTCATGCTGGAATCCGAGGGCAGCGATGGCTTCAGGCGGGGCCGAAACCTCGACAAGATTGGCATGCATGCCTCGGACACGTCGGAGCTCTTCTTCGACAACGCCTTTGTGCCGGCCGAAAACCTCCTCGGCAGCGAGGAAGGCCGCGGATTCTATCAGATGATGGAGATGCTGCCCAAGGAGCGCCTCGCCATTGCGGTCTCAGCGGTTGCATCCATCGAGCGCATGATCCAGCTGACAGCGGATTACACGAAAGAGCGCGAGGCGTTCGGCAAACCTATTATGGAGTTTCAGAATACGGCCTTCGTTCTGGCTGAGCGAAAGAGCGAGGCTCTGATCGCTCGCGTTTTCCTGGACTGGTGCATCGAACGGGCCATCAAAGGCGAGCTTGATCAGGTATCCGCCTCGATCGCCAAATACTGGACGACGGACAAGCAGTGTGAAACCGCCGACGAATGCCTGCAGCTTCATGGCGGCTATGGCTACATGAACGAGTTCGAGATTGCCCGGCGCTATGTGGACGCGCGCATTCAGCGCATCTACGGCGGCACGAACGAGATCATGAAGCTTCTGATTGCCCGTTCTCTTTAGGATGAGAAATTATCGATCCGCTGCTGTCGCGTAGGATGCAGCTTTCAGAGAGGAGTGCTGCGAAGCGTAAGCCGAGATCGATCCTGTCGATACGGGATCGGCGACACTAGGCGGCACAGGATTGCTCATCGCAGTCCGGAGCTGTCGCAAAAGACCTTTCCGCTTGGCTTCGTAGTAGTATCCGCCAGCATAGAGGGCGACAGCTCTATCCTGATTACCGCCAGCAACCCTATAGGCATTCGCCAGATACGGGACTGCATAGGTCAGATTGGTATTGGCATCGAGCAGTCCTGATGCAGGGCCTGTGTAGCCCATGCCGCGCGCCGTATCGTAGCGGATCTGCATGAGGCCCCAATAGATCCGGTTCTTTGCCTGAGCGTTGTAGCCGCTCTCTCGTTTGATGATCCTATGCACCAGTGTTTCCGGCACTCCATGGGCCTTGGCGTGTTGCGCCACAAGAGCATCGATGGCGGCACGGTCGGAGGCGAGAGCTGGCTGGACACAAGCGATCACAGCACAGCCCATAACGAAACGAGCGATCATGGCATCCCCTTATCTGAGGAAACCATTCTCCGGGCAAACGTGGCAATAAGGCGTCAGCTTGGCTGTAAGGCTTGAAACCATCAGATATGAAGTAACAGATCAAGTCCTGTCAGCAGCTGCGAAGACCACTCAAAACTCACTCGGCGTTCCTGCTTGTTTCAAGTATCGAGCCGAATTCGTGTAGAGTATCGACGCCTCCTCCTGCCCGTCTCTTCTCAGGAATCCAGTCATGAAGATCTTCGACCTTACCGGTCGCCTCGCCCTCATCACCGGCTCCTCCAAGGGGATTGGTTACGCCATCGCTCGTGGTCTCTCGGAAGCCGGCGCAACCGTCGTCCTGAACGGCCGCGATCGTGAGCAGTTGGAGAAAGCCCGTGCAATGCTGTCTGCAGAGGGGCACGAGATTCATGCACGCTCCTTCGATGTCACTGATTTCAGGGCAGTCGAGGCGGCTGTCGCCGAAATCGAAGCAGAGATCGGACCGATCGAGATTCTCGTCAACAATGCGGGACTTCAGCACCGGGCTCCGTTGGAGGAGTTTCCCGTTGAAGCCTGGGAACGATTGAAGGCCACCAACATCGACAGCGTTTTCTTCGTCGGGCAGGCGGTGGCCAAACGCATGATTCCCCGTGGCCACGGAAAGATCATCAATGTCGCCTCGGTACAATCCGAACTCGCGCGCCCCGGAATTGCACCCTATACGGCCACAAAGGGTGCTGTGAAGATGCTGACCAAGGGAATGGCGACCGACTGGGCGCGGCATGGCTTGCAGGTCAATGCGCTTGGCCCTGGCTACTTTAAGACTGAACTCAACGCCGCTCTCGTCGCAGATGCCAACTTCAGCGCTTGGCTTGAGAAGCGTACGCCCGCAGGTCGCTGGGGGAATGTGGATGAACTGATCGGCGCCGCCGTGTTCCTGGCTTCCGATGCGTCGAGCTTCGTCAACGGCCATGTCCTTTATGTCGATGGCGGCATCACTGCCAGCCTTTGACATCTGGAAAGAGCCGAATTCTTGAGGTGCCATGCACCACTTCACCTCCGGCGAGTTCTACGTCATCTAAGACAGCCCCCGCGCAAGATCACTACAGGCTCCCGGAGCTGCCCCGTCAACGCGGTGGTTCCAGGGCCTGTTCGACATATTGGGAACGAAGACATCCGGTATGGAGATGCCTCCTAACTCTACTTAACCGTGGCGGTTCGCGTAGCGGCGCTTCTTGGTGAGGTTCTTCTGCCCCTCGTGTGTCTTGGCAGGCGCAATGACCTCCCGATAGCGACGGGTGTGCTTTTTGAACGACGGTCTCATGCGAGCTTTACCGGCCATGCTTTGCCTCCTGCCATCATGTTGGCGAGTGGAAGCATGAAGCCATATTCGCCCGCCGTCTACACCTCATCCCGAATAGGTACAGCATGCCGACCCGCCTTGTGCACGTGAAGCCCCATCCCGAGGCCGATCTCGGCAACCTCGACCAAGTGCTGCCCGAACCGCAGCCCCCCATCACAGGCACCGTTCGCGATAGGCTCGCCTGCTCCCTCACGTGTTTTCGCACGCTGAACGGATCTGATCCCTGTGAATCCCGTGGAGAACGGGGATAAGGCGAGCCATTGTCATAAGTCCTTGATCCCCAAAGGCCAGAACACGTTCTCGATCTGATGATAAAAAACCTAGGCAGATCCGGGGGCGCAGGAGAAAAACGATGCGCCATCATTTTCACTGCACGGATGGCTGGGAGCTAATCCTGGACCTCCGCGGACGTTCGATGAGAGCCGATGGCGATATCGGCAAGCAGGCCGAAGCCGTCGCCCGACGCCTCATGGCGGAAGTCCTTATCTCCGCCGACTGGTCTCGGTGGCTCGTATGCGTCCACAATCATCTCGGCGAGCAGATTGCAATTGTCCCCTTTCCGGTTCCACGGCGGATTTCTGTGCCTGCCGTGCCATTACCGGTGACGGTATCCGCGCATTGCAATGCCTATTGCTGAGGCCTGTGCCACGACCCATCCCCTCGCCGCCCCCCACAGAGCGTCAGGCTCCGAAGCCCCTGCCCTGCGAGTATCTGCGCAGCCTCAGCGGGCCGAAGAAGTGGCGAGACGACTGCTAACGCCTCAGACGCCTCACATTCGCCCGCACACGTTTGCGGTAGCCCTTGACGACCTTGTGAGCCGATCCACCGGCGGCCATCGTTGCAGAAGCCTCAGCAAAGGCTGCAACCTTCTCCGTTACCATCAACATGGATTCGGCAGGCGTGCCTCGACCAAGAGCGATCTGAGTCAGTCGGGTCCAGATGACGATCTGAGACTCAACAGCCAGCCTGTTCGTCTCCGTGGCCAATTTCATCCATGAAAAAAGCATCAATGCCCCATTCCGATTGCTGCGGTCGGACCGCCGCTCCGCGCTTGTAACTCAGAAACCGACCGAGGATCGCTTGATTGTTATACGCCCGAGCCAGGTACCGCGAGTTAATAGATTGGAAGAGTGCAGGTCCCTGCGACCGTTTGTCTAACCTTCCCACGGCTACGGGCTCGAGCCGGCATCCGCGCGATAGAACCCCTTGACCCGGCTAGCGCGCGAGCCATCCTCCATCGACCGGCAGGATGATGCCATGAACGTAATTGGCAGCTTGTGAGGCCAGGAAGACCGCGGCACCCCCGATATCCTCAGGGTGGCCCCACCGGCCGGCCGGAATGCGGGAGAGGATTTCTGAACTACGCTTCTGATCCTGGCGCAAAGCCTCGGTATTATTGGTTTCGATATATCCCGGCGCGATGGCATTCACGTTGATGCCCTTCGCCGCCCATTCATTCGCCAGAAGACGCGTGAGGCCCGCTAGGCCGCTTTTGCTCGCTGTATAAGAGGGAACGCGAATGCCGCCCTGGAAAGACAGGAGCGAAGCGATGTTGATGATTTTGCCGCCCCTGCCGTCCTTCAGCATTCGTCTTGCAATTGCCTGAGAAAGAAAGAACGTCGTCTTGAGATTGACGTTCATCACGTCGTCCCAATCGGCCTCGGTAAAATCGATGGCATCCGCGCGCCGGATGATTCCGGCGTTGTTGACGAGAATGTCGATCCGCTCACCAACCCGCTCGGCCGCACTCAGAACCATCTCAATGGGCTCAAGGGTGGAGAGATCGGCATGAACAGCATGAAATTTCGCGCCTGCCTGAGTGATTTGCGCCTGCGTCTCATCCATGGCTGACCGGCCGACGCCGACGACAGTGGCACCGGCCTTGGCCATGGCCGTGGCAATGGCCTGACCGATACCCGTATTGGCTCCGGTTACGATTGCTGTCTTGCCTTGCAGATCAAAGGAAGCCGACATGATGTTTCCAACTTTAGAACAGCCGATATGTTACGGGACTTCCCAAGGGAGACTAGCCTCGCGGCAGAGCTTGTCCCTCCGCATTGAAGACATGAAGGTCTTCGGGAGGCAGGGCGACGCCGATCCGCTCGCCCATTGAGAAGCGACGCTGACCGGGCGCGGATACCGTGAAGATCTCGCCACGATCGGTCCTGCCATGCAGGATCGTTTCTGCGCCGAGCTGCTCGACAAGGGTGAGTTCAAGCGGGATCGTTCCCTGGTCTACGTCCGTAACAGCTGCTGAATGCGGACGGATACCGAGCACGATCTTGGAACCGGGGGCAAGGTCGAGATGCGGAAGCCTCTGCTGCTTTCCATTGACCTGCACTCCGATGCCATTCGCGACCGGAATAGTCTCGGCCTCGATGAAATTCATGCGCGGAGAACCGATGAACCCGGCCACGAAACGATTGGCGGGATGGTTGTAGAGTTCGAGCGGCGTGCCGACCTGTTCGATCCGCCCGTCACGCAGCACAACGATGCGGTCGGCGAGCGTCATGGCCTCCGTCTGGTCGTGCGTCACGTAGATCATCGTGGCATTAAGCCGCTTGTGGAGAGCAGCGAGCTCCGCGCGCATCACCACGCGCAGTTCCGCATCGAGGTTGGACAACGGCTCATCAAGGAGGAAAATGCCGGGCCGGCGTACGATGGCGCGGCCGATGGCAACGCGCTGCCGCTGTCCGCCGGAGAGCTGGCGCGGCTTGCGGTTCAGAAGCGGCTCGATCAACAGCATCTTGGCCGCCTCCATCACCCGCCTGTCGATCTCGTCCCGTGGCATGCGGCTGTTTTCAAGCCCGAAAGCGAGGTTCTGGCGCACGCTCATATGCGGATAGAGCGCATAGGACTGGAACACCATCGCCAGCCCTCTGTCGGCAGCCGACACATCGTTGACGAGACGGTCATCGAGCTGGATCTCGCCCGAGCTTGCGCGCTCAAGACCCGCGATGGTGCGGAGCAACGTCGACTTTCCGCAGCCGGACGGACCGACGAAGACCACGAACTCACCGTCCCTGACTTCAAGATCGATGCCGTGCAGCACCCGTACGGCCCCATATTCCTTGGCAACTTGACGAAGAACAAGATGACTCACGGCGTGCTCTTTCCAAATGGGATCCGCATCATTTCAGGCCGGTATTCGCGATGCCTGCAGTGATGTAGCGCTGGAGGAAAAGGAAGATGAGGGCGACCGGCACGATGGACAGCACGGTCATGGCGAGCACGAAATGCCATTGCACGTTCAACTCACCCGAGAAGGCGTTGAGCCCGACCTGCAGGGTGTAGTGCTCCTTCCGCGACAGAACGACCAGCGGCCACAAGAAGTCGTTCCAGCGCCACATGACGGAGAAGATCGCCAGAACCGCCAGCGCCGGTGCCGCAAGCGGCAGCACGATGCGCCAATAGATCTGCCATTCGGACGCCTTGTCCATGCGGGCGGCATCGATCAGCTCGTCGGGAATGGTGAGCATATATTGCCGCAGAAGGAAGACGCCGGTCGGTGTGGCGACGGTGGGCAGGATCACACCCCAGAGCGTATCGAAGAGGTTCAGCGAATTCACCACCAGATAGAGCGGAACGACGATGACGGACAGAGGCACCATCAACGTTGCCAGAATGATGCCGAGCACCGCCGTGCGGCCCTTGAACTCGTATTTCGACAGAGCGAAAGCCGCCATGGAGTTCACCACGAGCGTGATGAGGGTGGCCATGACCGTGACGAAGATCGAGTTCTGAAAATAGCGCAGGAAGTCGAATTGCTGCAGCGGCTCAGCGTAGTTCTCGGTCGCGAGGTTGACCTCACGCACAGGCGTGCGCTTGTCGATCGGCACGCGGATGGCGGCGCCCGGATTCTGCGGATCGACCATCTGCGCCATGATCCCGACACGGCGCACCTGAGCCAGGATCTTCTCGCTGCCGTCCTCAAGCGTCACGCGGAAGAGCGGCAGCGGCTGCTCATAGCCTTGAACTCGCGCGACTTGCGCATCAAGCGGCATGAGGGTCGGCGGGAATTCGGCGAGATTGGCAGGCGTCTTGAAGGATGACACGACAAGCCACAGGACCGGCCCGAACATCAGGAAGAGGCCAAAAGCCAGCCAGATATAGGACAGCACATCCGTCCAGTGCCAGCCCGCGCCGCCGCGGCGGCGCAGAAGGAAGGTGGAGAGTGCGCTCATGCCGCCTCCTTTCGAGCCCGCCTGTTCGACACGACGAGCTGCAAGGCTGTCAGACCAACCAAGACGATCCCCATCAGGATCGAGGCTGCGGACGCGAGTCCCAGATTGCGCAGGACATGGGCAAAGCCCGTCTCATAGATGTACTGCGTGATGAACATGGTGCTGGTGCCCGGGCCACCACCCGTCAGCACGAAGGCCTCGTCAAAGATCTGCACGGCCTTGATGAGTGCGAGGATGATGACGACGAGCAGATTGGGCCATAGAAGCGGCAGAGTGATGCGCCAGAAGGTTCGCATTCGCCCCGTGCCGTCCATCTCGGCGGCCTCGTAGAGATCCCGCGGAATGGCCTGGAGGCCCGCAAGCAGGATAAGGGCGTAGAAACCGAGATGGGCCCAGACCGAGACGAAGATGGCCCAGAACATGGCCCAGTTGCGCTCGGCCAACCACAAGGTCCGCTCGAAGCCGAAATCCATGAGGATCGCGTTAAGCAGCCCATCACGCTGCAGAATCCATTTCCAGATCAGCCCGACCACGACCGGCGAAAGCAGAACGGGAAAGAAGAAGACCCCGCGCCAGAAGCCCCGGGCGCGCATCTCGCGGTTCAAAACGAGCGCGGTTCCCAGGGACACGAGCACGAGCACCGTCACCTGCGCAATGACGAAGAAGGCGGTGTTGTGCACGCTCTGCCAGAAGGCGTCCTGGAGGCAGGTGGACGGCGTGGTGTAATCGCCGCAGGTGAGCAGCGTCTGATACTGGTCCAGACCGACGAAGTGGCGATCGTCGAAGAAGATCGCCGTTCCGCCTGTCAGGGAATAGGCAAAGTTGATGGCAACAGGAATGAGCACGAACACGCTGAAGATCAGCATGTTAGGAGCCAGGAAGACGGCGCCCATGCCGCCGATGCCGAACCGGCGCTGAACGAAGCTCATGGGAGCGTTGAGCACGCCCATGAGAAAGCGGAAAGGCAGGGCCAGCATGGAGGACAGGTTGGATGCCTGCCCTCCCCGCACTTCGGTGATGATGCTCATCGCGCGTGCCCTTGGCTCAGCGGGAGGCCTCGGTGACCTTCTGCTTGATGTCGTCCTCGATGCGGGCATAGGCATCCGAAAGCTGCGCCTCGCCGGCCACCACCTGACCCAGGCGGCTGATGACGGCGGCGTAGATCGTGCCCGACCACTTGTAGCTCTGCATCTTCAGAGCGAGCGGATCGGCCGTCTGCGTGGCCTTCAGAAAGATCTCGAGTGACTTCTTCACGTTCGGATCGCTCGACTTGAAGTCGACACCCTTCGCCGCAACGCCCTGATGAGCCGGCAGGAACAGGGTGCGCTCGGAGAACTCACGCACGACAGGCTCGCTTGCGAGATATTCCACCACGCGGGCCACTTCCTTCGGGTTCTTGGTGTATTTCACCGCAACGAGACCGGCGCCGCCCGGCATTCCGGTGCAAGCGGCTGGTCCACATGGCTCGGTACCCGCCGACCAATCGAAGTTGTCCTTGATCTTCTGTGAGAATTGAGCGACCTGCCAGGATCCCGAGAAATAGACGGCGACCTGGCCGTTCACGAATTCTTCGTTCGCACCTTTATAGGTCGTCCCGGCAACGCCGCCCCAAATCTCGCGGGGCATGATGCCGTTCTTGTGCCAGTCGGCGATGCGCTGGGCCATGGCCTTGAAGCCTTCGTCCACGACGGCAGGCTTGCCGTCAGGGCCAATCACCTTCGCGCCCATCGAGATCGCAGGCCCCATGAAGCGGTGGCCGGAGCGGTCGAAGGCGAGCGCAATCGGAATCTTCTGGCTGTCGGCCACCTTCTTGGCCGCCGCAGCCCATTCATCCCAGGTCGCCTTCGCGCCGGGGACCGGCACGCCTGCCTGCTCGAACAACGTGGTATTCACGAGCGGGCCGGTGATGGTGAGCTGCGTCATGAAGCCCGGCAATGCATTGCTGCCGTCCTCTCGCATCCAGTCGAGAGTGTTGCTGAAGTTCTTTTCGAATGTCGCCGCATCCTTCAGGTGCGGACGCAGATCGAGCCAATGCTTGGCCTGCGACTTCAGCTCAACCACACGCACGATGTCGGGGCCGCGACCAGCCTCCAACTGCACAGGCAGCTGATCCTTGATGACGCCGAAGGCGACATTGTCGACCACGACCTTGATGTCGGGGTTCTGGGCCTCGAAACGCTTGACGAGATCCTGCAGAACCTCGCCCTCGTTGCCGTCGGAGTACCACATGATGCGCACTTCGGTGGCCGCCTGGGCGACGGATGCGCTCAATGCCAGGGCCAGCGCCCCGCCAATCAGTTTTTTCAGTCCCTTCATCACTTTCCTCCCATGATGAATTTTTGAATCAGGCAATCTTGAGTTGCTCTTGTCTTTTGTGTTGGGAAGGCAGCGTCACACGCGCTCCCTCCGGGAAGGCTGTCAGTTCTCCTGACAAAGTCCAATTCTTCGGATCGATGGTTTCCTTCTCTGTGCGCACCACTGCATCGGAACTACAGGCGACGGCTCCGAAATCAGGATCCTGAACCACGATAACGCCATCGTTACGTTCCTCTGCCGAGAGGCCTGCGAAGCGCCGGCCGAAGGCGGCCAGACTGCCTTCAGTGGCGACATCGGAGAGGCGCACGAGCCAACGGCCGGCATGCCCGGGCAGACGAACCTCGCACCCGGCGGTCGGGCCTTTCGTCACCTTTTCAAGTGGGCCGCTCGCGACGAGCAGGCATAGCCCCTCGCCAGACCGCAGGAGGATCCGGTTGCCCTCATGGACCACTTCATCCATCTCGGCCTCCGGCAGCCAGGCATGGGTGAAGTCCGGCTGCGTCGGATGGGCTTTGAAATCCACCACCGCCAGGGAACGGTACTGGTGAACGCGCGGCACCGTTCCGCAGCCGCCCCAATAGGACGGACGGCCATAGCCGCTGTGGATCACCTCGCCCGGATGATTGATCCAGATCTGCGATTCCGGCTTGTCGCCAAGGCGCAGATGCAGAACGGTTTCCTGATAACCCCATTCACCCCAGCGATAGGCCGCGATACTGCCCAGGGCATAATCCTTCGACTTGAAGTGATAGAGCGAGGCGATGCCGTTCTCGCCCTGCTTGTAGCGCCATTCATAGGCTCCGGTGCCCTTATGATCGGCAATGGCGGCGAGACTCGGATCGATGGTCAGGCCGTGCTCGGCAAAGCACAGGGCGAGCTGCGGCAGCGCATGGAAGCGGCGGCCGAGAGATCCCTTGCCGAAGGCGAGATAGGACATGCCCGACAGTTCGAGCGTGCGCCCCGGACGGAGCGTATGTTCGTAGCTGCGCCCCTGCGAGGCCGTCATCATGCCGTGATGGCTCGACAGGGCCATGATTTCGAGAAGACGTCGGATGGCGGCACCGGAGCGTTCGCGAATGCCGGCATCGGGCGAGAGCGCGTAGAGCGCGCAGAGACCTTTCAAGTCGATCGGGAAATATGGCGCCGAGTTCCATTCGGCCATCTCGCAGGCCTCGAAATGGGTCAGCCATTCGAGGAGACGCTGCCGACCAATCTCGGCCTGCTCGCGACCCTTGCGGCCGGAACGTTTGAAGGTCGCGTCAGGAAAGAGCGTGCCGGCGAGATGGCAGGCCGTGTGGAACAGCAGCGCGTGGTTCTCGCTGAAGTACCACATCACATCGTTGCCGGGCTCGTCCATCCAGTAGCGGAAGCGCAGGATGACATCGTCCATGCGCGCCAGCGTCTCGGGCGCGATCCGCTCCGGCCAGGAAATGCGCGACCAGAGGAGCGGCACGAGCAGGAAATCCGCGCAATCGTGACAATCGCCGATGATCGGCAGGCAGGATTCGATGATTCGATCCGTCTCCGGTCCGCCGCGATTAAATGCAAGGCGCGCCAGCACGGCGACCATGTCGCGCTCGCCGCGCTCGGCCACATGATCGAGCACGGCCTGCGCCCGTGCCTGGATATCGGCGGAAGCAGGAGGCTGCCTGTCGAGGTGGCAGATCTCGACGCCCAGCACGCGCGTCGCCACGAAGTCATCGTCTCTCAAGGTGATGTCGAAATGCCGGAAATCGGCGGGGAGCTCGCTCGTGTCGGCGATGGCGACACGCGTGGCTCCCGCAGGGAGCGTCTTGGAGAATTCCAGCGTCTCTTCCGTGGACATGAAATCGCCGCGAACCTCCACGTGGACGTAGAGCGGGCTCGTCGCCGGATTATCGAAGACGATGGCGACTTCGCCGCGCCCATAGGACGGCTTCTCGAAGCGCATGCCCTCGAGCATATTCTCCACTGCGACCGCGCGCGTTCCGTCGATGGCGCTCGGCATGCCAACCGACAGTCCTTCGCCCGCGATCAACTCAAGACTGAAGTAATAGCGTGCATCGCGCTCGCAAAGATCGGCGAACCAGACCCGCAGCTCGTTCCTGCCCGCCTTCAACGGCATCTCGATCTCAGCGCGCTCTTCGAAATTGCGCTGATAACGGGTGAGTTCCGCGACGCGGCTACCATTAACCTCAAGGAAGGCGCCGCCACACGTGGCGAAGCTGAAACGTGCCACCTGATCGCGCGGGCTGTCGATGGTCGTTTGCGCCCAGCACTCAACGCGCGTGGCCCGGAACCAGAAGCCCGACAGATCGACGCGCGGAGAGCCGAAGGGCAACCAGACGCGTGTCGGCTCGAAGCTCGTCACGGGCTGAGGAGTTTTGCCGCGGTACTCTTCGATGAAATCCGTGCGGCAGGCATATTGGTGCGGGATGAAGTTGCGGTCCTTCGTCAGGAAGAAGAAGGCATCCATCTTCCCTTCCATGGTGCGGTCCGGAACGTCGTAGCGCTCCTCGTGCACGTCGCCGAGCTGCCAATGGCCGACCGCCTGGCCGGGTTTCAGGGAATGTGTCAGATACATCGTGTTCGCCATCGCCATTCTCACCGCAGCCTGCTCACCGGCACCGGATCGACATCAGTGTATTCCTGGTTCTCGCCAGTCATGCTCCAGACGAAGGCATAGGGCCCTGTGCCGGCTCCCATATGGATCGACCATGCCGGCGACAGGATCGCATCGCCATTCGCCACAACGAGGTGGCGCGTCTCTTCCGGGCGTCCCATCAGGTGAATGACGCGGTCCTCGGGCGCCATGTCGAAATAGACATACGCCTCCATGCGCCGCTCATGCAGATGCGGCGGCATGGTGTTCCACACGCTGCCATGGGCGAGATCGGTGATGCCCATGAGGAGAAGCCCGGAGGGCGCGACTTCCGGATGGATGTACATGCGCAGCGAGCGCCTGTTCGAGCGCTTCTCCTCGCCCAGCTCCAGCGGCTTCGCCTCGGCTCTCGTGATCAGCCGATGCGGATAATCCACCTGCGAGGGAACGGAGGTCATGTAGAAGCGAGCAGGATTGCCGGCATCCGCGCTCGATAAGGTCAGGCGCTGCGCGCCGCGCCCCACATAGAGGATGTCCCGGTTGTCGAGGTCGAAACTCTTCCCGTCCACCGCGATGCGGCCTCGTCCGCCGAGATTGGCAATGCCCATCTCACGATAAGACAGCAGGTGCGGCGTGCCGATGGGAGCGCCCTCGCCGAAGGTGACGCTTTTTCCCACGGGCACGGAGCCGCCGAGGATCATGCGGTCGATATGGGTGTAGACGAGACGAACATCGTCCTTCGGGAACAGCTGATCGATGAGAAAGGTCGAGCGCAGGTCTTCCGTCGACAAGGAACCAATCGTTTCAGGCCCCGCTCCATAGCGAACCTCGATCATGCAGCGGTCTCCTGTTGAGCATCGTTCATATGGCGGACGGCCTCCGCCAGAAGCAGAATGGCGAGAGCCTGACCGTAAGCCGTCGGCTGGATGGGGATATCGTGGTAGAATTGCAGATCACGTCCCATGCGGGTGCCGTAGGAAACATTCTGCAGCGTGCCGTTCTCGTCGATGTTGTCGAGCACGTAGTCCAAGGCGCGAAGTCCTGCCTGCCGCGCATCCTCCCCCAGGACTCCAAGACGCGCAGCTTTCAGAAGGCCGTAGCCGAAACCGGCCGTCGCAGAGGCCTCAAGATAGGAAGACGAATCGTCGATCAGCGTATGCCAAGCGCCGCTGCGGTCCTGATGGTGCAGGAGAGACTTGGCCTGCGTCCGCAGGCAGCTGAGGAGATATTCCTTTACGCCGCCCTCGATGCCGCCGAGTTCGATGAAATCGAGAAGCCCCGCCGTAATCCAGGCATTGCCCCGCGCCCAGCGCGCACGCGCAAAATTGTGCCGCCCTTCGAAGGTCCAGCCATGAAACCACAGGCCGGTTTTCGTATCGGTCAGGTAATGCGCGTGCAGCAGGAACTGTCTCACCGATTCCTGAACGAGATCGTCGCGGCCTGAGGCCCGGCCGTAATTCGCCAGGAAGAGGCATACCATGAAGAGCGTATCGTCCCACAGTTCCGCGGGATTGACGCCATCGGACACGATATGCTGGAAGCCGCCTTCCTCCGTGCGGGGAAGGCTGTTCATCGCGAGATCCGCCCAGTGGTCGAGAGGTGCGCGCCAGCGCTCCTCCCGCGTCTTGTCCCAGAGCATGGACAGGCCGAGCATGGGCGCGGTGGTATTCACGTTGAGCGCCGGCAGGCCTTTCCCGAGTTGACGCTCGTACCAAGCCTCGATCAAGCAGCGATGCTCGTCGTTGCCGGTGAACTCCCAGTACCGGACCAGACCATATAGGCCTACGCCCTGGGGCCATTCCCAGCCGTCGAAGCTGATGTAATCGCCGGGAGTCCCGTCAAGATTTGGCTCATCGAATGTCCCGTCATGGCGCAAAGCCACCATGCCTGCGACGAGACGATCGAGCTGGCGCGTAAGACGCCCACTCTCCCTCATTTGCGCTGCCTCCCGGGCATCTGTTGTTGTTGAGATGATTTTTCATCAGATGAAAAGATTGCGCAACATGAAAATTTTTTGCAATATCTCCACCATGTCCAAGAAGCCCGCTCTCTCCTCGAAAAACCTTGCGCGCAGCCGGCTGCGCGACATTGCTCTTGCCTGTGATGTCTCCATCAGCAGCGTGTCGCGTGCTTTGGCGGGGCAGAAAGGGGTCCGGGAGGATGTCCGCCAACGGATCTTCGAGGCGGCAAGGAACGCGCAATATCCCCTTCCCAACATGGTGCAGGGGGCACGGATTGCGGTCTTTGCCAGCAAGGCCGCCATGACGGATTACAGCCGCACGCAGTTCACCTGGCACGTCCTGGAAGGATTGAAATCGGCCGCTGCGGCACGAGAGATCGAAATATCCCTGATACCGCTACCCGATCCGGAGGAGGGTCAGGCCCCGCTGACGGATGCCCTCATCAGCGAAGATATTCTCGGCGTTCTCCTGCTCACGGTCGACGACATGCAGGTGATGTCTCGGATTCAAGAGAGCGGCAAAGCTGCGGTTCTCATCAACAGCGACGATCCGCTCATGCGGATCTCGAGTGTCAGCCCATGCAATCGGTCCGCAACGCGCATGGCTTGCGATTACCTCATCGGCTTGGGTCATGAGCGCATTGGCTTTGTCATGCGGCCCGGTCGCCCGACCATCCGACGCCGTCTTGAAGGCTGGCGCGACGCCCTGTTGGAACACGGCCTGCCCTGCTCGGATGAAAACGTGATCAGCGTAGAGGATTGGACGCCGGAATGCGCTGAGCGTGCCATCGGTGAGCGCCTCGACAAAGGCCAGCTCGATGTGACCGCATTGCTCTGCGCCGCCGACAGTCTCGCGCTGGGAGCCCTCTCTGCGTTGAAAGCACGTCAGATCGCATGCCCGGAAGAGATATCGGTGATGGGAATCGACAATCTGCCGATTTCGGATCTTCTCACCCCGCGCCTGACCACCATGCACATCCCGGCCCGCGAACTGGGCGAGACGGCCGTCGAGATGCTGATCGAACTCTCGACACAGGGTCAACGCGTCGTGCGTCGGACAGAGCTCGCTTGCCGCCTCATCGAACGCGATTCCACGGCGTCAGTCGCTCATGGAATTGCGTGACCTGCGCGCGCAGCTATAGCCCCTTCATGAAGGCAAAAGCATTCCGGCTGCTTTAAACGTCGCTGTTCATCCCAGCGCACCGAGCCCCTGGCGCTCAGATTGTGCTAAGGATAGCGCACCGGCGGGGGCGGAGGCTCCGGCAGCGGGATGAACTCGGCCTCGTCCCCCGGCACCGTGTCGAACCTGGCCGCCTTCCAGTCGGCCTTCGCCTGCTCAATGCGGTCCTGCCGCGACGAGACGAAGTTCCACCAGATGAAGCGTGGGCCATCCATCGGCTCGCCACCCAGCATCATGAAGCGGGCATCGCTGCGCGCCCGGATCGTAATGCGGTCGCCCGGACGAAACACCAGGAGCTGTCCTGGCGGGAATACGTCGCCAGCGATTTCGACCTCGCCCGAGACGGTGTAGATCGCCCGCTCGTCGTAGTCCGGATCGAGCGGAACGGCGGCTCCCGACCGCAGCGCCACATCGGCATAGAACATCGGACTGGAGGTCTTCACCGGCGAGGTCGCTCCGAGGATCGAACCGGCGATGATCCTCACCGTCTTGCCGTCGCCATCGAGCACCGGCATGTCGCCCGCGTCGTAATGCACGAAGTCAGGCGTGGCCTCCTCGTCCTTGGCCGACAGCGCCACCCAGCTCTGGATGCCGAAGAGCTTCGAGCCCGTCGTGCGCAGCTCCTGCGAGGTCCGCTCGGAATGGACGATGCCGCGCCCGGCCGTCATCCAGTTGAGTTCGCCGGGGCGGATTGGCAATTCGCTCCCGAGCGAGTCGCGGTGCATGATCTCGCCGTCGAAGAGATAGGTGACGGTGGAGAGGCCGATATGGGGATGGGGCCGCACGTCCATGCCGGATCCGAGCAGGAACTCGGACGGCCCCATCTGGTCGAAGAAGATGAAGGGGCCGACCATCTGCCGCTGCGCGGAAGGAAGCGCGCGACGCACCTCGAAGCTGCCGAGATCGCGGGCGCGTGGCACGATCACGGTCTCGATGGCGTCACAGGCGAGCTTGTCGCCGGGCTGCGGGTCTTCAGCGGGATTCCAGCTCATCAGATCGTCTCCTTCCCTGCACAGAGTGCGGTTGTTTCGCCGCTGTCTTCAGCCGGCCTTTCGAGAAAACAACAGGCGGAGATCATGCCCCCTCCCGTCGTTCGCTCGACTCCCAGGCCCTCAGATGTTCCTCAAGCGCGTCATCCGTATCGGCCGGAACAGAGGGCCCACTCCAGGCTGTCGACCCGAATGTGGTGCCCGTTCCGTCCCGCCCGACAATTCGCCAGAAATGCAGCGCAGCACTCCGCTCCTTGTGACCCATCTCGGCGCGTGCTGCATCCGCTTCGGGCCGGGTCGCGTCCCGGAGCCGGTAGCGCCGCGATGGGTTGTCAGCGAACCATAGTTCATCGGGTGTCATGATGCCTCCAATTTAAGCTCGGCAAGCGCCCTTCACACCGGATGTGTATTCGATCAGCACATCCCATGGATGCCGGCGCATCAAACGTCCGGCATGACGACCATGACGTTCGGCCGTGCCAGCTGCCGTCTCAGATCGCTGCAATCCTGTGCCCGGAGCCCATCGAGAAACTCCAAACCCGCGTTTGCAGGTGGATCGAGGAGATGCACCTCCAGGCTCCCACCCTGCGGCGCGGCAGTCGCTATCGTGACCAAGCCCGTCGGTGTCTCCCGCTCGATTCTGGCCCCAAGGATGTCGTCGCACTGAAGCCGCAGGATGAACTCCATGGTCATCTCCTCAGTTCGGTCGCATTCTGACAGCGCCAGACGACACCTTATCAGATGTTAGGCCCTGAGGCGCCCTTCAGACGTGCGACAGGTCGATCGGGATCGCGTCACGCCAACGGCCGCAGATCTGCCTCGATCTGCTGGCGCCGGCCTTCCAGGAACGGCGGCAGCGAGAGCGTCTCGCCGAGATGCTCCATCGACTCGTCTGTGGCGAAGCCCGGCCCATCGGTGGCAATCTCGAACAGGATCCCGTTCGGCTCGCGGAAGTAGAGGCTGCGGAACCAGAACCGATCCACCGGACCGCTCGACGGCATGCGTACGTGGTTGAGCCGCTCCGCCCAGGCCTTGTAATCGGCATCGGGGATGCGGAACGCCACATGGTGGACGCCCCCTGCCCCGGGCTGGGCGATCGGAAGGTTGGGCTCGACGGACACATGGAGCTCCGCCGCCGGCCCACCCGCTCCCATCTGGTAAACGTAGGTGCGGGTTTCCTCGTTGCCCGGCGTGGCGTAGTCGCGAACGCGCGCCATGCCCATGATCTTCGTGAGCACGAGTTCAGTATAGTGAAGATCAGGCACGCTGATGGTGATCGGCCCGAGGCCACGGATCTGATATTCCGCCGGCACGGGGCTGCGCTCCCACGGATGCGCTTCGCCCTTCCCGCCATCGTCGACGAGGCTCAGGCGCTGGCCCTCGAAATCCTCGAAGTCGAGCATGAGCCGCCCGTCGCGCTCGGTGATCGGCTGATGCGCGATGTTGAGGGAACTGAGGCGGTCCTTCCACCAGTGCAGCGCCTTCTCGCCATTCACACGCAGGCCGGTCCGCGAGATGCTGTGCGTGCCGCGCTGCTCGCGCTCCACGGGCCAGTCGAAGAAGGTGATGTCCGTGCCGGGCGAGCCGCGCCCGTCGGCGTAGAACAGGTGGTAGGCGCTCACGTCGTCCTGGTTCACGGTCTTCTTCACGAGCCGCATGCCGAGTGCTTGAGTGTAGAAAGCGTGATTGCCGGACGCGTCGGCGGTCACGGCGGTGAGGTGATGAATGCCGGTCAGTTGCATGGTTGGTGTCCTTGTCGGGCAAGGCGGGCCGGCTGGCCCACCTGCCGCAATGGTTAAAGTTGATCGATCCAAGCCTTGGTGAGGGCCACGTCGGTCTGGGACAGCCCGTGGCCCGTCGGGAGCACGCGGTGCTCGACATTGGCGCCGGCGCCCGTCAGCAGCGTAGCCAGCCGCTTGGCGTTGTCCGCCGGCACGATGGGATCCGATGCCCCCGAGATGATCAGCACGGGCTTTCCGGCGAGATCAGCGGCCGGCGGATCGACCAAGGGCACCATGGCCCGCAGCAGGGCGGCCCCGGCGAGGGCTTCGGGCCGGAGCTGAAGCACGGCCGCGGCGATGTTGGCGCCGTTCGAGAAGCCAACCGCAATCGGAGCGGCCAGACCGTAGGATTCCCGCGCCTCAGCGATGAAATCGGCCAGTTCGTTGGCGCGGCGGCGCACGTCCTCCTCGTCGAAGATGCCCTCACGCAGGCGGCGGAAGAAGCGGGGCATCCCGCCCTCCAGCACCTTGCCGCGCGGGGAAAGCTGAGCGGAGCCCGGCGAGAGCATCTGCCCAAGCGACAGCAGATCGTCCTCGTTGCCGCCGGTGCCGTGCAGCAGCAGGAGCGGTGGGCGGCCCGGCTCGGAGGCCGGCTTGAAGCGGTGGATGAACGAGAGTTCAAGCGTGGTGGTCATGGCAACCTCGATCAGGGCTGATAGGCCCCGGCAATTTGGTTGAGGAACGGATCCCTGCCTCCTGACTCGCTCAGGCGGCAGGGGAGTGAAGTCAGTCAGACGACCTTCGGCAGCACAGCCTCGATTCTGGCGCGCTTCGGCTCCAGGAAGCGCGGCAGCTTCAGGGCCTGGCCGAGGGTTTCGGCTGGCTCATCGACCGCAAATCCCGGATCGTCCGTGGCGATCTCGAACAGGATTCCGTTCGGCTCACGGAAGTAGACGGCGCGGAAGTAGTCGCGGTCCTTCTGCTCGGTCGTGCGGATGCCGTGGTTCTCGGCGAGCTTCTTGACCATCTCCGCTTGCACCGCGTCGGTGGTCGCCCGGAAGGCAATGTGGTGGACCGTGCCGGCCCCGGAACGGCCCCGCGGAAACTCTCCGGCCTCCCGCAGATCGATGATGCCGCCGAGCACCGTATCGCCCGCCTTGTAGCGCACCAGCGAGCCTTCGCGGGCGATCTCCGTGAAGCCGAAGATGTCGGTCAGGATCGCCCCGGTCGGAGCCGCCCTCGTCACCAGCAGGCTGGCGCTATGAAAGCCGCGGATCGCATGCTCGGCCGGAATCTCGTCTGCTGTCCAGGCGGGCTCGTGCTCGGTGCCGGGCACGGCACCGAGCGCCAGGCGCATGCCGTCCGGGTCCTTGAACGCCAGCACGGTCTCGCCGAAGCGCTGCTGCGGCGCCTCAAGCACCACGCCCTTCTCGACGAGGCGGTGGGTCCAGTAGCCGATGGAACCTTCGGGCACCCGGAACACGGTCTCCTGAGTCTCGCCAGCGCCGAGCCGGCCCGGAGCGGCATGCTCCCAGGGAAAGAACGTCAGAATGGTGCCGGGCTGGCCGGACTCGTCGCCGTAGTAGAAATGGTAGGTGCCAGGATCATCGAAATTGACCGTCTTCTTCACGAGGCGAAGCCCCAGGACCCGGGTGTAGAAATCGAGATTCCGCTGGGCCGGACCTGCGATGGCTGTCACGTGGTGAATGCCGTTCTGGAGCATTGTCGTGTCCTTTCATGGGGCAATCAACGCCCCGGTGCTGCTCCAGAGATAAGCAGGTTCGGTCCGATCACCACGCGGTTTTTATTGCATACACGCAATATAAAAATTGCCTTCTGGTCAATTGCATTGCATTCATGAAATGATCACTTTCGCCCCCAAGGGACCACTTCCGGTCCAGGAGACAGCCCCATGATCGATAATCGCTTCGCCCCTTACGGCGCCTTCGCCCTGCGTGCCGGCCTCGGTATCATGTTCATCGCCCACGCCTACTTGAAGATCGCCGTATTCACGGTGCCGGGCTTCGCCGGCTTCCTCGGACAGGTCGGCTTCCCGAGCTTTCTCGCCTGGCCGATCATCCTGGCTGAACTGATCGGCGGCCTTGCCATCCTCACCGGCTTCTATGCCCGCGCGGTCTCGGTCGTGCTGCTCCCGGTCCTGCTCGGCGCACTTCTCGTCCATGCTCCGAACGGCTGGGTGTTCAATGCCCCGAACGGCGGCTGGGAGTACCCTGCGTTCCTTGCTCTTGCTGCTGTCGCACATATCCTGATTGGCGATGGTGTCTTTGCCGTGAAGCCCGTTACCTTTACGGGTGGCTCTACAGCTACGCTGCGCCCTCGCATCAGCTAAGGGACAACAACTCGACATTGGCGGCCGGCGCGCCCCTGCGCCGCCGCTCATCTGCACGGTGGCTTACCATGGTTGAACCGTACAAGAACTTGTCTTGGGACGACTTCCGGCTGATCAAGGCTATCGCTGACGTGCGAAGCCTGCCGGCGGCCGCAGCGCTTCTCGGGATAAACCACTCCACCGTGTTCCGCCGCCTCGGTCAGATCGAGGACGCGCTCGGGGCCAAGCTCTTCGAGCGCCACCGCAGCGGTTACACCCTCACCACCGTCGGCGAGGAAATGGTCGCACTGGCGCAGAGGGTGGACGAGGACATCACTGCCTTCACCCGCAAGATGGCTGGACGCGAACTGGCACCGGCAGGCGAGCTGCGGGTGACCACCAATGACTCGCTCCTGGTCCACTTGCTGACACCCCTGTTCGTCAAGTTCCGGAAGAAGTGCCACGACGTGCGCCTCGACGTGGTTCTGGCCAACCAGGAGCTGAACCTATCGAAGCGCGATGCCGACGTGGCGATCCGCGCCACCGACAATCCACCCGAGAACCTCGTCGGCCGTCGAGCCGCAACCATCGCGTGGGCGTTGTATGGCCGCACCAGCGATTTCCCCGTGCCCGAAGCTATTGACCAAGAGAGCCTGTTCGAACGCGATTGGGTGTCACTTGGCGACAATCTCGCGACGCTTAAGGCGGTGAAGTTCGTCCACGAGCACGTACCGCCGGAGCGGATCGGCTACAAGGTCAACACGGTTCTTGGCTTGGCCGAGGCGGTCGAGCAAGGCCTTGGCATTGGTCACCTCCCCTGCTTCATCGGCGATGCTCGACCGGGGCTTGTCCGCCTTAGTCCACCCGATCCCGAGTTTTCCGCCGACCTCTGGCTCCTGACACATCCTGATCTGCGCCATTCCCCACGCGTCCGGGTGTTTCTCGACTTCCTCGCCGAGGAAATTGCGAAAAAACGCAAGTTCATCGAAGGACTGGTCACAAGCAGTGATTAGCTTTCTGCAACAACGATAACTCTATCGCTGCAGTTTCTCCGAAGCTCATGCAGATAAACCTCCAAGAACTGGCGCAAACCATAACCTGAAGGCAAGGAACAGCCCATATGAACAGCGCTCAATTCAGTGCCGATTTAAGGAGGAGTTATGCAGATTACTATCGCTCGACCTATGCCTTTGAACAGGAACACCGGTCCGCTGGCAGATTAAATCTATTTCGCTCGCCACGTCATGCAGCTGGCAATTACATGGAATCCTCCTATGGCATCTCGCTCCAAATCAGCCGCAGACCTAGGTTAGGTACGTCCCGAATTGATCTCGGGGCAGGCCGCTTCGAGGCCAAGCTCTCTACACCCAACTACGTGATCGCTCCTCCGAACCATTCTTGCACCTACGAACTTTCGGCGGATATCGACCTGCTCGTCGTGGAGTTCCCCAGCGAGATGTTTCAGGATTGCGCATCGTGTTCCCGTGATCTTGGACCGCTCCACTTTGGTGCGCATTCTGACATGCTGCCGATCCACTTCGCCGAGCGGTTGTGGGAGCTGAGCACACAGCCATTGGCACGGCTGGAGACTGACAGTCTCGGCATAGCATTTGCTACACTGCTCGTGCGAGCGCACAAGCCTCGCTTCGAGGACGGCTCGCGTAGAGGCGGCCTTAAGCCGAGAGAGTTGAGGCTGCTCATCGATTACATTCACAGCCACATCGCGGATGACCTGTCGCTCGCCAATCTTGCTGGCCTCGTTGATCTGTCGCCCTACCACTTTGCGCGCGCTTTCAAGGCCAGCATGGGAGTTCCGCCACACCGGTACCAAATGATGCTTCGCATCGAACGTGCAAAAGAGCTTCTGGCGAGCACCGATTTCTCCATCACTGAAATCGCGCATACCTGTGGGTTCGCTTCATCCCAACACATGGCGACCGTGTTCCGATATTCGGTCAGCACGACCCCCACAGAGTACAGGCGACAGTCACGGCTTTGAACGGAGATGGTCGACGACGCGTCAAATTGTTTAACCAGCCAGCCCCACTTCGTCACCAGCGACATCGGAAAGAGCGAAAGGGTCGCGGATGGAGAAGACTAACGGGCCCTTCCGGCGAAGATTCTTACCGGATGGCAACGAACCCGACTGCGATGCTCTCGTGAGCAAGCGGCCGACACCCCTCCGGCACGAACAATCGCCGCCGAGAACAGAACCTTACTGCCGATAGGGATGAACCAGGTTAGACCAGCTCGCGTCTCGTTCTGCTGGTGCATCGTGTGGTGCCACATGCTGAGGAGAGCAGGTTTTGGAGGCAGGACAGCAATGCGTGGTCGCGACATTTGAGCTTGTGACTGCCTTATACCTGCGATAAAATTTTCATGTGGCAATTCTCGCGACTAGGACATGTCCCTGCATTGAGGCAATCGGTGCGGGTCCCAATGGATGGGAGCCATGGTTTCACCACCAGACCAGCACCGAAGGTTTTGATTTGCGCCGCCTCGGCGAGAGGCATTTGTCGCGCGCAAAGGCACTCGGACTTACAACAGATTTACTCAATGTGTTTTTTTGCGCAGGATCATGAACCTGTCAGCAATCCTGAGCACGCCCTGAAGCATGACTTCTGCCATCCTCGCCTACGGTACTAGTGCTAGTTTTATCGAAGCGTTCCTGTCCGAAAAGTTTCAACAGCGCCTCGTGCGTGTATTCAGGCATTCGACATTCTGAATGGAAAAGGTTTACCCACGATCGCTTCGCCTTCGTAAGAACCTGATCGATACGGCAAGAGGAACAATGGAAAGCTCCACCCGGGCGAGGTGGACAAGGGGTTTCGATTAACTCAGCACACCTGCACAGAAAGGAAAGCATCCATGGCCAATGCTACACCCACTCCTGGCAAGCTCCTGCTTTCGCCCAATGACCACATTTTGATCATGATCGATTTCCAGTCACAGATGTCCTTTGCGACCAAGTCCATCGACGCTGTGTCTCTACGGAATAACGCAGCTCTGATTTCCCATGCTGCAGCAGAGTTCAAGGTGCCGACCATTCTGACAACGGTAGCGGAGAAAAGTTTCTCCGGCCCGATGTTCAACGAGATCACGGACGCCTTCCCAGGGGAGAAGCTGCTTGACCGTACCTCCATGAATACCTGGGAGGATGCGGCCGTCATTCAGCGCGTCAATGAGATCGGTAAAAAACGGGTCGTGTTGGCCGGCCTTTGGACATCCGTCTGCATCGTCGGGCCAGCCTTGTCAGCGTTGGACCAAGGATATGAGGTCTATATCGTAACCGATGCATGTGGTGACGTCTCGACGGAAGCTCATGAGCGCGCCATCGAGCGCATGATACAGGCTGGCTCACGGCCCATGACGTCCCTGCAGTACCTGCTTGAGCTGCAGCGCGATTGGGCGCGCACCGAAACCTATGACACGACCACTGGAATTGCCAAGAAGTATGGCGGTGCCTATGGCCTCGGCATCATCTACGCCAAGACCATGTTCGGTGGCCGCGAAGATGCTCATGCGACCGGCGTCGGAATGGCCACGGAAGCCGCGGCCAGGTGAGGCCCGGCGTCCGATCACCCGGCGGGCTGCAATCTTCAGATCATGCAAAGCCCGCCGGACGCGCGAGGCGCCTGATGATCGGACCCGAGCCCGCTCCACCACAGCCATTGGCGATGTTCATCGATGTCAAACAGTGTGTTCGCGGCAAGGGCAATGATGGCCCGACCGCGAGTCATTATCCTCCCTCAAACAGGCCAGGAGAGGTCCGGGTGTCCTCCCGACAGGGCCTTCACGTCAAGGGAGTTCAACCATGATCCCCAATCCCAATCGGCGCACGGTCGTCGCAGGGCTCGGCACATTGGCGGCCGGGTTCGGGCTTCGCCCGGAACGCGCGGAGGCACAGCCCATGAACACCACCGCCGACCTTATTCTGTTCAACGGTAAGATCACCACTCTCGACCGGCAGAACCCGCAAGCTGACGCTGTTGCGATGCGCGACGGTCGCTTCGTCGCCGTCGGGGACGAGCGGGAGGTCATGGCGCTCGCCGGGCCGAACACTAGGCGCATCGACCTGAAAGGGAGACGCGTCATTCCCGGGCTGATCGACAGCCATATGCATATCATCCGTGGCGGGCTCAATTACAACATGGAGCTGCGCTGGGACGGCGTCCGTTCCCTGGCTCAAGCCATGCAAATGTTGAAGGAGCAGGTGGACCGCACGCCCGCGCCACAATGGGTGCGGGTCATCGGCGGCTTCACCGAGCACCAATTCGCAGAGAAACGTCTGCCGACGCTCGACGAGATCAACGCCCTCGCGCCGGATACGCCGGTGATGCTCCTGCACCTCTACGACCGTGCGCTGCTGAACGGGGCCGCCCTGCGGGCAGTGGGATACACGAAGGACACTCCCAATCCCCCCGGCGGCGAGATCCAGAAGGATGCACAGGGCAATCCCACCGGCCTCCTCCTCGCCAAACCGAACGCGACCATTCTCTATGCGACCCTCGCCAAGGGGCCGAAGCTCCCGCCCGAATACCAGAAGAACTCCTCGCGCCACTTCATGCGCGAGGTCAACCGGCTCGGTGTGACCGGCGTGATCGACGCCGGCGGCGGCTATCAGAACTACCCGGAAGATTATTCCATCATCGAGGAGTTGCACCGCGAGGGCCACTTGACGGTGCGTCTCGCCTACAACCTGTTTACCCAGAAGCCGAAGGAGGAACTCAACGACTTCCGAAGCTGGGCCAACCAGGTGAAGATGGGCCAAGGCGACGACCTCTACCGCCACAACGGCGCCGGCGAGATGCTGGTCTATTCCGCCGCCGATTTCGAGGACTTTCGCGTGGAGCGGCCCGACATGCCGCCGAACATGGAGAGCGATCTCGAGCCGGTCATCCGTCTGCTGGCCGAGAACCGCTGGCCGTGGCGGCTGCACGCCACCTACAACGAGACGATCGGCCGGGCCCTCGACGTGTTCGAGAAGGTCAACAAGGACATTCCGTTCAACGGCCTGCACTGGTTCTTCGATCACGCCGAGACTATCGACGACCGCAACATCGACCGTATCGCCGCGCTGGGCGGCGGCATCGCAGTCCAGCACCGGATGGCCTACCAGGGCGAGTACTTCGTCGAGCGCTATGGCGCCAAGGCGGCCGAACACACGCCGCCAATTCGGCGCATGATGGACGCCGGCGTGCCGGTCGGTGCGGGGACGGACGCGACCCGCGTCGCCTCCTACAATCCCTGGGTCTCACTGTCCTGGCTGGTGACGGGCAAGACGCTGGCGGGCCTGACGCTTTATCCCTCGGCCAACCGGCTTGACCGCGAGAGCGCCCTGCGGCTGTGGACCGAGGCCAATACCTGGTTCTCGAACGAGGCCGGCAAGAAGGGGCAGATCAAGGAGGGCCAGTTCGCGGATCTGGCGGTGCTGTCGGACGACTACTTCTCCGTTCCCGAGGACGGGATTCAGGACATCACTTCCGTCCTGACGGTTCTCGGCGGGAACCCGGTTTATGGCGACGCCGACTTCAAGGATCTCGCCCCGCCGCTGCCGCCCGCGATGCCGGATTGGTCGCCGGTGAAAACATATGGCGGTTACCAGAAGCGCGCCGATGCTCAAAACGAGCGCAAGTACGCCTTCGCGGCTGCCGCCTGCGCCTGCGCCAACAGCTGCGGCGTGCATAGCCATGCCCATGCCAGCGCGTGGGGCGCCAATCTGCCGACCTCCGACGCCCGCTCGTTCTGGGGCGCACTCGGCTGCTCGTGCTGGGCTTTCTGACGGTGGACGCCATGGCTGACGCTGTCGCCCCTCGCCCGATCAGCCAGATCCTGGCCCTCCCCGGCTTCGATCTCCTGGCTCGGCTCGCCCTTGCGTCGCCCTTCCTGATCAGCGGCGTCATGAAGCTCCTCGATTTCGAGGGTGCCATGACCGAGGTTGCAGGGATGGGGCTGGGGCCGGCGGGGCCGTTCGCATTAGCCGTCATCATCACCCAGATCGGCGGATCGCTCCTGTTCCTCACCCGCCGTTACTGCTGGCTCGGCGCGGGCATCTTGGCGGGCTTCACGATTGTGGCCACCCTGCTGGCGCACCCGTTCTGGGCCTTCGAAGGGCCGGATCGCGGGCGCCAGACCGCCACCTTCTTCGAGCATGTTGTCATCGTCGGCGGCTTCGCCATGGCGGTCTTGTCCGTCAATGGACGGAGCAAACAGCCATGACCGGATCCCGCGACGCGGTCGCTGAACACACGGCGCCACCTCCGCCGCCCGGCACCTTTGCGCCTCTCCACCACCGCCTCTTCGCGGTGATCTGGACCGCCACCGTGCTCGGCAACATCGGCACCTTCATGCGCGATGTCGCCTCCGCCTGGCTCGTCACCGACATCTCTGCGTCGCCGGCTGCCGTCGCGATGATTCAGGCCGCCGGCACCCTGCCGATCTTCCTGCTCGCGATTCCGGCCGGTGTTCTATCTGATATCCTTGACCGCCGTCGCTTCCTGATCGGCATTCAGATCGGCCTGGGGCTCGTGAGCACCGCCCTCGCCTTCCTGGCCTGGTCTGGCGCGGTCTCGGTCGTGAGCCTCGTTGCCCTCACGTTCCTCGGCGGTGTTGGCGCGGCATTGGCGACACCGGCCTGGCAGTCCATTGTGCCTGAACTCGTTCCCCGGTCGGATATCAAGGGTGCGGTGGCACTCAACTCGCTCGGGATCAACATCGCCCGATCCATTGGCCCGGCCCTGGGAGGATTCCTCCTCGCCGCCCTGGGTGCCGCAGCGGTCTACGGGCTCGATGTCCTCACCTATGTGGTGGTCGCATCCGCCCTGTTGTGGTGGCAGCGGCCCCCCGACGCGGATGATGGCCTGCGGGAGCAGTTCGGCGGGGCGCTGCGGGCGGGACTGCGTTATGCCCGTGCCAGCCATGACCTCCATCGGATCCTGTGGCGGGCCGTGCTGTTCTTCGCCTTCGCCAGCGCCGTCTGGGCGCTGTTGCCGATAGTGGCACGCCAGGAGATCGGCGGAGGACCGAGCTTCTACGGCCTGTTGCTCGGCAGCGTTGGGGCAGGCGCAATTGTGGGCGCCATTCTGCTTCCGCGGGTCCGCGCCGGGCTTGGCCAGGATCGCTTGGTGCTCGCAATGTCCCTCGTCACGGCAGGCTCGACCGCGTTGCTGGCGGTGACGAACTCGGAGATTGTGGCAATCATCGCGACCTTCGTACTCGGGATCGCCTGGATTGCGATGCTGACTACGCTCAACAGCACCATGCAGGCCATCCTGCCGAACTGGATCAGGGGCCGTGGTCTAGCAATCTATCTGACGGCCTTCAATGGCGCCATGGCGGCCGGCAGCCTCGGCTGGGGCTTCCTGGCGCAGGAGATCGGCACGGATGCCACCCTGATCGTCGCCGGCATCGCTCTGGCTGCGACCGCGACACTCGCCTATAGAGCCCCCCTGCCCAGCGGCGAAGGCGATCTCACTCCCTCGATGCATTGGCCCGAGCCGGCGATGGCCGAGCCGGTCGCGCACGACCGAGGGCCTGTCATGGTCATGGTCACCTACCGCATCCCGCAGGCGGATCGGGCTGCCTTCCTCACGTCCCTTGAGCGCCTTTCCGAGGAACGCCGGCGCGACGGAGCCTACGCCTGGGGCGTTTCCGAGGATGCGGCCGATCCGGAACATATTGTCGAGTGGTTCTTCGTCGAATCCTGGGCCGAGCACCTGCGTCAGCACCGTCGGGTCTCGAAAGCGGATGCCGACATTCAGGCAGAGGCACGCCGCTTCCATCAGGGACCAGAAGACCCGGTCGTTCAGCATTTCCTCGCGCTCGAACCGAATCGGGAAAGAGCGCCCACCACGGAGGAGATCTCGTCATGAAGATTGTTCTCGGACTGCTGTTGGCGCTTGGCGTCGGCGTAGTGTGTCGCCTCGTCGAATTGCCCTTGCCCGCGCCGCTGGCGCTCACCGGGGCGCTTCTCGTGTTGGCGATGTCCGCTGGCTACGAGATCGTCGACCGCCTCGCGTCCCACCGGCCAGCCACGCAGCGTGAGAACTGCGGCGGACCGGACGGGCATATTGGGATGGCCCGCGATGTTTCCCGCCAGAAGGTGGGGTGAGCCATGCTTCAGATCGCGTTAGGCCTCATAATAGCATTTGGGATCGGCGCCTTCTGCCGCTGGGTCGATATTCCGTCGCCGGCCCCGCCAAAGATTGTTGGCGCACTCTTGGTCGTCTCCATGACCGCAGGCTTCCTCCTCACAGGACGCATTCTTGGAATGCAGTGAGGCCGACAGCCGCGACGTTTGTGAGTGATGAGACGTGGGGCAATTGAGGCTTGGCTGGAACATGACGGACGGTCGTATCGTCGGCCGTTAACGTCCACGAGGAAGATCCGATCCATGGCAGACATCCCATCCCTTCTCACTCCGTCCGATTGTGCCCTGCTGCTTATCGATCATCAGGCGGGACTGGCTTTCGCGGTGGAGTCGATCGATCGTCAGACGCTGCTCAACAACACCGCGGCCCTGACTCGAACAGCCGTCGTCTTCGGCCTTCCCATCATCGCCTCGACATCGGCGACGAAGGTCTACAGCGGGCCTCTGATGCCTGCGATCCAGAAGATCATTCCGGATGTGCAGGCGATCGACCGGAAGAGCATGAACGTCTGGGAGGACGAGCCGGCTCGCGCGGCTGTCACGTCGTCGGGCCGGAAGCGCCTGCTGGTCTCAGGCCTCCTGACGGAGGCCTGCGTCTCATTCGCTGTGCTCTCGGCATTGGCGGAGGGGTATGACGTCTATGTCGTCGCAGACGCGTGCGGAGGTCTGACTCCCACAAGCCATGATCTTGCTCTCCGCCGGATGGAAGCCGCCGGAGCACGCATGACGTCCTGGATCCAGGTCCTGCTCGAACTGCAGCGCGATTGGACCCGCCACGAGACCTATGACGGCGCACGCTCCATCGTGGAGACCTATGGAGGAGGATATGGGATTGGTCTGAGCTACGCCCGCGACATGATCAAACCTCCAAGCCCGGTCGGATCCCCGAAGTGAAGTCGTCGCGATGCTGTTCGTCATCCACGCACTGGACAAGTCGGGAGCCTTGGACGTCCGTCTCGCTCGCTATGAAGCGCACAAGGCGTTCCTGGCCGATCCGAGTCCGTATGGTGTCCGCATTGTCATGTCGGGTCCCCTGACCACGGATGACGGGGCAACGATGATTGGGAGCCTGTTCGTGGTCGAAGCGGCCGACCGTGCGGCCGTTGAGCGGTTCAATCGGGCGGATCCCTTCCACGATGCCGGCATCTGGGAGCGCGTCACGATCACCGGCTTCCAACGCCGGCAGGGATAGACCCATTGCACCGGTACTCTTCGGAAGCGATCGTCCCAGATTCAACGACAAGACGGCAAGGGAGCGAGGCATGTTTCGTAGGATGGACGACAGCTCCAACCCAGGGAGTTCGGAAGATCCAAGGACTTGCCCCTGGCTCCGATCCATTCTGTCATACGCCAGCAAGGCCGCGTTCCTGGCGCTCGCTCTGGCAGCCATCCCGGAAGCAGTTGCCCAATCGTCCGGTCAAGGTGATCCGTCCGGGGAACAGAGCGCAGCCGAGAGTCCACCATCGCCGCCCGAGCTGACCAATCTCCGCTACACTGAGGATTATTCGTACCTGCGGGATCCGTCCAAGCGCACAGGAGCCTGGTGGGAGCCTTTCAAGTTCATCCCACTCGATGCTTCCGGGACCAGTTATCTGACCCTCGGAGCTGAGCTGCGGTTCAGGGAGGAGGCCTACTGGAACTTCAACTGGGGCGAGATCCCGGTCGACAATTACCAATGGTACCGCGTGTTGCCCTATGCCGACTTGCATCTCGGGCCCAACGTGCGCCTGTTCGGCCAGATGATCGGGGCCTGGGTCACCGGCAAGGAGACGCCGGTGACCGGCGTCGACCAGACCGGGTTCGAACTCCTGCAGGGCTTCGCCGAATTCAAGCTGCCCCTGAGCGAAGGGGCCGACCTGACTTTGCGTGGGGGACGGCAGCTGCTGTCGTATGGAACGGAGCGCCTGATCAGCCTGCGGTACGGTCCCAACGTGCTCCGGTCGTTCGACGCAGGTTTGGTATCTGTCGAAGCGGATCCATGGCGCGTTGATGCCTTCTATGCCCGGCCAGTGCGCAATAGGGTCGACAGCTTCAACGACCACTTTGACGACGATAGGTCGGTGTGGTCGGTCTATGCCACCCGCAAACTGGATGCGATTGGCCCAGAATCCGGTCTGGACCTCTATTACATCGGTTATCGCAACACCCACGCGGAATTCAACCAGGGCTCCGGAGACGAGGTCCGGCACACGCTCGGCAGCCGCTTCTTCGGCAAGGCGCAGGGCTGGGACTGGAATTTCGAGGGCATGGTCCAGTTCGGCAGCTTCGACGGCGGCAATATCCGCGCCTGGTCGGTTGCCTCCGACACTGGCTACACCTTCGAGGACGTCACCTTCAGCCCGCGCGTCGGCCTGCGGGCGAACATCATCAGCGGTGACCGCAACCCGAACAATCCGGATCTGCAGACTTTCAACGCTCTGTTCCCGAAAGGAAAATACTTTGGCGAGATCGGTCTGGTCGGACCGTCCAACCTGATCAATGTCCATCCGAACCTGACGCTGCATCTCAACGATCAGTGGACGCTTTCGGGAGCCGCGGTGTTCTACTGGCGGGAGAGCCTCGGCGACGGCATCTACGACAACGGTGGTGGCCTCGTGCGCCCGTCCGATGACAGCCGGGCCCGCTACATCGGAACCCAGGCGGACGTGGTTCTCGGATGGGAGCCCACCCGCTGGTTCAGCGCGGAACTGGCTTACTCGGTATTCGTGCCGGGGCAGTTCATCAAGGACACGGGCCCGTCCAAGACGGCCCACTTCGCGGGGTTCGAGACGGTCCTGAAATTCTGAATGCAGTTTGGTGGAGAGTTCGAGCCGTGCCATGGAGCCTTTCAACCCGCGCAGCTCTCGTCATGGTCCTTGCGGCCGCCATGAGCGGGTGCCTCGCAACGAATGATCGCGTGGCCGTGCCAGGACCGGAGCTCGAAGCTGCTCGTGTCGGCGGCTACGGCGATATCCGCTTCTGGGGCGACGAGGTGACGCCGACGATTGAGGCGGTCATCAGCCGGCAATACCGCCAAGTGAAGGATGCAGCTCTTGCCGGCGAACCAGGAGCCAGCACCAGGAAGGCCGATTTTCTGGCCATCTCGGGAGGCGGCGGCGATGGCGCCTATGCGGCTGGCTTTCTCACCGGATGGGCCCGGAGCGGCCAGCGCCCGCGCTTCGAGGTGGTGACAGGCGTCTCGACGGGAGCCCTTGCGGCCCCGTTCGCCTTCCTTGGCCCCTCATATGACGGCGTGCTGAAGGATATGTACACGAAGTACGGCGACAGCGACCTTCTCGTCGATCGCGGTATTCTCGGGTTTCTGGGGTCCTCGCGGTACGACACGGCTCCGCTCAAGCGACTGATCGAGCAATACATGACGGACGACGTGTTGGATGCGATTGCGCGGGAGTATTCCAAGGGACGTCGTTTGCTCGTCCAGACCACCAACATCGATGCTCAGCGTCCAGTCATTTGGGATCTCTCGGCCATCGCCGCGAGCCAGCAATCAGATCGTCGCGACCTCATCGTTCAAGTTCTGCTCGCATCGAGCGCGATCCCCGCCATCTTCCCTCCTCAACGAATACGCGTGAACGTCAATGGACGCGCCTACGACGAGCTCCACGTTGATGGTGGTGTCTCGGCCCAGATCTTCTTCGCACCGCCGCGGACCCGCTTCTCCCGTTTCGAGCAAACTGCCTTTGGCGCAGCAAGGCAGAGAACCCTCTATGTGATCCGCAACGGCAAGCTCACGCCTGATTACAAGCCCACCGATCAAGCGGCCTTTCCGCTTGCGGTCCGATCCATCACGACGCTGACAAAGTACCAAGGCTTGTCGGACCTGCGGAGACTGGATCGGATCGCCCGTGAAAACAATGCGCGTCTTGTTCACCTCGATTCCTGCGGGATTCATGAAAGAGCCCCGGTCGGAATTCGACCGCGAATACATGGGAGAACTCTTTCGCGTCGGCGAACAGATGGGGGCGTCGGGACGGGCTTGGCAGTCAAGCCCGCCGGCAGCTCCCGCCCTAGCCCTTTAACAGGAGGAGAAGACACATGTCAGATGCAAGCGCGATCAGAGAGCACATGGAAGTGATCGGAGCCGACGGCATTCACGTCGGCACCGTTGATCGCCTGGAAGGAGACCGGATCAAGCTGACCAAGCAGGACAGTGGCCAGGGCTCCCACGCAGGTCATCACCACTACGTTTCGATAGCCCTCGTCGCCGAGGTCGAGGGGGACAAGGTGAGATTGTCGGCCAACGCCGATGTCGCCGTCTCGTTCGAGGAAGAGGCGGACGGCAAGCCCAGGGAAGAATAGCAAAATTCCATGCAGGGGTTCGGATTGATGAGAGCAGAGCCCGTGCCGAAGTCGCCAGGCAGGTCACGGTTTCTCAGGCAAGAGAGTGATATGGCGGGCCCAAACGTAGACGGCACGGAGCGGAGCACACAGCGGATCGAAGCCTTCAGCGACGGCGTGTTCGCCATCGCGATCACGCTGCTGGTCCTGGATCTCAGGATCCCCGCCGGGGAAGGATCGGACTCCGGCACCCTGCTGAATGCCATTCTCGGGCTTTGGCCGTCCTACTTTGCCTACGGGCTCAGCTTCACGATGATCGGCATCTACTGGGCCAATCATCACTACCTGTTCAAGCTCTTCGCCAAAACCGATCACGGCCTGAACCTGCTCAATCTCCTGCTCCTCATGTTCATCGCGTTCCTGCCATTCCCGACCCATGTTCTCGGAACTCACTGGCCGGAGGAGGCAAGCCGCCCGGCGGCAGTCACGTTCTATGCGCTCGGCCTGCTGCTTCCGGCCGTCGCATGGCTTCTCGTTTGGCTCTACGCGAGCCACAACCGCAGATTGGTCATGCCTCAACTGGATCACGGCTTCGTGCACAAGCTAACCCTCCAATTTCTCGGAACGGTCGCCGTCTATGCCCTCGCCGTCGCGGTCTCCGTGCTCGATCACAGGTGGGGCTTGGCGATGTGCACGGGCCTGACGCTCCTCTATCTCCTGCCGCCGAGAACGCCTGTCTACCGCCGCAGCAACGAACCGTCGCGTGTCAAGGAGACGTGAGGCAATTGTGCCGACCCACCCGATTGAACCTGTTCATCTTGAGTAAGCGAGGAGTCGCAAAATGGCAGCGTCACCCGTCGCCGGTCCGGAGGATCCCCTTCCGCTGGTTCTCATCGTCCTCTCTGCGGTCACGGGCTTGGTCGACGCGGTCAGCGTGCTGGGGCTGGGACAGGTCTTCGTGGCGAACATGACCGGCAACACGGTATTTCTCGGCTTCGCCGTCGGCGGGACGCCGGGGTTTGAAGTCCCGCGTTATGTCATGGCGCTGCTGACATTCCTCGTCGGTGCGCTGGCCGGCGGCTGGATCGCCAACGCTTTTGTCCACTCGACCCGTCGACGGTGGCTGCTCACCGTCGCGGCCGTCGAAGCGATCCTGTTCTGGGCGGCGGCCGTCGTGGCGCTCGAATATGACGTCGAAAATCTATCGCCCGCGTCACGGCTCTTCACGCTGATCGGCCTGTCCGCCCTCGCAATGGGACTGCGCAATGCGACCGTTCGCCGGCTGAAGATGCCGGACCTGACGACGACTGTCCTGACGCTGACACTGACCGGCCTTGCGGCAGACTCCTCCCTGTCCGGCGGCGAAAACAAGAATTGGCGCCGACGCATCGCGGCGGTGGTGGCGATCTTCGTGGGCGCCGTGATTGGTGCGGTACTCGTGCGCACGAGCGGGCTGGTCGTACCGCTTGTCGTCACCGGTGCCATAGTGCTCATCGTGACGATCGCCTATGCGCTGCATCCGGCATCAGGAGCGACGGCCGGAGAGCCTGACGGCTCTTAGTTCCCTGTCGCGAATGCTGTGCCGGATATCTGGTCGGACCAGAGATCACTCTTCGGGGACGGTGCCGGATAGCCAATCGCGTTGCCGAACGATGTCCTGTGGCATCCGGCAGCCGCGGAGCACAAGGCAATTAACAGGATGAGGCGGATTAGATGGGACGAAATGATGGGAAAGCCTTCGTGTAGTTCGGAGAGGCGATACCCGTCTGGAAGCGCGGCGTCATGGGTCAGGGATTCCTGATGTTCGCCATGAAGCGGATGGCGGCCTCGATCTCGGCCGGGGTGCAATCCCCGCAGTTGCCCTTCGGCGGCATCGCCTCGACACCCTGGACCGCCGACTGCGTCAGTGCAGGCAGGCCCTTTTGAAGCCGAGGTGCCCAGTCGCGCTCCGATCCAGCCTTCGGCGAGCTTACCATCACGTTCGACGGGTGATGACAGGCGGCACAATAGTCCTGATAAAGCTGGCTGCCGGAGCGCGGTTCGGCCATGGCCGGTAGGGAGGTCGCGGCCAGGGCCGCAAGCGTGAGAATGAGATGAGGCATTGGTCTTCGCCTGATGGAAACGACAAGACGCCAAACGGCACGTGTGACGGGCGGATAAGGGAGTGGCGGCCACTCGGGACGTGGCCGCCACGTTTGCCGGTTAGTGTCCTTCCTTGCCGTTGAACATCGAGCCGGCATAGAAGATACCGAGGCCATAGCCGCCGGCGTGCTCCTTTGCGATATTCGTCACAGCCGCATAGGTCGCGCCGCGGGCCCAATCGCGCTGCAGCTCGAGCAGGTACTGCACCCAGGTGATCGGCTTAGCGCCCGCCTGGACCATGCGCTGCACGGCCATGTCGTGGGCTTCCTTGGACACGCCGCCGGAGGCGTCGGTCACGAAATAGACCTCATAGCCTTGCTCCAGCGCCGAGAGCACCGGAAGGACGCCGCAGACCTCAGTCCACAGGGCGGCCAGCACGATCTTCTTCTTGCCGGTCTTCTGCACGACGTCGACCACACGCTGGTCTTCCCAGGTGTTCATCGTGGTGCGGTCGATGGGCTTCTGGTCCGGGAAGACAGCTTGGATCTCGGGGAAGATCGGGCCGCTGAACGACTTCTCGGCGACGGTAGTCAGGATCGTCGGCACGTTGAAGGCCTTCGCCGACTTGGCGAGACCGGTCACGTTGTTCCGCAGCTCGGCGATGTCGATGGAGCGGGTGGCGAAGGCCATCTGCGGCTGGTGGTCGATGAGCACGAGGACGTGGTTGTCGGGGGTGAGCAGGCTCTTGGCCGGCGGGGCGGCCTCGGCCGGGGCGGCGATGCCGAGACCCATCGGCAGCAGAACGGCAAGGGCCTTGAGAACGCTTGAGAAACGCATGTTTTTGTCTCCTTCAGAGGCTGGTCGCTGGTGTGCGCCTCTTCGTCGTCAGAGATCCGCGATTTCTCATTCGCAAACAATTGAGCTTTTTTTAAATTGTCTATACACTCCCGTTGAATAATTGGCATGCCATATAGGGGTGTGTCCCTATCGACCGGAGGGTTTCGTGATCCGTGACCTCATTGCCCTAAAGACGTTCGCCACCATCGCCACCCTCGGGAGCTTCGCGCGGGCCGCCGACAAGATCGGGATCTCGCGTGGCATGGCGAGCAAGCACATTGCTGACCTGGAGGCGGAACTCGGGGTCAAGCTGCTCAACCGCACCACCCGCCAGCTCAGCCTGACCGAAGCGGGCCATACGTTGAATGCGACCGCAACTACCCTGTTCGGCCTACTCGAAACGGCGGAGCAGGACATCCGGGCCTCGACCGCCACCCCTCGCGGCACACTGCGGGTGAACGCGCCGATGTCGTTTGGCGTCCTCCACCTCGGATGCATTGTCAGCGACTTCCTTAAGCAGTGCCCGGACGTGGAGGTCGAGCTGACACTCGACGACCGCGTCGTGAACGTGGTCGAGGAAGGCTACGATATCGCGATCCGCATCCGCCGCCTCGACGACTCGTCGCTGATCGCGAAGCACCTGGCGCCCGCTCGCATGGTGGTCTGCGCGTCACCGGCCTACCTGGAGCGCCGGGGTGAGCCGAAGCACCCGCATGACCTCGAGCACCATGACTGCCTCGTCTACGATTATCTCGCCCGGCATGGCACCTGGAGCTTCGAACGAGACGGAGTGCGCGAGGATGTCCGTGTCGACGGCCGGTTGTGGGGCAACAACGGCGAGGTGCTGATGCAGGCTGCCGTCGACGGGCATGGCATCACCTTGTCGCCTACGTTCATTGCCCACGAGGCGCTGCGGGCCGGCACGCTGAAACCCGTGCTCTGCGACTGGTCGGTGGTCGAGCCGGCCTTCTTCGCCGTGATGCCGCCGGGGCGCAACAACGTACTCAAGGTGCGGGCGTTCCTCGACCATCTGTCGAAGTCGCTCGGTCGGGATCCCTACTGGGACCGGGATCTGCCGCTGGAGCGGTTCCGGGCCAGCCCCACCGCAGCCTGAGGCCGGGTGATCAACCTTATGAGGTGTGAGCCATGAAGCCCTTCGTCTATGAAGCCCTTCCGATACGTGTGGTATTCGGCTCAGGCACCATTTCTCAGGTGAAGTTCGAGCCCGAGCGCCTGGGCGTGCGCCGGGTTCTCGTTCTCTCCACGCCGGGTCGGGGTGAGGCGCAGGCCCGCGAGATTGCCACATTGCTGGGCGATTTGTCTGTCGGCACCCATGACGGGGCGATCATGCACACGTCCGTCGAGGCCACTCAGAAGGCGCTGCAGGTGGTCAAGGAACTTGGGGCCGATGCGGTCCTAGCGGTTGGCGGCGGCTCGACGACCGGGCTCGGCAAAGCCATTGCGCTGCGCACCGATCTGCCCCAGATCGTACTGCCGACCACCTATGCCGGCTCGGAGATGACGCCGATCCTCGGCGAGACAAAGGACGGTGAAGACGACGCAACCGATACTGAAGGTGCTGCCGGAGGTCGTCATCTACGACGCCGACCTTACGCTTAGTCAGCCCCGGCGCTTGCCGTGACCTCGGGCATGAACGCTATGGCCCACATTGAGGATGCCATCCAGACGCCATCAAGCGCGCGGACCAGACGCTTAGGAAGCTACGCTGGTTTGAGGTGGTCCAGACCCGTGGCCATATTGAGAACGGCGAAGTCCACCATTATCAGGTTATTCTCAAGGCCGGGTTCACACTTGAGGCGGGGGCACCTGAGACGCCCAAGTCGCTTGCTCCTAAACACTGTCAGTAACGAATGTCTGCCGATACAGGGCGGTCCTCATCCATGAGCCGCTGTTTGGCGCCCCGATTCAGCCTATTCCAGAGGCCGACTTAGGACACGGAGCCGACCGTCAATGTTTCCTATTTTTGAACAGTGTGTTCCAAATCCAAGTGATTATGCTCGACTTCCGAACCATTACTTTCCCTCCATCAGCAATGCGAACCACCCCTGGAGGGATTTCATGTCCACCGTTCTCGTCCTCAACAGCAGCGCCAGCGGCGCCGCGTCCGTGTCTCGCCAGCTGGTCGAGCAGGCTGTGGCTGACCTGCGGGCCCAGGATTCCAACCTGCGCGTGGTAACACGCGATCTTGGCACCGATCCGATCCCGCACCTGACTTTGGAGTCCGCGGCTGCCCTGCGCGGTGCTGACCCGGTTAACCTGGAGCAGGCCGCCGCACAGGCACTGTCGAATGAACTCATCAGCGAGCTTAAGGCCGCCGACGTCATCGTGATCGGCGCGCCGATGTACAACTTCGGCATCCCGTCGACCCTTAAGGCTTGGTTCGACTATGTGCTCCGTGCTGGCCTGACTTTCCGTTACACCGAAGCCGGCCCTGAGGGGCTCGTGACGGGCAAGCGCGCTATCGTGGTGGAGAGCCGTGGCGGCCTCTACAGCGAGGGTCCGGCCCAGGCGATGGACTCGCAGGAACCCCACCTCCGTACGATGCTCGGCTTCATCGGCATCACGGACGTCTCCTTCGTCCGCGCCGAACGCCTGGCCTTCGGGCCGGAGATCCGCGACCAGGCCATCGGCGGCGCGAAGGCGGAGATCGGACGCCTAACTGGGACGGCTCTCGCTGCCGCGGCGTAATGGACGGGCACGCAGGCCATTGCCTAACCTGGGAGAAGGGTTCGGAGAGAGATTCCCAAACCATCCGCCCTTCTCCCGATCCTCTCGGCGAAAGGCTCGGGATCCTGCCGCAACGGCTGGAATACTGCGACGAAGGCTATGGACCGCAACAATGACCAAGGCTCACTCGGAGCCGCCATTGCTACCGTGCTCGTACTGACCGGAACGGTCGGCGTGCTCTACCTACCTCTTTTCCTTCAACGGGAGTGGAGGCACGACATCCAAGGTCCGCAACGGGTCAAACAGCGACATAGGGCGAGAGCCGCTGAGGTTTCGCTCTTGCTGCCACGGCAGAAATTGGCCCATATCCGCCTTGAACTGGGCCTTACTGCAGTACCTTTGCAGATGGTGAGGGAAGTTGGATCCCGTTCTCACGGTACGTGCACTTCCCGGCCGCTTTTCTTTATCGCCGGCTTTGCATTCGCCTTGCGGGAGCTCTTCGGGGCTCCGGCTTTCTCGGATCGACAGAAGTCGATCGCTGCTTCCAGGAAGGCTTGGCGGGCTTGGGAGTGTTGGCTCACGGCCTTGATCCAAGGCTTGTCCGCAACGAGCGTCACGAGCCGCTCCGGCATCAGGCGGTGCTTCTCTTCCTCCGCAGCCACCATCAGTTCATAAGCGGTCAGCAGTTTTGATGGATTGGCCATGAACACCCCCAGAACGATGATCGGCAGACTAGAGATCTCTCCAGACCTGCGTCGCCTTTTACCGCAGATCACTCTAGCGATCGTTAAGCTGGGACGGCGCTCTCGGGCTGTGATCGATTGTGGACGCGGTTATGGCCTGGGACGAGGGGTGCCAAAGCATGGGCTGTGAAGCACGAGCATGGTCTCGTGCTGTATGCTCAAGTCTGCTTCGGACTACTCGGACCTGTTTTGATGAGACACAAAAGTCAATTTCTCCGGACCCGTGTCACGTCGCAACGATCGCTCAAGGACGCCTAGCGAGCATCCGTTGTTACCCTCAGCGTTACCCCGAGATCGGTTTCGGGACGGACTCTCACTTCATTGAAATCACAAAACCCTGTGCCGGTATCAGGGTTTAGGTGGTGAGCGCGCTGGGACTCGAACCCAGGACCCTCTGATTAAAAGTCAGGTAGCAGCACGTTCCTGACAGTTGATGATGATAGACCATTGAACATAAATAACTGATATCTCTGAATTTCTGTGGGTTGATTATTCCCGGCAATGGCTCCGCTTGCAAATTTCTGGCTACCTATTTGTCATCCAGGTAGCCACGCACGAGCCCACCCGTCATGCCCACTTGCAAGCTCACCAAGCGCATCATCGATACCCTGCCCGCCCCTGCCAATCGCGATGAGATCTGGTGGGATGAAGACCTGAAGGGTTTTGGCCTGAAGATTACTCCAGCAGGGCGCAAGGTCTTCCTCGTACAGTACCGGCCTGCCGGCGACCGCCGCAATCCTCGCAAGTACACGATCGGCGAATAAGCGTCACTTCGATCGTCCCATGGTTCACAGCTGAGAGAGGAAGCGCAGTGTCTGTTACGCCGGCGTCACCCCAAGCTTCGAATATGCCAAAGTTCACCTGAACCCGCGGCTTTGGGTAGATGAACTTCGACCAGATGTTCCAGATGAAGCCGCTCAATGAGACGGTGAATGAGAGTAGGCTCACAACGAGAACCAGCTACTCTCCTCGAGCTGTCAGAGAACAATCGAGCGAATGCAGAGCAGGTGTCGAGAAGGGCACGGCGTCAGAAGAGAGAGCCATAACTTAAGGCTTCTGGTACATAGCTATTTGCAATTCGGGGCAGACCGTCTGCGCAACACCCTTCTCCCCAAAATTCACAGCTACTCCTGCGTGTATTTGACTCATGACGTAACGAGAACATAATAGGAACATCCTCAACACGAACTTGAACGGGCACGGGATCATGCATGCCGGGCAACAGGACAGGCTTGCCGATTTACGGCTCCGGATTGCCCGGCTCGAAGGCGGCTCCCGCAGGACCAAGCCCCTGCCCTTCGGTCTCCGCGAGATCGACGGTCATCTGCCCGGCGGCGGTCTGGCCCGAGGTGCCCTGCACGAGATGATTGAGGCGGGGCTTGCCTCCGAGTTTGCGGGCTGCACCACGCTCTTCACGGCTGGGATTGCCGCTCGTCTCAAGGGGCCTGTGCTCTGGTGCCTCACGCGTCGCGACCTGTTCGCCCCCGGTCTTTTGCGCGCGGGGCTCCATCCTGATCGCGTGATCTATGCCGAAGCCGAGCGCGAGCGGGAGATCCTGCCGCTCATTGAGGAAGGTCTGCGCGAGAAGGGACTGGCCGCTGTTGTCGGCGAGATCACGCGTCTGGGGCTAACCGCCTCGCGCCGCCTGCAATTGGCAGCGGAAGCGACAGGCGTGACGGCGCTCGTCATCCGGCGCTGGTGGACGGTGGCCGAGAAGGACCTGGTCCATCTTCCGACTGCCGCCGTCACCCGCTGGCGCATTGCCCCTGCGCCGTCCGAACTCATGCCGGCTCCCGGCCTCGGGCGGGAGCGCTGGCAGGTCGAACTCCTGCGCTGCCGTGGCGCCGAACCCCGTACCTGGATTTTGGAGGCCTGCGATGCGAAGGGTCGTCTCGCTCTACCTACCGACCTGGCCGACCGATCGGATCAGGCGGCGGACCGGCGCGCCGCCGCGCCATGAGCCGCTTGTGACCATGCATACGGTTGGATCGCGCCGCGTGGTGCGTGCAGCCTGCACCGCTGCGCAAGAGCTTGGTCTCCATTCCGGCATGGCGCTGGCTCAGGCCCAGGCGCTTGTTCCCAATCTGCATGTGGCGGAGGCCACTCCCGAGGAGGACGACGCCTCCTTACGGGAACTCGCACGCTGGGCAATCAACTATTCACCTGTCGTCGCATCCGATCCTCCCGACGGTCTCTGGATCGACATTGCCGGCGTGGCGCATCTGTTCGGCAGTGAGGAGGAACTGCTCACGGATCTCACCAGCCGTCTGACTCGGCAGGGTATCGCGGCGAAAGCGGCGGTCGCCGATGCCCCGGGTGCGGCCTGGGCGGTGGCCCGCTATGGAGCCGGCGGTGTCGTGCCAACGGGCCGGGCCGTGGATGCTGTCGCGCCCCTGTCGATCCGCGCCTTAAGGATCCCTGTCGACAAGCTCGGCACCCTGCATCGTCTCGGCATCGAGCGGATTGGCCAGTTGGCCGCCATGCCGCGTGCGCCGCTGGTCCGTCGCTTCGGCCGCGATGTCGCGCTGCGGCTCGATCAGGCCATGGGCCATTCGTTCGAGCCCATCACTCCCCTCATTCCCAAGGAGACCCCGACTGCCGCTATCGCGTTCGCGGAGCCGATCGGTCGGCTTGAGGATCTCAAGTCCGTCGTACTGCGCCTCGCCAAGGACCTATGCCGACAGTTGGAGCAGCGTGGAGAGGGCGCCCGCCGGCTCGATCTCCTCTGCCAGCGTGTCGATCAGAAGAGCGCCTGCCTGCGCGTCGGAACCGCAAAAGCCAACAGAGATGCGGTGCATCTCGCGAAGCTCTTTGACGAGCGGCTGCAAACCATCGATCCCGGGTTCGGCATCGAGGAGATCGTGCTGGTCGCGAGCAAGGTCGAGCCATTGACGGAGAAGCAGATCCAGGCGCAGGGCCTTGGCGATGAGGCGAGCGAGGCGGACATGGGGCAGCTCGTCGATCGTCTCGGCGCGCGCATCGGCATGAGACACGTTTATCGTCTCGCGCCCGTCCAGAGCCTCGTTCCCGAACGCATGGCACGCCGGATTCCGGCGCTCGCACCGCCGACAGGATCGGTCTGGCCCGAGAACCTGCCGCGGCCTGCGCGCTTGCTTGATCCACCGGAGCCTGTGGTCGCAACGGCCCTGCTCCCGGATTACCCGCCGCGTTTTTTCGTCTGGCGCAAGGTCCGTCACATGGTCGCCAAGGCCGACGGTCCCGAGCGCATCACGTCGGAATGGTGGAACGGCGACAAGGGCTTGGCCGCCCGGGACTATTACCGCGTTGAGACCGAGCAAGGCGGCCGCTTCTGGATCTTCCGCGATGCGCCCACCGCCGAGGGCGGGCGCTGGTGGATGCACGGGTTCTTCGCGTGACCGAAAGCCTTTTCGCATGAGCGAGCGCCCTGCAGACCCCGTCTACGCCGAGCTTCAGGTCACGACCCACTTCTCGTTTCTGCGCGGCGCGTCGAGCCCGCAGGAGCTGTTCGAGCAGGCGAAGCTCCTCGGCATCTCGGCGCTCGGGATCACCGACCGCAACTCGCTTGCCGGAATCGTGCGCGCCTACGAGGCCGCGCGGGATACGGGCGTGCGGCTCGTCGTCGGTTGCCGGCTCGATCTCACCGACGGCACGTCGCTCCTCGTCTATCCCACGGACCGGGCCGCCTATTCCCGCCTGTGCCGGCTGCTCAGCCTCGGCAAGAGCCGCGGCGGCAAGGGGCAGTGCCATCTTGCCTGGGATGATGTGGTCGCCTGGAACGAGGGGCTGCTCGCCGTTCTGCTGGGCAACCATGCTGACGACAGGCTCAAGGCCGACCTCGCCCGTCTCAAACAGACGTTCGGCAACCGCGCCTACATGGCGCTGATCCGGCGCTTCGCGCCCAACGAGCACCTGCGCCTCTACACCATCGAGCAGGCGGCCCAGGCAGCCGGCGTGCCGACCATTGCCATGGGCGACGTGCTCTATCACCACCCGGACCGTCGCCGCCTGCAGGATGTGGTCTCCTGCATCCGGGAAGGTTGCACCATCGACGAGGCCGGCTACCGTCTCGAACGCCATGCCGACCGCTATCTCAAGGATCCGGTCGAGATGGAGCGCCTCTTCGAGCGCCACCCGGAGGCCTTCCGGCGTGTGCGTGAAGTCTTCGAGCGCTGCACCTTCTCGCTCGACGAGTTGCGCTACCAATATCCGTCCGAGACCGATCCCGGCGAGACGGCCCAGGAGAAGCTGGAACGGCTCACGTGGGAAGGTGCAAGGCAGCGCTATCCGGACGGCATTCCCGACGTGGTCGCCGCAACCTGCCGTCGTGAGCTGCAGCTGATCGAGGAACTCGGCTATGCGCCCTATTTCCTCACCGTGCACGCCATCGTGTCCTTCGCCAAATCACGTGGCATCCTGTGCCAGGGCCGCGGTTCGGCGGCGAACTCCGCCATCTGCTTCGTGCTCGGCATCACCTCCATCAATCCGACCGAGCACGATCTGCTGTTCGAGCGCTTCGTCTCCCAGGAACGGCGCGAACCGCCGGACATCGATGTGGATTTCGAGCACGAACGCCGTGAGGAGGTGATCCAGTGGATCTACGACACCTACGGACGCCATCGCGCGGCGCTGACTGCCGTCGTGAGCTGTTACCGCGCCAAGGGCGCCGTGCGCGAGGTCGGCAAGGCCCTCGGCGTGCCCGAGGACGTGACGGCGGGATTGGCCGGTCTCGTCTGGGGCTGGGGCAACGATGGCGTGTCGGACAAGGAGGCGAAGGAGCTCAATCTCAACCTCGACGATCCGCGCCTGCGCATGACCTTGGAGCTCGCTGGCGAGCTCATCGGCGCTCCGCGCCATCTCTCGCAGCATCCGGGCGGCTTCGTGCTGACCCAAGACCGGCTTGATGATCTCGTGCCGATCGAGCCCGCCGCCATGGAGAACCGTCAGGTCATCGAGTGGGACAAGAACGACATCGACTCCCTCAAGTTCATGAAGGTCGACGTGCTGGGCCTTGGCATGCTGGGCTGCATGCGCCGCGCCTTCGATCTCCTGCGCGAGCACAAGGGCAAAAACTACGACATCGCCACGATTCCGGGCGAGGACGAGGCGACCTACGCCATGATCCGCAAGGCCGACACGGTGGGCACCTTCCAGATCGAGAGCCGGGCCCAGATGGCGATGCTGCCGCGCCTGCAGCCACGCACGTTCTACGACATCGTCATCCAGGTCGCGATCGTCCGCCCCGGCCCGATCCAGGGCGACATGGTGCATCCGTATCTGCGTCGGCGCGAGAAGCGTGAAGCGGTCGAATACCCGCGCCCGGAACTCAGGCGCGTGCTGGAGAAGACCCTCGGCGTGCCGCTCTTCCAGGAGCAGGCGATGCGGGTGGCCATCGAATGCGCGGGCTTCACGCCATCGGAAGCCGATCAGCTCCGGCGCGCCATGGCCACCTTCAAGTTCACCGCCGGCGTGTCGAAGTTCCGCGACAAGCTGATCACCGGCATGGTCGCTCGCAGCTACGACGCGGCCTTTGCCGAGCGCACCTTCAGGCAGCTCGAAGGCTTCGGCTCCTACGGCTTTCCGGAGAGCCATGCGGCGAGCTTCGCCAAGATCGCCTATGCGTCGTCCTGGCTGAAGTGCCACCATCCCGACGTGTTCTGCTGTGCCATCCTCAACGCGCAGCCGATGGGCTTTTACGCGCCGGCCCAGCTGGTGCGGGATGCGCAGGCGCATGGTGTCGAGGTGCGTCCCATCGACATCAACCACTCGCGCTGGGACTGCATCCTGGAGCCGACCCCGAGCCCAAGGCGCTTCGCCGTCCGTCTCGGCTTCCGGATGGTGCATGGCCTGTCCAATACGGATGGCGCGATGATCCCGATCATCCGCGCCGAGCAGCCTTACGTGTCCATCGAGGATCTGTGGCGACGCGCTGGCATACCGGTGAAGGCCCTCAGGCACCTCGCCGAGGCCGATGCCTACGGCTCCATCGGCCTTGATCGCCGCAAAGCGCTCTGGACGATCGAAGGCCTGTCCGACGAGGTCATGCCGCTGTTCGCGGCCACCGACGAACGCGACCGCACCATCAGGCCCGAACTCGTCGAGCCTGAGGTCGATCTCGTCTCCATGACCGAGGGCCGCGAGGTCGTGGAAGATTACCGCTCGAAAGGACTGACGCTGCGCCGGCATCCCGTCTCCTTCCTGAGGCAGGAACTGACCGAGCGCCGGATCAGTTCGTGTGGGGATCTTCATCATGTTCGAGACGGACAGCGGATCACGGTGGCAGGCCTCGTGCTGGTTCGCCAAAAGCCGGGATCGGCCAAGGGCGTGACGTTCATGACCATTGAGGACGAGACCGACGTCGCCAATCTCGTGATCTGGTCCGCGGTGTTCGAGAAGCACCGGCGGCTGATCCTGTCCTCAGGCATGATCGGCTGCCGGGGCCGGCTCCAGCGCGAAGGCGGCGTCACCCACCTGATCGCCGAGCATTTCATCGATCTGTCGGATCTTTTGCGCTCGGTCGCGGATCGTGACGGCGACCTTCGTCTGCGAAGCGGACGCGGAGACAAAGCGAAAATAGGAACGCGAGAGATGTTGCGTATGGGTTCACACGATGTCCCCGAACGACCGGCGTTCAGCACATCTGAGAGCTCCCAGGCACCAGCGATCATAGTCACAACGCGAGACTTCCGCTAAACGGACGCCAATGTCGCCTAGGGGGTTAGACCCTGAGCTTCCTGCACTTCTTGAACGTCCGCTTAGCGCTCGCAAGCTGACCAAGGCGCAATGTCTGAGAAGTGCCAGCAACAAACCTTTCCCTTCGGTCATGCCATGACTCGAAAAAAGCAAAGCGCCAGGAAGGGTAAGATCCTTCCTGGCAGCTAGATTGCAGGCAGCCCTTCTGCGGCAGCCTAGTTCAGGCGCTTACTGCTTCTGAACCCCCAAGCCGGATGACGTTCCACGAGGCCCGTGTGAGCTTGACCCGCACCTGCTCTCCCCAGATCTCGACACCGTTCAGAGGAGCGGGCTTGATCGTATCTGGTGCATCCTTCGTGTTGATGGCCATAAGATCATCGTTGCACAGTTGGTGAGCCTCCTCGACCGTGAGCCCCTCGAAGCCGCGCACGAGCACATCCATCGACAGGCTCTCGTCAAGACTGCGGTTGAGCGCGAAGATGGTGACGCAATCCTCGTCATGGTTGTGAACCACCGACAGCTTCAGATAGGGCACGGCCGAAAGCGGGAACCGCAGCTCAGAGGTACCGCGCGGATCGTAATAATTGGCCTCGTAGGTCGGCGAGTTCACCTTCGTTTGCAGTACCGTTCCGCGACCGAGATTGCTCATGTCCTTGAATGGATAGAAAATGGTTTGACGCCAGGCAGGCCCGCCGGTCTCGGTCATGACCGGCGCGATGGCGTTCACCAGCTGCGCAAGGCAGGCCGATTTGACCCAGTCCGCATGGTTCGGTTCTGTCGTAAACTCGACTTTCACTTACCTATACTGGCAGAATCGCTGTGGCTGGGCTATGTGGAATCAACGGCTTAGCGCCGCTGCCATAAGACCAAAATCGCGCTGAAATCGCCTATACTTCGAGTTTGCGACAGAACCTCATCGAGCCATCAAGCGGCGGATTCGGCCGGTGCTCGGGTTCACCTCCATGAACAGCGCTCGCGCCATCTTAAGCGGAATTGAAATGGTGCACATGATGCGCAAACAGCAGGCGAACTACGCCCAAAAACCGGAGCCGTCACTCGCCGAGCAATTTCACCTGCTCGCTGCATAAACTCCGCGCGCATGCAGCTCACCCTTTACGTCTCAAGTATGGGTTTGCGACACATTATTCACCAGCAATATATTTCTTGGTCATCATTAACCTGCCAGTCTGGTGTTGATGAGGCCGCGCTGAGCCAAATTGCTCATGAGGGCGC